>NZ_JBFAVD010000045.1:0-44367 GCF_040679615.1 Streptomyces sp. NPDC052225 | reverse complement strand
GCGCAGTTCCCCGCGCCCCTGAAATGCCTGCGCTGCGCGCGCATTTCCCCGATAAAGGCTGAGCGGCGAAGCCGCTCGCCTTCAGGGGCGCGGGGAACTGCGCGACCAGCCCCCACCGGCCCGCGGCCGGATGACGGCATGAAGAAGCCGGGCCCACGGGGGGCGTTCCCGTGGAGCCCGGCTTCGCTGTGGGGCCTAGTTCAGGCCGGAGGCCACCGCGCTGACCAGTTCACCGTTCGACGTGTCTCCCGAGAACTCCCAGAAGAACGCGCCGCCCAGACCCTGCGACTTCGCCCAGGTCATCTTCGAGCCGATCGTCGCCGGGGTGTCGTAGGACCACCAGTCGGAGCCGCAGTACGCGTAGGCCGTGCCGGCCACCGTGCCGTTCGCGGGGCACTTCGTCTTGAGGACCTTGTAGTCCTCGATGCCCTGCTCGTACGTACCGGCCGCCGGGCCCGTCGCCGTGCCGCCGGGCTCCTTCTGTGTGACGCCGGTCCAGCCGCGGCCGTAGAAGCCGATGCCGAGCAGGAGCTTGGACGCCGGGACGCCCTGGGCCTTCAACTTGGCTATCGCGTCAGCGGAGTCGAAGCCCTCCTGCGGGATGCCGGAGTACGAGGTGAGCGGGGAGTGCGGGGCCGTCGGGCCCTTGGCCGCCCACGCGCCGAAGAAGTCGTAGGTCATGACGTTGTACCAGTCGAGGGACTGGGCGGCGCCCGCGTAGTCGTTCTTCTCGATCTTGCCGCCGGCGGAGGCGTCGGCGGTGATGGCGGCCGTGACCAGGTTGCTGCTGCCGAACTTCGAGCGGAGCGCGGTCGTCAGCTTCTTGAGGGCGTCCTGGCCGGACGTGTCACAGGAAAGGCCGCACGCGTTCGGGTACTCCCAGTCGATGTCGATGCCGTCGAAGACATCGGCCCAGCGCGGGTCCTCGACCAGCTTGTAGCAGGAGTCGGCGAACGCGGCCGGGTTCTGTGCGGCCTGGCCGAAGCCGCCGGACCAGGTCCAGCCGCCGAAGGACCAGATGATCTTCAGGCCGGGGTGCTTGGCCTTGAGCTGGCGCAGCTGGTTGAACGCGCCGCGCAGCGGCTGGTCCCAGGTGTCGGCGACGCCGGAGACGGAGTTGGCCGCGGTGTACGCCATGTCCGTGTCGGCGTACGCGTCGCCCATCGTGCACTGGCCGTTCTGCACGTTGCCGAACGCGTAGTTGATGTGCGTGACCTTCGCGGCCGAGCCGGAGGTCTCCAGGTTCTTGGGGTAGTACTGGCGGCCGTAGACGCCCCAGTCGGTGAAGTACCCCATCTTGACCTTGCCGCCGGTGCCGGGGCCCGGGTCGGTGCCGCCGCCTCCCGTGGTGTGGACCTTGACCGAAGCCGACACGGGGCCGGTCTGGTCGGCGGTGTCGCGGGCCTGGACCGTGTACGAGTAGTCGGTGCCGGCGGTGAGGCCGCTGTCGGTGTACGTCGTGCCCGTCACCGTCGCGACCTTGGCGCCGTCGCGCAGGACGTCGTAGTTCTTGACGCCCTTGTCGTCGGTGGCGGCCGACCAGGAGAGCTTCGCCGAGGTGTCGGTGATGGAGGAGGCGGTCGGGGTGCCGGGCGCGGAGGGCGCCGCGTCGCCGGGCACGTCGCCGCCGTCGCAGGAGGCGCCGTTGAGCTTGCAGCCTGAGGGGGCGCCGGAGCCGGAGCCGTTGAACCCGAAGGAGACCGAGGCGCCGGGGGCGAGCGTCCCGTTCCAGGAGAGGTTCTTGGCGGTCCAGTGGTCGGCCGAGTTGGTGACGGTCGCGTCCCAGGCCGAGGTCACCTTCGTACCGGACGGGAAGTCCCACTCGACGGTCCACGAACTGACCGACGTGGTACCGGAGTTCTTGATCGTCCACTTGCCCTCGAAGCCGGTGCCCCAGTCCTGGGTCTTGGCGTACGTCGCCGTGACGGCGGTGGCCTCGGCGGCGGCGTGGGACGGGGTGGCGAGGGCCGTGACGGAGGTGAGGGCGGCGGCCGGGAGGACGAGGGTGGCCAGGGCGGCGGTCGTTCTGTGGCGAAGTCGCTTTCTGGGTACGTCACTTGAGCGCATCGGGGGTGCTCCTCGGGTGTTTCGGGGTCCGTGATGGGGGTGGATCCCTGCGACGCCCATGAGCACCTGAGTGGGGGGATGTGCTCACCGCAGTGCGGTGAGAATAGAAAGGTCTGGACCATCGGTCAAGGTCTAAACCAATTACGGGTTTCGGCCAACTTCCTGGGCGAGCACCGCGGCCTGCACCCGGCTGCGCAGGTTCAACTTGCCGAGCAGGCGGCTCACATGGGTCTTCACCGTCGCCTCGGCCATGTCGAGCCGGTCCGCGATCTCCGCGTTGGACAGGCCCTCCCCGAGACGGTCGAAGACCTCGCGCTCGCGTCGGGTCAGGGTCTCCAACTCCGGTGGGGGAGCGGTCCTCTCGGCCTGCGCGGGCCGGGCGAACTCGGCGATCAGGCGCCGGGTCACCGCCGGCGCGATCAGGCCCTCGCCGCGCGCGACCGTCCGCACGGCCTGGATCAGGTCCTTCGCGTCGGTGTTCTTGAGCAGGAAGCCGGCCGCGCCCGCACGCAGCGCGCCGAAGACGTACGCGTCCAGGTCGAAGGTGGTCAGGACGAGGACGTCCGCGAGGCCTTCGTCGACCACCGCGCGGGTGGCCGAAACCCCGTCCAGGCGCGGCATCTGTACGTCCATGAGGACCAGGTCGGGCCGCAGCTCCCGGGCCAGTTCCACCGCCCGCTCGCCGTCCTCGGCCTCGCCGGCCACCTCGATGTCGGGTGCGCTGTTCAGGATGAGGACGAGTCCGGCCCGTACGGCGGACTGGTCCTCGGCGACGAGCACGCGGATCACGGCAACTCTCTTTCAGGGTCGGGGTGTTCGAGGGGGAGGGTGGCCCGCACCATCCAGGTCTTCGCGTCCTCGGGGCCCGCCTCGAACGTGCCGCCGAGCAGCGCCGCCCGCTCCCGCATGCCGACGAGCCCGGCGCCCGAGCCGGGCGCGCGCGGCCCGTCCCGGTCCCCGTACGGGCTGCTGACCCGCACCTCGACCCGGTCGTCCGCGCGCTCCACGACGACCGTGACCGTACCTGGCGCGGCATGCTTCAGGGCGTTCGTGAGGGACTCCTGGACGATGCGGTACGCCGCCAGCTCGACCGGCGCCGGGAGCGCGTCGGTGGCTCCGCGGACGGTCAGGACGACGTCGAGTCCGTTCGTACGGGACTGCTCGACGAGGGCGGCGAGGCCGTCCAGGGTCGGCGCCGGGGCGGGTTCGGTGTCGCCGCCCTCGTCGCGCAGGATGCCGATCAGGCGGCGCATCTCCGCGAGCCCGTCGACGCTGTTCTCGCGGATCGTCTCCAGGGCGGTACGGGTGGTCGCCTCGTCGTCGATGGACAGGGCGGCGGTGGAGTGGATCGCGATCGCCGAGAGGTGGTTCGCCACCATGTCGTGCAGCTCGCGCGCCATCCGCGCCCGCTCCGCCGTCACCGCCTGCGCGCGGTCCATCTCGGCGAGCAGCGCGGTCTGTTCGGCCCGCAGCCGCTCCGTCGCCGCCGCCTCGCGATGGCCGCGCACCAGCATGCCGGTGGCCGCGGGCCCGAACGAGACGAGGCCGGTCGCGACGCCGACGAGGATCGCCTCGGGCCGCTGCCACCAGGCCAGGAACCCCAGCGTGACGGCGACCGTGACCAGGCCCGTGCCGACCGGGAGGCGGCGGGCCGCGGCCGGGGTCCCGTACAGCGCGCCCGCGTACATCAGGTCCGTGTACATCAGGACCGTCGCCAGACTGCCCTGGGTGAACTGGTCGGCGATCAGGGCGAGCGTGCCGGCGATCACCGCGAACCGGGGCCGCGTGCGCCGCAGCAGTTCGAGGCCCGCCATGACGACGAGCGGCACGAGCAGCCACGCCCCGTCGAAGAGCCGGCCGGTGTTCATGCCGAGCCCGATGCCCCACAGCGCGAGCCCGCCGAGCAGCCCCACGACGGCGATCCGTACGTCGTCGCGGTGCGGGCGGGGCGGTGGGGTGGGGCGGCGCATGGCTCCATCCAACACGTACGGCGGGGCGCGGGCATGGTGCGCCGGGACGAAGGCGTCCCGGCCCGCGCTACATCGAAGGATGCAGTCGCGTTTCCTCACTGGCGACGATGATCACGGCCGGTTCCGCGGCGAGTCTGGAGGCAGACCGGAAGGAGTCCACCGTGATCGTCACGCTGATCGTCGTCTGCGAGGTCGGCTTCTGGGTGCTGCTGGCCGCGGGCCTCGCGCTGCGCTACTGGGCGAAGATGCCGAGGGCGAGCGTCGCGGTGCTGCTGTGCGAGCCGCTCCTGGAGGTCCTGCTCTTCGTCGTCACGGCCGTCGACCTGAAGAACGGCGCCGAGCCCGACTGGAAGCACGGCCTGGCCGCGGTCTACATCGGCTACTCGATCGCGCTCGGCCACTACACGGTCAAGTGGGTCGACGTCCGCGTCGCCCACCGCTTCGCGGGCGGCCCGCCGCCGTCGACGCCCAAGTACGGGGTGCCCCGCGCGATCCACGAGTGGAAGCTCGCCGCGCGCTGGACCGCGGCGGCCGTCATCGCCATGGGGCTGTTGCAGGGCGCGATCTGGTACGTCGGCGACGGCGGGGACACCGGGTCCCTGGAGCAGTGGCAGCAGCGGATGCTGTTCCTGATCGGGATCAACGTGATCATCGCCCTGAGCTACACGGTCTTCCCGAAGAAGGCGCCCGCGGTGCCGGCCGGGCGCAGGTGAAATACGCACCTGGGGCCATTGGCAGGTGCCAGGGGCAGGCCGACCATGCGGGGATGGACAGTACGTTGCTCGCGGCGCTGGTGGGTACGGTGGGCGGCGGCGCCGCCACGGGGACCGGGGCGTGGGTGCGCGGCCGCACGCATGCGCGGACCGCGGCCCGGCTGGTGTACGCGGAGCTGACGAGGGACAGCGCCGCGGTGGTGTACTTCCGCCAGACCGGACAGTGGTCGACACCGCCGCTGTCCCGGTCGGCCTGGGAGAAACCGAGCCCGGTTCTCGCCCGGCTGCGGCGCGGGGACGTCTTCGAGCGGGCCAGCCGCGGCTACGAGGCCCTCGACCTCGCGGCGTACGTGGCCGAGAACGGCTTCACCGGCGCCGACCGAGCCGAGTTGCTCGCGGAGGCGTGCGACAACCTGGTCACCGCGATCGAGGCGCTCGGCGCGGTGGCGCAGATCCCCAAGGCGCAGATCGCCGCCTGGACGGCGCGGCTCAGGACGGGGTCCGCCGCGAACGTCGTGGGCGGCGCCGGCATGCTGCCGATCACCTTGATGCGCCAGGTGGGCGGCCCGTTCCTGCCCGGCGCGCCCGCGTACGTCATCAAGGGCGACCGCCTGGAAGTACGCCCCGGCGCGGGCCCGCGCGAACTGACCCCGCACGTCGTGTTCGACGCCGGTGGTCGCGAGAGCCTGGAAGGGCTGCGTCCGGTGCGCTGGACCGGCGGCCCGGAGCACGGGGACGCCGCCGTCGACGAGGTGTACGACGCCCTCGTGGCGGTGGACCGCTTCGGCAGGGAAGTGCTCGGGATCGCGGCCGCGGACGCCGCCCGGGAGCCGTACGCCGCGGTGGTCCACTACGGCACGGACTACAACGCCCACTGGGACGCCGGCCGGTTCGGCGTCTTCGGGGACGGCATCCCGGGCACGTTCACCCGCTTCACGCAGATGGAGGTGGTCGCCACGCAGATGTGGCGTGCTAGGCCCGAGTTCGAGAAGTTCCCGCACGCGGGCCAGCCGGGCGCACTGAACATCTCCCTGCGCGACGTGCTCGGCAGCCTCACCCTCCAGTACGCGCTGGGCCAGAGCGTCGACCGGGCGGCCTGGGGAGTCGGCATCGACCTCGTCGTGCCGGGGCGGGGCGGCCAAGTCCTGCGCTCCCTCAAGGCGCCGGGCGCCGCGTACGACAACGACGTGCTCGGCAGCGACCCGCAGATCGCGCACATGGACGCGTACGAACCCGTGGACGACCCCGGCGCGGGCCCCTACCTCCACTCGGGCATCCCCAGCCATGCCTTCTACCGGCTCGCCATGGAACTGGGCGGCCACGCCTGGGAGCGCGCCGGCCTGATCTGGTGGGACGCCCTCACCGGGGAACTCCCCGACCCCGTACCGGACTTCGCGACCTGGGCCGCCGCCACCGTGCGCGCAGCCGCCGCCCGCTACGGCGCGGACGGCGACGAGAGCGAGGCCGTCCGCGCGGCGTGGGAGGCGGTCGGGGTGCCGCTCGGCTAGCGCTCGCCCCCCGGCACCCACAGCACGTCGCCGACCTCCTTGTTCGCGATCCGCGCGAGGATGAACAGCAGGTCGGACAGGCGGTTCAGGTATGTCGCCGTCAGCGGGTTCATCGTCTCGCCGTGCACCTCCATGGCGGCCCACGTCGAGCGCTCCGCCCGCCGCACCACCGTGCACGCCTGGTGCAGCAGCGCCGCTCCCGCGGTGCCGCCCGGCAGGATGAACGAGCGCAGCTTCTCCAACTGGTCGTTGAAGTGGTCGCAGTCCGCCTCCAGCTTGTCGATGTAGAACTGCTCGACACGCAGCGGCGGGTACTCCGGGTTCTCGACGACCGGGGTCGACAGGTCGGCGCCGACGTCGAAGAGATCGTTCTGCACCCGTACGAGCACCTTGACGACCTCCTCGTCGAGGCCGCCCAGGGCGATCGCCGAGCCGATCACGGCATTGGCCTCGTTGGCGTCCGCGTACGCCGAGATCCGCAGATCGGTCTTGGCGGTGCGGCTCATGTCGCCGAGGGCGGTGGTGCCCTTGTCTCCGGTACGGGTGTAGATGCGCGTCAGGTTGACCATGCCGCCAGCGTAGTTAGGCCCGCCCGTCGCCCACCACCGCCCTTGTACGAGGCCCTTCGGGCCGCCCCTGTGATCAGGCCCGCCGGAAGGCCCGTGTGCCCACCGTCACGGCGAAGGCGGCGAAGGCGACGGCGACCACGGCCCCGTACAGCATGTCGGCCGTCGCGTACGCGCCCACGTACGCGTCCCGCATCGCGTCCACCAGATAGCGCACCGGCATGACGTGCGACAGGGCGTCCAGCCAGCCCGGCGCGAGCGCCATCGGCAGCATCAGACCGGACAGCAGCATCGACGGCATCGTGACCGCGTTGATGACGGGCCCGAACTCCTGCGGCGTACGGACCCGGAAGGCGAGCGCGTACGAGAGCGACGCCAGGGAGACCGTGAGCAGGGCCACGAAGGCGAAGCCGATGAGGATCCCGGCGAGCGGCGCGCGCAGGCCCATCGCCAGTGCGGCCAGGACGAGGAGCACCGCCTGGAAGAGGAAGAGCGCGGTGTCGCGCAGCACCCGGCCCAGCAGCAGCGCGAGCCGGCTGACGGGGGTCACGCGCATCCGCTCCACGACGCCGTGGTTCTGCTCCAGGATGATGCCGAAACCGCTGAACGCGGCGCCGAACAGGCCGAGTTGGAGCAGCAGGCCCGGCACGAGGACCTGCCAGGAGCTGCCCGTGTCGCTGAGCGGCAGATCCGTGAGCAGCGGCCCGAAGAAGACCAGGTACAGGAGCGGCATGAGGATGCCGAAGAGCATCTGGAACTTGGAGGACAGGGTCTGGCGGGCGTACCGGCCGAAGACGACGAGCGTGTCCGAGGCGAGGTTCTTCATCGTGCTCACACCGCCACCGGGGTCGTGTCCACCGGCGCGGGGCCGCGCCCGGTGATGGCCAGAAAGGTCTCCTGCAACGACGCGTCGACCGACCCGCCGTACGTCTGCTTGAGCGCGCTCGGCGTGCCCTCGGCCGCCACGGTCCCCTTGTCCACCACGACGATCCGGTCCGCGAGGGCGTCCGCCTCGTCGAGGTAGTGCGTGGTGAGGAACACGGTCGTGCCGTGCTCGTCCCGCAGACCGCGCACCAGGTCCCACAGGTCGGCGCGGCCCGCCGGGTCGAGACCGGTCGTCGGCTCGTCGAGGAAGAGCACGGCCGGGCGGTGCGTGAGCGCCATCGCGATGTCGAGGCGCCGCCGCTGCCCCCCGGAGAGCGCCGCGGTCCTGCGGTCCATGAGCTCACCCAGGCCGAGTTCGTCGGCCAACTCGCGGGCACGGGCCTCTGCCTGGGGCTTCGTCAGGCGGTACAGGCGGCCCTGCGTGACCAGCTCCTCGCGTACGGAGATGTGCGGATCGGTGCCGCCGGACTGGGCGACGTACCCCACCGCGCGCCGCACGCCGACCGGGTCGGAGGCCAGGTCGCAGCCCGCGACCGTGGCGGCGCCGCCGGTGGGCGCGAGCAGCGTGGTGAGCATCCGCAGGGTCGTGGTCTTGCCCGCCCCGTTCGGGCCGAGGAAGCCGAGGATCTCGCCGGATCGCACGCGCAGGTCGATGCTGCGGACGGCGTCGACGGTGCCGCGTTTGGTGGTGAAGGTCCGGGCGAGCCCGGACGCGCTGATGACTGCCATGCGAGCCAGAAAAACAGAGTCACTGAAATTTTGCAATGTCCCCAAGTTTTCAGGAAGGCCAGGAATCTCGTAGGCTCGGCCCATGGCAGAAGGGCTCAGGGAGCGGAAGAAGCGCCAGACCAGGCAGTTCATCTCGGACGTCGCGACCGGTCTCTTCCTGGAGCGCGGCTTCGACGCCGTGACGATCGCGGAGATCGCGGACGCCGCGAACGTCTCCGTGAACACCGTCTACAACTACTTCCCGGCCAAGGAGGACCTGTTCCTCGACCGGTCGAAGGGCATCGTCGACCGGATGTCCCGGTGGGTGCGCGGCCGGGCCCCGGGGGAGTCGGCGGCCGCCGCCGTGCTGCGCGAACTGCGCGAGGAGATCGAGTCGGTCTCCCCGCGCGTCGGCCTGATGGACGGCTACAGCGACTTCATGCGCGTCGTGCAGGCCGCCCCCGCCCTGCGCTCGCGCCTGTGGGCGATCCAGCAGGAGGTCCACGACAACCTCACCGACACGCTCCGCCAGGAGACCGGCGCCGACGGGAGCGACCCGCTGCCCGACCTGATCGCGGGTCAGATCGGGTGGGCGCACCAGACCGTCATGGGGGGCATCGGGCGCCGGATGGTCGCCGGCGGAACCCCCGCCGCGGTCTCCCGCGAGATGCTCGACGTGCTCGACGACATCGAGGAACTCCTGAGCGAAAAGGTGCTCAACTACGCGGTCCGTGACGCCTGATGACCCGCCGATGATCGATCACTGACCCGTCCGGTGTGATGTCCGTCATTCGAGACGTGACGCGCGTCTCTTGGCGGTCACACGGCCGCTCACGGGCGCTAAGGTCCGCCAAAGAGCAATGTGAACAGTGGTTGAGCGGTATGCGGGTACGCGGTTAGGGGTGTCGCACGTGGCAGGGAAGCTGGCCGTCATCGGAGCCGGTCTCATGGGGTCGGGCATCGCCCAGGTCTCCGCCCAGGCAGGGTGGGACGTCGTTCTGCGCGACGTCACCGACGAAGCCCTCGCGCGCGGCACCGACGGCATCAAGAAGTCGTACGACAGGTTCGTGAGCAAGGGGAAGCTCGACGCCGCGGACGCCGAGGCCGCACTCGGCCGCATCACCACGACCACCGACCTCGACGCGGTCGCCGACGCCGACATCGTCGTCGAGGCCGTCTTCGAGAAGCTCGAGGTCAAGCACGAGATCTTCCGTGCTCTCGACAAGATCGTGCGCGACGACACGGTGCTCGCCTCGAACACCTCCGCCATCCCGATCACCAAGATCGCGGCGGTCACGGAGCGCCCGGAGCGCGTCGTCGGCGCGCACTTCTTCTCGCCGGTGCCGATGATGCAGCTGTGCGAGCTGGTGCGCGGCTACAAGACCAGCGACGAGACGCTCGCCACCACCCGGGAGTTCGCCGAGTCGGTCGGCAAGACCTGCATCGTCGTCAACCGCGACGTCGCCGGCTTTGTGACGACCCGTCTGATCTCCGCCCTCGTCGTCGAGGCCGCGAAGCTGTACGAGTCGGGCGTCGCCACCGCCGAGGACATCGATGTCGCCTGCAAGCTGGGCTTCGGACACGCGATGGGCCCGCTGGCCACGGCCGACCTCACGGGCGTCGACATCCTGCTCCACGCGACCAGCAACATCTACACGGAGTCGCAGGACGAGAAGTTCGCGCCGCCGGAGCTGATGCGCCGGATGGTTGACGCCGGTGACATCGGACGCAAGAGCGGGCAGGGCTTCTACAAGCACGGCTGAACGAGGCACGGCTGACGCCATGTCACCCCTCGGGGTGAATTCGGTATCGGTTCGCTTACAGACGGCAACTTCTGGCGCCCCAAGTCAGTCAGTTGCATAGACATTCAGTCTCTTTCTCTTTTGGCACGGGGAGCGCATATGCACATCAGGGGCGACCACGTCGAGCTGGTCGTCGGGGGCCGCCTCGACGTCCGCAGCGCGGCGGACGCCCGTACGGTCCTGCACACCGCCGTCGACGACGGTCACGGTGACCTCGTGCTCGACCTGTCCGAACTCGACTCGTGGGACGCCACCGGACTCGGCGTCATCATGGGTGCCCACCGCCGCGCGGGCCGCTGCGGGCGCAGGCTCGTGCTGCGCGACGTGCCGCCCCAGATGCAGCGCCTCCTGGTCGCGACCCGGCTGCACCGCATCCTGGCCATCGAAGGCGGCATCGGCGTCGAGTCGCTGCCGCGCGTCTGAGCGTCCGACCGTCCGAGCCGGTGGGAACTGGTCATTCCTGGGGGAAGCGCTCACAATCCTCATGAGACTGTGACGTCTCGGGCGGCGCGATACCCCGCCCGTTCGTAGATACTGAGCGAAGGTCTAAGGTTCGGTCGCCCGCGGTATGACGAACCCGCCGCGCGGGAACCGGACCAGAAGCGACAGCGCAGTGTGCACAGGCCGGGAGGGGCAGCGGCACACCACGCTTTTGGGGGGCTTTGACCATGGACCCGATGAACCGGGGACCGGAAGATTTCAGCCAGGACCGGCGCGACGACGTACATGATCGCGAGGGCCGCCAGCGCCCGCCACGCGATCCCCTGACGCCCGATTTCGGACAGCCGTCGCCCGCTCTCGCGCGCACGGTGCAGCTCGTCTCCGGTGACTACCTGCTCACCGTGAACCCCGTCGACGGCAGCGAGATCGAACCCTGCCCGCCCAGTGAGCGCCCCGGCAGGCCCGTGAAGTACGACGCCGCGGAGCGCACCGAGATGGCGCGGGCCGCCCGCCCGCCGATGCCCGCCGGGCCCGCACTGCCCCGACTCCCGCTCCTGGAGCGGCAGGAGGACCGCGAGCGGCTCGTACGGCTGCTCGCGCGCGGCCGTTCCGTACGGCTCACGGGGCCGTCGGGCTCGGGCCGCACCGCACTGCTCGACCAGGTCGCCGAGGACTGCCTCGACATCGCGCCCGACGGCGTCGTCCGGCTCTCCGGCCACCGCCGCTCGGCGAGCGACCTCCTGTACGACCTCTTCGCCGCGGTCTACAACGCACCGCTGCACCGCCCCGACCGCGCCCTGCTGCTCGAACTCGTCCACGAGATCGGTGCCGTCGTCGTCGTCGACGACCTGGAGTTCGGCGGCGCCGCGCTCGACGAACTCCTCGAAGCGACGCCCGAGTGCGCCTTCGTGCTGTCCGCGACGCCCGACGTCGCCGCGCCGTCCGCCGACTCCCACGTCGAAGAGGTGTTCCTCAGCGGGCTCGGCCGCGGCGGCAGCCTGGAACTCCTCGAGCGGGCCGTCGGCCGGGTGCTGACCGACGAGGAGGCGCAGTGGGCCGCCGACCTCTGGTTCGAGTCCGAGGGCCTGCCGCTGCGCTTCGCCCAGGCCGGCGCCCTGCTGCGCCAGCGCGACCAACTCCGCGCCGACCCGGGCGCGTTCGACGAGTACGGCTACTACGAGGGCCCCGAGGCGGCCCCCGTCGACGCGCCCTTCGACGCCGCCGACGGACACGACGTACCGCTGCCCTCGCTCGCCGACGGGGCCGCGCCCGCCGCGCTGCTCGCGTCCCGGCTCAGTCCGTCCGCCCGCGCCACGCTGCGGTTCGCCGTCGCGCTCGGCGGCGAGATCCCGCACCAGGCGCACCTGCCCGCCCTCATCGGCGACACCCACGCCGACGCCGCCCTCGCCGAGCTCGTCTCCAGTGCGCTCGTCACCGCGGTCGGCGCCCGCTACCGCCTCGCGTCGAACGTGCAGACGCAGCTGGAGGCCGCGGGCTACGGCGACGACAGCGTCGAGCACGCACGCACCGCGGCCCGGCACTACACGTGGTGGGCCGGGCACCCGTCGGTCGGCCCCGAGCGGGTCTGCGCCGAGTCCGACGCGGTGCTCGCGGCGCTCTCCGTCCTCGTACCGGCTCCTCGTACGGAGGACGAGGGCAGCGACGCCGTGGAGCTGGCCCGCGCGGCCGCGCCCGCGTTCGCCGCGGGGCTCGCGTGGACCGCGTGGGAGCGGTCGCTGCGCTCCGGCCAGGAAGCGGCCAGGATCGCCGGCGAGGTTCCCGAAGAAGCGTATTTCCACCACGAGTTGGGGATCCTCGCGCTCCTCGGCGGGCAGCTCGACCGGGCCCGCGCCGAACTGGAGGCCTCCATCGGCCTGCGCGGCGCCCTCGCCGACAAGCGCGGCACGATCGCCGGACGCAGGGCCCTCGCGCTCGTCGGGGACCGCTCCGGCGGTGCGCTGCCCGGCGGGCGCACGGCGGCCGGCGAGGAAGTCCCGGACGCGATGTACGAGGAGTCGGCGTCGCCGCCCGGGGGCGTGCCGGCCGCGTTCCCGATGCCCGAACTGCCCCGGGAACCGGACACGTTGGTGACCCGGCAGGCACCCCCGCCGCCGCCGACCGTCATCGGCGGCGGCAAGGCGCCCTCGCGCAAGTCCGTGGTCGGCGGCACGCGGCGCAACCTGGTCGCGGCGGGCGCGGGCGCGCTGCTCGCGGCGGTGCTCGGCACGGTCGTGACGCTCGGCGCCACGTCCGGCAACGACGAGCCGCCGTCGGACAAGGTCAACACGAACCCGTCGGCCTCCGCGGGGGAGAACGGCGGGGACCTCGGCGCCGACAAGGCCGACAACGGGGGCGGCGGTTCGAAGTCCGGCGCGCCGGCCGATCCCGGCGCGGACGGGACACCGGGCACGTCCGACGATCCGACGCCGACCAGCGGGGCGAGCGGTGAGCCGTCGGACGACCCGAGCGGATCGAAGAAGCCGGACGACCCGACGAAGTCGCCCAGCAAGTCGCCGTCGAAGTCGCCGAGCAAGTCTCCGACGACCAAGCCGCCCACGTCGTCGAAGCCGCCCACGTCCGAGCCGCCGACCTCCCAGCCGCCGACGTCCGAGCCGCCCACGTCGTCGGAGCCGCCGCCGTCGTCGCCGGACACGTCCGACACGGCGAGCGCGCCCGTGACCAGCAGCGCGCCGATCTCTCCGAGTGGGGGCGGGAGCAGCGCCAGCGGCACGGTGATGTGATCCCACGTAAAAGCCGCGGTCGCGTCTGCTCGGTTGATGAGCAGTCGCGGCCGCGGCTTTCGTTGTGGTTGCTCGCGCCGTTCCCCGCGCCCCTTACGGGGCGCTGCTTTAGAACAGGCGCAGCTTGTCGTCCTCGATGCCGCGCATCGCGTCGTAGTCGAGGACCGTGCAGCCGATGCCGCGGTCCGTCGCCAGGACGCGGGCCTGGGGCTTGATCTCCTGGGCCGCGAAGACCCCGCGGACGGGCGCGAGGTGCGGGTCGCGGTTCAACAGTTCCAGGTAGCGGGTGAGTTGCTCCACGCCGTCGATCTCGCCGCGGCGCTTGATCTCGACCGCGACGGTCTGCCCCTCGGCGTCGCGGCAGAGGATGTCGACCGGGCCGATCGCCGTCATGTACTCGCGGCGGATCAGCGAGTAGCCCTCGCCGAGCGTTTCGATGCGGTCGGCGAGCAGCTCCTGAAGGTGTGCTTCCACGCCGTCCTTGATCAGGCCGGGGTCGACACCGAGTTCGTGCGAGGAGTCGTGGAGGATCTCCTCCATCGTGATGATGAGTTTCTCGCCCGCTTTGTTGATGACGGTCCAGGTGCCTTCGTCGTCACCCGTCCCCTCCTTCAACGTGCACGGCGGGGACATCCAGTTGAGGGGCTTGTAGGCCCGGTCGTCAGCATGGATGGAGACACTGCCGTCCGCTTTGACGAGGATCAGGCGGGGTGCCGACGGGAGATGGGCGGTGAGCCTGCCCGCGTAGTCCACGGAGCAGCGGGCGATGACGAGACGCATGGTGGGCAACGCTACTCGACTGCCACCGTTCCACGCGATTCGCCCACCCGTCGCCCACCACCGCCCTGCCCGAGTCCCTGCGGGACGCCCCTTTTGTTTCAGAAGTGCACCGTTCGTTATTGGCCGGTTGTGTGCGAAGCATGCGCTCTACGCCCTGTTGCCGTCCGGATGCGTTGCTTACCGTAGAAGCAGGAGGTCGCGAGCCGTGCACGCTGCGTGTTCGAGGGTCTGTACGTGTCGTGAATTTCCTGGCCTGTCCGTCAGCCCCCGCTCCCCGGGGGTGCGAGAGGAGTACCCATGTCGCTCGACGTCTCACCGGCACTGTTGGAACAGGCCGAGCGAGGCGAGGTCGACGAAGCCGACTTCGTCGACTGCGTCCGGACCTCCCTGCCCTACGCATGGGAGATGATCAGCTCTTTGGTGGCCCAGCTGAAGGTCGACGGCGGAGCGTTCGCCGACAACCAGACGCCGCCGCCCAACGAGCAGGCACGTGGCCAGTTGCTGCGTGCGCTCGCGAGTGACGCGATACGTGGCGCGCTTCAGCGGCACTTCGGAGTACGGCTCGCGTTCCAGAACTGCCACCGGGTCGCGGTGTTCCCGCTCGACCCGGCGGTGGACGAGACGCTGGCCCGCTTCACGTCGGCCCGCAACCAGCTGCTCAACCAGTCGCCGGAGCTGCGCGACTGCTGACAGCTGACGTCGTATAACGGTTGCTTGCCGCCCCGTGCGCGGGAGGTGCATCTGTACCGGGCGGCAAGCACCACGACAACCGGGCCTTCGATCAGCCGAGTTGGGGCAGCACCTCGGCTCCCAGACGGCGTACGTTCTCCTCGGTCGCCGCGAGATCGCCGGAGCCCTCGACGAGCAGCGCGAAGCGCGTGATGCCGGTCCGCTCCGCCGTGGCGGCGAGCCGGTCCGCGCACACCTGGGGCGTGCCCACCGGGTGGATGCCGCACAGAAGCTCCGTGTACGCGTACGGATCGCGCATCGCCCGGGCCCGGCCGTCGACTGTGACATGGGCGTCCAGGCCCTGTTTCAGCCAACCCGGCATCGCCTTAAGGAGTGCCTCGCGGGCCTCCGAACCGTCGTCACCGATCTGGGCGACACCGGCGGAGACATGAGGTGCTTCGAGGATCTCCGCCGCGGAGCGGCCCGCCTCGCGCGCACAGCGGCGCCACAGGCCGACCATGTCCGCCTTCTCCTTGTCGCCCACGTGCATGCCCAGCAGCATCGGCAGCCCCCGCTCGGCGGCCAGCCGCACGCTCTTCGGTGACGTACAGGCGACGACGACCTCGGGGCCTGCCGGGTCCGTCTCGCCTATCGCCTCGGCGGGGCGGGGCACGACGGGGACTTCACGGAAGGCGAAGCGGTCGCCTTCGCCGGAGACGCTGGACTCGCGCAGCCAGCGCAGCAGCAGGTCGAGCGATTCCGGGAACCCCTCCTCGTACGCCTTCAGGCCGGCGCCGAAGACCTCCAGGTCGACCCAGGGGCCGCCGCGGCCCACGCCCAGCGAGAACCGCCCGCCCGAGGTCAGGTGCAGCAGCGCGGCCTGCTCGCCGAGCGCCACCGGGTGGGCCGTCGGCAGCACGCTCACGGCGGTGCCGACGCGCAGCGTGTGCGTGCGGCCGAGCAGCAGCGCGGCCAGGGTGATCGCCGACGGGCATGTCCCGTACGGCACGAAGTGATGCTCGGCGAGCCACACCGAGTCCAGGCCGGCCTCCTCGGCGACCTCGGCCGACCGCACCGCCCGGTGCAGCGCCTCCCCCTGGCCCTGGCCCGGGAACTGGGCGGCCAGTACAAACGTTCCTACGCGCATCGTGCTCCTGCCTCCTTGGCGCCGACGCGGGCACTCCCCATGCAGGCATTAACGTTTGGCAAGTGCCAAGGACACGGCCTGGCATGAAGATTGGCAGATTTTCCTCAGAACCCCGGCGGGGGGTGCGCGGGATGAATGAGGAACGGGTACCCCCACGGCGTCGGCGTACGCTGGACGCGACCCCTGCTCCGTGCAAGCACCCCCGTGAGGTGAGCCGTGTCTCCGCGTCGCAACCGCCCCAAGGACGGCGGACCGTTCCGCAGCAGCGAGGACGAGGGGCGGCGCTACGGCGGGTTCCAGTCCAGCGAGGACTGGCAGGGCGAGGAGTGGAGCGTGCGCCATGTGGCGGGCGCGAGCGCGGCGGGAAAGACCTATCGCTGCCCCGGCTGCGACCAGGAGATCCCCTCCGGTGTCGCACACGTCGTGGCCTGGCCGCAGTACGGCGGCGTGGACGACCGCAGGCACTGGCACAAGGCCTGCTGGAACGCGAAGGACCGCCGCACCACGAAGGTGCAGCGGTCCAGGAACGCGCCTCGGTACTGACCGGCCCGCCTGTTGCGGGCCTGCTACCGGCTCATACGTCGCGGCTGTTGAGCGACAGGAACGCGCCGCCGAGCGCGACCGCGGTGATGCCGAGGATGATCCACAGCGGGTCCCAGCCGGTCGGGCCCGTGCCGGTCACCGAGTTGTCGTAGAGCACGGCGAGCTGGCTGGGGATCGAGTACTCCAGCAGGGCCTGCTGGAGGTCCTTGAGCGAGTCCGTGAACATGAAGATCGCCAGTACCAGCGGCAGCAGCACGACGCCGATCATGATGGTGATCGCGCCGGCCGAGTGCCGCACCAGCGTGCCGACGGCGAGGCCGAGCAGCCCGAGCAGCGCCACGTACAGGCCCACGCCCGCGGTCGCCTTGAGCCATTCGCCGCCGGAGGGCGAGCCGACGCCGATGATGCCGACCTGGAGCGCGCCGACGAGCGCCGCGACCACCGTCGTCAGGACGAAGACCAGCAGGAAGAAGACGATCGCCTTCGCCGCGAGCACCCGGCTGCGGCTGGAGCAGGCCGTCATCGTCGTACGGATCATGCCGGTGCCGTACTCGGACGCGATGGTCAGCACGCCCAGCGTGATCACGCACAGGGTGCCGAGCAGCACACCGAAGAAGCCGAGGGTCAGCACCTCTGAGCTGCTGGGCTGCGCCGTGTCGGTGGAGGCGACCACCCCGGCGGCGGCCAGGCCGATGCCCACCATGAGCAGGATCATCACGCCGAGCGTCCACATCGTGGAGCGCACGGAACGGATCTTCGTCCACTCCGAGGCGAGCGCGTCACCGAGATGGGCCCGGCGCGCCGGGATCGGCGAGGCGTACCCGGGGCCGGACGTCAGCGGCTGCGCGTGCGGAGCGGCGTAGGGCGGCGGGGGCGGCGTGCTCATCGGGCGTCCTTGTCCATCGTCGGGGCGGCGGCCGCGGGCGGGGCGGCCGGGGGCTGCTGCGGGGCGCTCGCGTACGGGTTCGCGACCGGGGCCTGCGGCTGCTGCTGCGGCTGGGCCTGGGGCGGCGGCGGGGCGTACCAGCCCGGCTGGCCCTGGCCCGCCACCGGCAGCTGCTGCGGCGGCACCATGCCGGGCGCGAGCGGCTCGTGCAGGCCCGCGCGCTGGTCGACGGTGGAGCGGTAGTCGACGGCGCCCTGCGTCATCCGCATGTACGCCTCCTCCAGCGAGGCCTGGTGCGGCGACAGCTCCCACAGGCGGACGTCCGCCTCGTGGGCGAGGTCGCTGATGCGCGGCAGCGCGAGCCCGGTGACGCGCAGCGCGCCGTCCTGCTCGGGCAGCACCTGGCCGCCCGCCTCGGTCAGCGCGGCGGCCAGCTTCTCGCGCAGCTGCGGCTCGGTGTCCGGGGTGCGGACCCGGGCGAAGCCCGCCGAGTTGTGCGCGATGAAGTCGCCGACGCTCATGTCCGCGAGCAGCTGCCCGCGCCCGATGACGATCAGGTGCTCGGCGGTCAGCGCCATCTCGCTCATCAGGTGCGAGGAGACGAAGACCGTACGGCCCTCCGACGCGAGCTGCTTCATCAGGTTCCTGACCCAGAGGATGCCCTCGGGGTCCAGGCCGTTGACCGGCTCGTCGAAGAGGAGCACCTGCGGGTCGCCGAGGAGCGCGGCCGCGATGCCGAGGCGCTGCCCCATGCCCAGCGAGAAGCCCTTCGAGCGCCGCTTGGCGACCTCCTGGAGACCGACGACGCCGAGCACCTCGTCGACCCGGCGGGCCGGGATGCCGGAGAGCTGGGCCAGGCTCAGCAGGTGGCTGCGGGCGGTCCGGCCGCCGTGCACGGCCTTCGCGTCGAGCAGGGCGCCGACCTGGCGCGGTGCGTTCGGGAGCTTGCTGTACGGGTAGCCGCCGATGGTCACCTGGCCCGCGGTCGGCTTGTCGAGGCCGAGGATCATGCGCATCGTCGTCGACTTGCCGGAACCGTTGGGTCCGAGGAAGCCGGTGACGGTCCCCGGCCGCACCTGGAAGGAAAGGTTGTACACGGCTGTCTTCGCGCCATAGCGCTTCGTCAGGCCGACTGCCTCGATCATTCTCCGCACCCATCGGAAGTTCTGAACGGTTCTACAAGGTTCAGGGCTTCGGGGCGCACGCCCCCGTAAGAGTTAGGAGGATATCCGCGAGCTGACGGTTCCGGCCAAGAGCGAGCAAAGCTTCAGGAGACCACGGGCGTCACGCGTCCCGCTTCTTCAGGAGCGCGTAGCCGACGATCAGGGCCGCCGCGACCCACACCAGCAGGATCGCGAGGCCGCCCCACGGCCCGTACGGGGCGTCGTCGTCCGGCGGTGTCACCACCTGCATGATCTTCAGGCCCGCCTGGTCGGGGAAGTACTGGGCCACCTTCTTCGTCGCCGAGACGCTGCCGAGGATGGGGGAGACCAGGAAGAAGAACGGCATCAGGATGCCGAGCGAGAGCATGGGGGAGCGGAGCATCGAGGCGACGCCCATGGAGAACATCGCCATCAGCGTCATGTAGACGGCCGCGCCGAACACGGCCCGCAGCACGTTCGGGGCGCCGAGGTCCGTGCTGTGGTCGCCGAGCATCATCTGCCCGAGGAAGAACGACGCGAAGCTCGTGACCAGGGCGACGACGAGGGTCAGCGCCGTGGCGACGGCCACCTTGGAGAACAGGAACGTGCCGCGCTGCGGGACCGCCGCGAGCGACGTGCGGATCATGCCGGTGCTGTACTCGCTCGCCACCACCAGGACCCCGAACACGACCATCGCGAGCTGGCCGAGCGTGAGCCCGGAGAAGGAGATGAAGGTCGGGTCGAAGGCCAGCTTGTTCTCGGCGGAGAGGTTCTTGAACTCGTTCTTCGACAGGGCACTGATCAGCATGCCGAGTCCGACGGAGACGATGACGGCGAGGCTGAGCGTGAGCGCCGTCGAGTTCACCGACTTGATCTTGGTCCACTCGGAGCGGAAGACCTGGGCCGCGGCCATGTCAGGCCCCCTTCTCGTCGTTGCCCTGCTGCCAGGTGCCGCCCCAGCCGGGCGCGGCCGGCGCCTCGGTGTGCGCGTGGTACTCGACGGACTCGGCCGTCAGCTGCATGAACGCCTCTTCGAGCGAGGCCTGCTGCGGGCTGAGCTCGTGCAGGACGAGCTGGTGCCCGCCGATGAGCTCGCCGAGCTCCTCGGGGGAGTGGCCGTCGACCTCAAGCGTGCCGTTGCCCGCCTCGACGGCGGTGATCCCGGCCGCGTGCAGCACGTCGAGGAGCCGTTCGCGCTGCGGCGAGCGCAGTCGTACGTAACTGCGGGAGTTCTGCCGGATGAAGTCCGCCATGGACGTGTCGGCGAGCAGCCGGCCCTGGCCGATGACGACCAGGTGGTCGGCGGTGAGCGCCATCTCGCTCATCAGGTGCGAGGAGACGAAGACCGTACGGCCGGCCGCCGCGAGCGACTTCATCAGATTGCGGATCCAGTGGATGCCCTCGGGGTCGAGCCCGTTGACCGGCTCGTCGAACATCAGGATCTGCGGGTCGCCGAGGAGGGCGCCCGCGATGCCGAGCCGCTGGCCCATGCCGAGCGAGAAGCCCTTGGCCTTCTTCTTGGCGACCACCGTGAGGCCGACCGTGTCCAGGACCTCGTCCACCCGGCCGCGCGGGATCCCGTTGGACTGCGCCAGGCACAACAGGTGGTTGTAGGCGCTGCGCCCGCCGTGCATCGCCTTCGCGTCGAGCAGGGCGCCGATGTGGCGCAGCGGGTTCTTCAGCTGCGCGTAGTGCTTGCCGTCGATCCGGACCGAGCCGGCGCTCGGGTTGTCGAGACCGAGCATCATCCGCATCGTCGTGGACTTGCCGGCGCCGTTGGGGCCCAGAAAGCCGGTGACGATGCCCGGCCGTACGGAGAAGGTCAGGTTGTTGACGGCCAGTTTCTCGCCGTAGCGCTTGGTCAGCCCCTCGAGCTCGATCATGCGGCCACGCTAGAACGGGCAAAAGCCCCCTGCCACTCGGAAGCGGCAAGGGGCTGACGGGCCGTCAGGAAGCGACCCGGAACCCGCTGATCTGCTCAGCGGGACTGCTGCGCCGGAACTCCGCGGGAGATCGGCTCGTCCTCGACGGGCGCACCGGCGGCGGCCACAGCCGCACCGGTGAGCGTCGCCAGCATCTCGCGGACGTTCGTCAGCTGGGCGTTGATCGAGTCGCGGCGGTTCGTCAGGGCGGCCAGCTCGCGCTCGGATTCCGAGCGGATGCGGTCGGCCTTGGCGTTGGCGTCGGCCACGATGTCCTCGGCCTGGCGCTGGGCCGTCTCCACCGTCTGGCGGGCGCGGCGCTCGGCGTCCGTGCGCAGCTTCTCGGCCTCCAGGCGGAGCTGCTCCGCGCGGTGCTCGATCTCCGCGAGACGCTTCTCGGCCTTGGCCTGACGCGACGCCAGGTCGCGCTCGGACTGCTCGCGGCGCTTGGCCAGGTTCGTCTCGAAGTCCGCGGCGGCCTGGGCGGCCTTGGCACGCGTCTCCTCGAAGAGGGCGTCCGCCTCCTCGCGCTTGGACTGCGCGTCCTTCTGCGCCTCGGTGCGCAGCTGGGAGGCGTCGCTCTTGGCCTTCTCGACGATCCGGACGCCCTCGTCCTCGGCCTTGGCCTTGCGCTCCGCGGCGAACGACTCCGCGTCGTTGCGCACCTGCTGGGCCGCAGACTCGGCGAGCTCGCGGTGCTGCTCGGCGGCCCGACGGGCCTCCTCGCGCAGGTCCTTGGCCTCCTCCTCGGCGAGACGGAGGATCTTCTCGACGCGGGCGCCGAGGCCGGCGTACGACGGCTCCGCGTCGTTCACCTGCGCCTGAGCGTTCTGCGTCTCGAGGTGGAGTTCCTCGATGCGCTTTTCCAGAGCAGTGATACGAGCGAGAGCGCTGTCACGGTCGGAGACGAGCTTGGAGATTCGTTCGTCCACCTGAGCGCGGTCGTACCCACGCCGCACAAGCTCGAAGCCGTAGGGGGAAGTGTCGCTCATGGGGTTCCTGTCGAATGAGACCGGTGAGGTGATAGAGGGAATCCTAGGGGTCCGGGCGGCGTGTCATCGAGCAGATGCCCGTTTGATCTGGCTTCAGCTCTAGAATGTCACCCCTTTTGAGTGGCGTAGTGGCGGAGTGCTTGCCAGAAGAAGGACCGAAGGTCCTTGAGAAGCACGACAGTTGCCCCTCTGGCTACCCCTCGGACCCCTTGCCACTCGAACGTGTGGCTCCTGCCGCTGCGCCCGCCTTGACACCGTCCTTGCCCCCGGCGGACGGTGCCTCAAAAGACTCCAACGCCTCCAGTACGTCCTGGACACGGGAGATCTCCGCATTGATGTCCTCGCGGCGCCGGACCAGGACATCGAGTTCGCGCTGACCCTTTTCGATCATGGAAGCGGACTCGGCTCGGGCATCGGCCAAGATCTTTTCCGCTTCGCGCGTGAGCTCGGCCTTTTTCGTCTCGGCTTCCTTGAGCAGGCCTTCGGCCTTTTTCACCGCGGCGATGCGGACCTTGCCCGCTTCCGAATTGGCGTCGTTCAGCAGGTCCTTGGCCTTGGCCTGCGCCTCGGCGAGCTGCTCCTCCGCGGCCTTGACCAGGGCGTCGCACCGCTCGCCCGCGTTCTTCATGGCCTCCGCCGACTCGCGGCGGGCCCGCTCGTGCAGCTCCTCGATCTCGCCCGTGACGCGGTCGCGCAGCTCCTCGGCCCGCTCCCTTATCTGGGTCGCGTCCCTGCGGGCGCCGACGAGCAGCTCGTCCGCGTCCGTACGGGCCTTCTCCACCAGCGCGTTGCCCTCGACGGTGGCTTCGGAGACCAGGCGCTCCGCCTCGTTGCGCGCGGCGCCGACCATCGTGTCGGCCTGCGCCTCCGCGTCCGCGGTCGTCTTCTGCGCCGCCTCCTGCGCCTCGCGGGTCAGCTTGTCGGCCTCGGCGGCGGACTCCGTGATGAGCGTGTCGACCTGCTCCGCGGCCTCCGTACGCCGCTTGTTGGCGTCCTTGCGGGCCTCGTCCAGGGTGCGCTCGGCCTCGTCGCGCGCGGCCGTCGTGATCCGGTCGGCCTCCTGCGCGGCGTCGGCCTTGACGCGCTCGGCCTCCGTACGGATCCGCTCCGCGTGCTGCTGGGCGGAGCCGACCGTCTCGGCGGCCTCGGCGCGCAGCCGCTCCGCGTCGCCGGACGCGTCCGAGATCAGCTTCTCGGCCTGGGCGACGGACTCGGCGCGCAGCCGCTCGGCCTCGGTGGTCGCGTCGCCGACGAGCTTCTCGGCCGTCGCCGTCGACTCGGCGCGGACGCGCTCCGCCTCCGCGTTCGTCTCCGTCGTCAGGCGCTCGGCCTCGGCCGTCGCCTCGGTGATCAGGGTGTCCGCCTGGGCCGCGGCGTCGGACCGGATCCGGTTCGCGTCCTCGCGGGCCTCGGCGCGGGTGCGCGCGGCGTCCTGGTCGGCGCCCGTCCGCAGGTCGGCGACCTCGGTGCGGACCCGCTGCGCGTGCTCGGACGCGTCCGTGCGCAGCCGCTCCGCCTCGGCGATCGCCTCCGAAACGGTGCGCTCCGCAAGGGACTTGGCGGCCTCGGACTCGGCGGCGGCCTCGCTGCGGACCCGGTTCGCGTCCTCGGCGGCGCGCTCGCGCTCCTGGTACGCGTCCGCGCGGACCCGGTCCGCCTCGTCCTGCGCCTCCTGCTTCGTGCGCTCGGCCGCGTGCTCGGCGGCGCTGCGCAGCCCGGCGATCTCCTCCTGGGCCTGCTCCTGGAGCCCGGCCACGGACTCGCGAACCTGCTGCGCGGTCTGCTCGGCGGCACTGACCATCTCGGTCGCCCGGCGGTCCGCCTCCTCGACGAGCCGGGCGGCCTCGGCCTGCGCCTCGTCGACCCGGGCGCGCGCCACGGCGAGGAGTTCCTCGCTCTGCTCGCGGGCCCGCTCGCGCTCCTGGTCGGCCTCCTGGCGTGCGCTGCCGAGGGTCTCCTCGGCCTCGCGGCGGCGCCGGACGGCCTCCTCCTGGGCGGCGGCCAGCGTCTCCGCGGCCTCCGTGGCGATCCGCTCGGCGGCGCTCTGCGCCTCGGCGCGCAGCCGGTCGGCGGACTCCTGCGCCTCCGTCTTGAGCCGCTCCGCCTCGGTCGCGGCCTCGGACCGCAGGCGTACGGCGACGGTCTCGGCCTCGGCGCGGGTGGCCGACGCGTCCGACGCGGCCTCCGTACGAAGACGCTCCGCCTCCGCCTCGGCCTGGGCCTGGAGCGTGCGGACGCGCTCGGCTGCCTCGGTGCGCAGCCGCTCGCTCTCGTCGGCGGCCTCGCGGCGCAGCCGCTCGGACTCCGCGCGCGCGTCGTTCAGGGTGGTCTCGGACGCCGTCAGGCGCTCCTCGGCCTCGGTGTGCAGGCGGGTCAGCTCGCGGGCCGCCTCCTCCTGCCGGGCGCTCATCGCCCGCTCCGCCTCGTCCTTGAGCGTCTGCGCGGCGCGCTCCGCCTCGGCCTTGGTGGCCTCGGCCTGCTCCTCGGCCTCGGCGCGGTGCCGGTCGGCCTCCGCGCGCGTGCGCTCCAGCGTCTCCTCGGCCTGCTTGCGCAGCGCCGTGGCCCGCTCGATCGCCTCGGTGCGGACCCGCTCGGACTCCGCCGTCGCAGCGCCGCGCAGCTCGTCGGCGTCCGTGCGCGCCTTGGCGAGCAGCTCCTCGGCGGTCTTGGCCGCCTCCTCGATCTGCTGGACGGCCTCGCGGCGGGCCTCGGCCCGGATCCGCTCGCCCTCCTCGACGGCCTCGGCCCGCAGCTGCTCGGCCTCGCCGCGCAGCCTGCGCGCCTCCTCCTGCAGCTCGACGGTCTTGGCGCGGTACTCCTTGGTGTCGTCCTTCGCCGTGCCCTTGAGCTGCTCGGCGATGTCGTGCGCCTCGGAGCGCAGCCGGTCGGCCTCCGCCTCGGCCTCGGCGCGGATCCGCTCGGCCTCCTCGGTGGCGGCCCGCGTCGTCGACTGGGCCTCCTCGGACGCCTTGTTGAGCACGTCCTCCGCGGTGCGCGCGGCCTTCGCGAGCTCGCCGGCGGCCTCTTCGGCCGTGACCGTACGGGCCTTCTCCCTGGCCTCCGCGATCAGCTTCTCGGCCTCGTCGCGCGCGGTGGCGACGAGCTGCTCGGCCTCCGCCTTGGTGGTCTCGGCCTCCTTGGTGGCCTCCTGCACCAGGCGGGCGACCTGCTCCTTGGCCGTACGGGTGCGCTGCTCGTTGGCGGACTCGGCGCTCGCGAGCTGCTTGGCCGCGGCCTCCTTCGCCTCGGCGAGGAGCTTCTCGGCCTCGGCGCGGGCCTCGCGCAGCGCGGTGTCGGCCTCGCTGATGCGCTGCTCGGCGGCGCGGCTCAGCTCGGTGGCCTGCCGGCGGGCCTGGTCGGACTCGGCGGTCGTGGCGGAGCGCAGCTGCTCGGCGTGGTCGGTGGCCTCCTGGGCCTGCGTCGACGCCGCGTTCAGCAGGCGCTCCGCGTCCTGGCGGGCGCGGGCCAGCGTGGCCTGCGCCTCGGCGCGGGCGCTCTCCGCCTCGGAGGTGAGGCGACGGCGGGCCTCCGCGGCGACCCGCTCGGCCTCCGCGCGGGCTGCGGCGAGGGCCTGGTCGGCCTCGGCGCGCGACTCGTCGAGCAGGCGGCGGGCCTGCTGCTCGGTGCGGGCGCGCAGCTGCTCGGCCCACTGCACGTTCTCGTTGACGTGGTTCTCGACGGTGCGGCGGCGCTCGGCCAGCTCCTGGTCGAGCTGCTGGCGCCGGTTGACCGCCTCGGTGTGCAGCTCGGACTGGAGCCGGGACTGCTGCTCGGCGTGCTCCTGGAGGATGCGCTGGGTCTGGGCCCGCGCCTCGCGCAGCTCGCGCTCGGCATCGGCGCGCAGCTGGTCCGCCTGGATCTGGGCATTACGGAGCAGCTGCTCGGCCTGGTAGCCGATGTCCGCCCCGTCGTAGGCAGGCCGGGACGCGAGGCTGCGGCGCGCCTCGTGCAGCTTGGCGCGCAACACCTCCACCTGGTAGCCCAGGTCCTCGGCGTGCTGGACGGCCTTCTCCCGCTCGGTCTTCAGCCGGTCCATCTCGGCCTCGAACCGCGAGAGATGGTCGGTCTCAGCCGGCCGTCGGCCGTCCTGGCTCTCGTAGCCCCGCACTGCGCGGTCCCATCCGTCCCCTGGTCGCAAGTACTTCCGTACGAGCCCTGTCCATCCGCCGAACGGGGCCCCCGGGGAATGGTGTCAGATCGAAAACGGCGGCGCTGTCGGACCACCCGGCTTGTGCGCCAGTGAGCTGCCCGACCGCCCCGACCCTCGTCCCCCGATACCCGGACCCCGGCCCACGGCTGCCCGCTGTCCCGTCTGTTGCCTCACGGGACCCGGCAGCCGCCCCCCAACCCTACCGGCCCGAGTATGTGGAGGTCAGTGCTCCGCCGACTCCTGCGGTGCCGCGGTGACGAGTTCGGTCAGTACGCCGTGGCAGTCCTTGGGGTGCAGGAACGTGATGCGCGACCCCATCGAGCCGCGCCGGGGCTCGTCGTAGAGCACCCGTACGCCCTTGTCCTTGATGGCCGCCGCGTCCCCGTCGACGTCCGCCGTGCCGAAGGCGATGTGGTGCACGCCCTCGCCGTTCTTGGCCAGCCATTTACCGACGGCGGAGTCCTCGCGGGTCGGCTCCAGGAGCTGGAGGTAGGAGGCGCCGCCGTCGGACGTCTCGTTGATCTTGAGCATGGCCTCGCGTACGCCCTGCTCCTCGTTGACCTCGGTGTGGAAGACCTCGAAGCCGTATGTGGCCTTGTAGAACTCGACGGTGGCGTCGAGGTCGTGGCAGGCGATCCCGATGTGGTCGATTCGCGTCAGCATGCAGTAAGTGCAGCGCGGTCCGGGGTGGTTACGCAACGTGCGCGCGATCACACCGTCGCGGCGATGACGTGCGGGGTACTGCTCAGTACATTCGAGTAAACCCTCGTTCACTCCTCATCTCCTAGGGGCCGTGCCTCATGTCTGGAACGACCGGTACCACCTCAGTGATCGTCGCGGGCGCTCGGACGCCCATGGGCCGTCTGCTCGGCTCGCTCAAGTCCTTCTCCGGAGCCGACCTCGGCGGCTTCGCGATCAAGGCCGCCCTCGACCGTGCGGGTATCGGTGGCGACCAGGTGCAGTACGTGATCATGGGCCAGGTGCTGCAGGCCGGGGCAGGGCAGATCCCGGCACGCCAGGCCGCCGTGAAGGCCGGCATTCCGATGAACGTGCCGGCGCTGACCATCAACAAGGTCTGCCTCTCCGGGCTCGACGCCATCGCGCTCGCCGACCAGCTCATCCGTGCCGGTGAGTTCGACGTCGTGGTGGCCGGCGGGCAGGAGTCCATGACGAACGCCCCGCATCTGCTGCCGAAGTCCCGCGAGGGCTACAAGTACGGGGCGATCGAGATGCTCGACGCCATGGCGCACGACGGGCTCACGGATTCGTTCGAGGGCATTCCCATGGGTGCTTCGACCGAGAAGCACAACACCCGGCTCGGTATCGAGCGTGCTGTGCAGGACGAGATCGCTGCGGCTTCGCACCAGCGGGCCGCTGCCGCTCAGAAGAACGGGCTGTTCGAGGCCGAGATCACGCCCGTCGAGATTCCGCAGCGCAAGGGCGAGCCCGTTCTGTTCAGCAAGGACGAGGGCATTCGTGCCGAGACCACCGTCGAGTCGCTCGCGAAGCTGCGGCCCGCGTTCGCCAAGGACGGGACCATCACGGCCGGCACCGCCTCGCAGATCTCGGACGGTGCCGCGGCTGTCGTGGTGATGAGCAAGGCCAAGGCCCAGGAGCTCGGTCTCGAGTGGATCGCCGAGATCGGGGCGCACGGGAACGTGGCCGGGCCCGACAACTCGCTTCAGTCGCAGCCCTCGAATGCCATTCAGCACGCCCTGAAGAAGGAAGGGCTGGAGGCGGATCAGCTTGATCTCGTCGAGATCAACGAGGCGTTCGCGGCGGTTGCCGTGCAGTCAATGAAGGACCTCGGCGTGTCCTCGGAAAAGGTGAACGTCAACGGCGGCGCGATTGCCCTGGGCCACCCGATCGGGATGTCCGGCGCCCGTATCGTGCTGCATCTCGCGCTTGAGCTGAAGCGGCGGGGTGGGGGCGTGGGCGCTGCCGCGCTGTGCGGTGGCGGCGGTCAGGGTGACGCTCTGATCGTGCGGGTACCCAAGGCGTAAGTCGTCCGGGTGGTCCTCCGGTAGCGGTCTTTTTTCTGTACGGGCATGAGTGAACGGAGCTGTTGATGCAGGACGTCCCCACGCTGGTCGCCCAGGCGCGAGAGGGCCGGCCGCGTGCCGTGGCCCGGCTGATCTCGCTCGTGGAGGGGGCGTCCCCGCAGCTGCGCGAGGTCATGGCCGCGCTGGCTCCGCTGACCGGGAACGCGTACGTGGTCGGGCTCACCGGGTCGCCCGGGGTCGGGAAGTCGACGTCCACGTCGGCCCTGGTGAGCGCGTACCGGCGGGCCGGGAAGCGGGTGGGCGTGCTGGCGGTCGATCCGTCGTCCCCGTTCAGCGGGGGCGCGTTGCTCGGGGACCGGGTGCGGATGTCGGAGCACGCGTCCGATCCCGGTGTCTACATCCGGTCGATGGCCACCCGGGGGCATCTGGGTGGGCTGGCCTGGGCCGCTCCGCAGGCGATTCGGGTGCTGGACGCGGCCGGTTGCGACGTGGTGCTCGTCGAGACCGTGGGGGTGGGGCAGTCGGAGGTCGAGATCGCCTCGCAGGCCGATACGAGTGTTGTGCTGCTCGCGCCGGGGATGGGGGACGGGATTCAGGCCGCCAAGGCCGGGATTCTGGAGATCGGGGATGTGTACGTCGTCAACAAGGCCGATCGGGACGGGGCCGACGCCACCGCTCGGGAGCTGAACCACATGCTCGGGCTCGGTGAGGCGCGGGCTGCCGGGGACTGGCGGCCGCCCATCGTGAAGACCGTCGCGGCGCGGGGTGAAGGCGTCGACGAGGTCGTCGAGGCGCTGGAGAAGCACCGGGCGTGGATGGAGGAGCGCGGGGTGCTTGCCGAGCGGCGGGTGGCGCGGGCCTCTCGGGAGGTCGAGACGATCGCGGTGACGGCGCTGCGGGAGCGGATCGGGGATCTGTCCGGCGATCGGCGGCTCGGGGCGCTGGCCGAGCGGATCGTGGGCGGGGAGCTCGATCCGTATCGCGCCGCTGATGAGCTTGTCGCGGGGATCACCGCCGGGTGA
This sequence comes from Streptomyces sp. NPDC052225, assembly GCF_040679615.1. NCBI lineage: Bacteria > Bacillati > Actinomycetota > Actinomycetes > Kitasatosporales > Streptomycetaceae > Streptomyces > Streptomyces sp. NPDC052225. The sequence continues at coordinate 15,710 of NZ_JBFAVD010000045.1, read as the reverse complement.
CCTGTTCGTTGTTGTGCGCCCTCGGGTGGTTCGGGGGCGGGGCCGTGCCGGGGTGCCTCCTCGGCCGGATCGGTGTCCTCGTTTCCGGACGACCAATGTCGGTTCGGGTGCGCTGAGTGCCTGCGGTGTCCTGCGGGGGCACCCCGGCACGTCCCCTCACGTCCGTGGGCGGGCTCGCGCCGGTGTGTGGTCAGGTGACGGCGCCTTGTTGTAGCTTGCCCGCATGTTCTCTTCACGTGCGTAGAACTCCGGTGCTTCCGCAGCCTGTTGAGGTCTCACGCATGTCTGAGGAGTCTTGGTATGTACGCCGCTGTTCTGCGGACCCCGTATGCCCTGCGCACCTTCTGCGCCGCCCTGGTCGGGCGTCTGTCGTACGGGATCGTCTCGCTGTCCCTGATGTTGGCCGTCACCGATGCCACCGGCTCGTACGGAGTCGCGGGGGCTGTGCTGGCCGTTTTCGGCGGTGCCAGTGTGCTGCTGTCGCCGCTGCGCGCTGTGCTCGTCGACCGGTACGGGCCGCGTCGTGCCCTGATGCCCATGGCTCTGGTGTACGCCGGGTTGTTGGCGGTCATTGCTGTTGTCGCTTGGCGGCCCGGGGCCCCCGGATGGGTGTTTGTGGTGCTGGGGCTTGCGGCGGGGGCCGGGACCCCGCCGCTGGGGCCGACCATGCGCGCTGTCTGGGGGCGGCTGCTCGAGGACCGGCGGCTGTTGCAGCGCGCCTACAGCCTCGACGGGGTCGCCGAGGAAGTCCTGTTTGTGTGCGGGCCGTTGGTGGTGGGGGTCGTTCTGCTCTGGGCGCCTGCCGCGGCTGGGGTCGCCCTCAGCGCCGTGCTGGTGGGGGTGGGGACCTTGGGTTTCGTGGCCGTGCCGGTGGTGGGGGATGTGGTTCCGGTGGCGCGGGAGCCGCGGGCGCGGGGTGGGCGGCTCGTGGGGCGGTTGCGGCAGCCCGTGGTGGTGACGGTGGGGGTCGGGCTCGCCCTGGGGGCCGCCGATCTGCTGGTGCTTGCCTCTGCCGAAGCCCAGGGGCGGGGCGGCGCCGCCGCGTGGGTGCTCGCCGCCTTGTCGGCCGGGAGCGCCGTGGGGGGACTGGTGAACGGTGCCGTCGACTGGCGGGGATCCGCTCGGGTGCGGCTGGGGGCGCTGGCCGGGGCGCTGGCTGTGGCCTTGGGGTGTGCCGGGTTCGCTCCCGGGCTTGTCGGGCTCGGGATCGCCGCCGGGTGTGTGGGGCTCTTTGTTGCGCCGGCGCTGACCACCGCGTATCTCATCGCCGACGAGGAGGCCGGGGCCGCTTTTCGTACGCAGGCCGGCGCCTGGGTCAACACCGCGGTGAACGCCGGGAGTTCGGTCGGCACAGCGGCCACCGGTGCGCTCGTCGCGCATGTTCCGGTGGCCGTCTGTTTCGTCGTCGCCGGGGGCGCGCCCGCGGTCGCCGCCCTGGTGTCGGGGCTCATGCCGGGGCCCCGTGAGGTTCCGGTGGCGGCGTGAGCCGGTCGGTCAGTCGTCGTCCGAGGTGGGGGCGGGGGTGACCTTGCCCGTGGTGAGGTTCACGTGCCAGTTCTGGTCGGCGGTGTTCTTCTCTGTCTCCACCTCCCAGTACGTGACGTTGCCGTCGTCGTCCGCTTCCACAGAGGTCACCTTGCCCTTGGCTGCCGCCGCCTTCGCGGCCTCCTGCGCCGAGGTGGGCGCGTCCTTGAGGGCTGCCGCCACGCGGGCCGCGTCGTTGTCGTCGTCGTGCTCGGTGTGGGAGTGGATGACCTCGGCCGTCGTCGGGTCCACGTCGATGTCGTGCCACTTGTTGTCGTGGCCGATCACCGTGACGTCCCAGGTCAGGTTCCCGTCGTCGGCGTCGAGGTCGGCTTCGGCGGCGGTGCCCGGGGTGTGGGCGAGGGCCGCTGCGACGGCCTTCTCCGCCGTCACGGTGGACCGGGTCGCCTCGGCCCTGTCGTCGTCCGCCACCCGCACGCTCGACTGCGGGGTTCGGGGTGTCTCGTCGTCCGCTACTGCCACGGTGGTCGCGGCTCCGGCGCCGAGCAGGGCTACGGCGGCGGCTGCGGCGATGACGGTGGTGCGGCGCTTCATGGGATCTCCCTCGTGTGGTGTGTCCGACGAGAACCACACTGCCCGGGTGATCCTGAAGCCCCGCTGAAGAAGGCTGAAGAGGGCTTCAGGTTCGACCTGACACCCTTGCGTGCATGCGCTTGTTGATCGTGGAGGACGAGAAGCGGCTGGCCCTGTCGCTCGCCAAGGGGCTCACCGCCGAGGGGTTCGCCGTGGACGTCGTCCACGACGGCCTCGAGGGGCTGCACCGTGCGAGCGAAGTGCCGTACGACCTGATCGTCCTCGACATCATGCTGCCCGGCATGAACGGCTACCGGGTCTGCGCCGCCCTGCGCGCCGCCGGTGACGACGTGCCGATCCTGATGCTCACCGCCAAGGACGGGGAGTACGACGAGGCCGAGGGGCTCGACACGGGGGCCGACGACTATCTGACGAAGCCGTTCTCGTACGTGGTGCTCGTGGCCCGGGTGAAGGCGCTGCTGCGGCGGCGCGGGGCCGGGCGGGCCGCGCCCGTCATCGAGGTGGGCGGGCTGCGGGTCGACACCGCTGCCCGGCGGGTCATGCGGGGCGAGGACGAAGTCGTGCTGGCCGCCAAGGAGTTCGCCGTGCTGGAGCATCTGGCACGGCACGCCGGGGAGGTCGTTTCGAAGGCCGACATCCTCGAGCACGTGTGGGACTTCGCCTACGACGGGGATCCGAACATCGTCGAGGTGTACGTGAGTGCTCTGCGCCGCAAGCTGGGGGCCGGGCTCATCCGCACCATGCGCGGCGCCGGCTACTGCCTGGAGGCGCGGTGAAGCGGCTGGGTTCGGTACGGGCGCGGGCCACGCTGGGGGCGATGGTCGTGGTCGCCGTCACTCTGGCCGCGGCCTGTGTCGCGGTGCTCCTGTCGTTGCGCGGGAACCTCACCGGGCAGGCCGACGGGCAGGCCGACTCCGCCGCCCGGGACGTGGCCGCGCAGATCGCCGCCGGCACTTCGTACGCCGATCTGGATCTGCCCGACGGCGAGGACCATCCGGTGCAGGTCGTCGACGGGGACGGGCGGGTGGTTGCCGTGAGTGAGGGGCTCGAAGACATCAGTGGTACGGGGGTGGGCGGGGTCACGCCTGTGGGGGGTGAGGAGGAGGGTGATGAGGGGGACGAAGGTGATCCCGAGGTCGCGGAGGTCGTGGGGCACGCCACCGGTAGCGCGACCGTCGACGGCGACTCGGGCGACTACCGGTTCGCCGAGGCCGAGGTCGGTGACGACGTCCGGGTCTTCGCGGGTGCCTCGCTCGGCGCCCGGCAGGACGCCGTGTGGAGCGCCGGGCTGGCCATGGCCGTCGGGTTTCCGCTGCTCGTCGCCGTGGTGGGTGGGACGACCTGGCTGGTGACGCGGCGTGCTCTGCGGCCCGTGGAGGGCATTCGCGCCGAGATGGCCGCCATCACCGCCTCGCGGGATCTGGGGCGGCGGGTGCCCGAGCCGGACACGCACGACGAGGTGGCCCGGCTCGCCCGGACGACGAACGAGACGCTGGCCGCGCTGGAGGACTCCGTGGAGCGGCAGCGGCGGTTCGTCGCCGACGCCTCGCACGAACTGCGCAGCCCCATCGCGTCGCTGCGCACCCAGCTCGAAGTCGGCGCCGCCCACCCGGAGTTGCTCGATGTGGACGGCGCCGTCGAGGACACCGTACGACTGCAGGAACTGGCCGCCGACCTGCTCCTGCTGGCCCGGCTCGACGCGGGGGAGAAGGCGGGCGGCGCGGTGGTGGATCTCGCCGCCCTGGCCCGCGAGGAGCTGTCCCAGCGCACCGGCGACCGGGTCCCGGTCGAGGTGTCGGTGGCGCGGGGCGCTCAAGTCGCCGGATCGCGCGGGCAGCTGGCCCGCGTCGTCGGCAACCTGGTGGACAACGCGCAGCGGCATGCCCGCGCCGGGGTGCGGGTTTCCGTGGGTGTCGAAGGGGGGCGGGCCGTGCTCACCGTCGGCGACGACGGGGACGGGGTGCCCGAGGCCGAGCGGGAGCGGATCTTCGAGCGGTTCGTACGGCTCGACGACGCGCGGTCCCGGGACGGCGGCGGGGCGGGTCTCGGCCTCGCCATCGCCCGGGACGTGGCCGAGCGGCACGGTGGCACCCTGACGGTGCGCACCGCACCGCAAGGCGGCGCGCTGTTCGAACTCAGCCTGCCTGTGGGCTAGCTCGGTGGGGTACGGAGGAGGTCGGCGGTCCTCCGTTACCCGGTGGTGTTCGCAATGGTCACGGTTTGCCGCGCTGCGAACGCAGGTGTTCGGCGATCGGTGCGAGGGCCCTGTGCAGGTCGGTCAGTTCCTGCGTCGAGACGAGCCCGAGGAAGTGCTGTCGTACGGACGCCACATGGTGCGGGGCGACCTTCCGCATGGTCTCCAGGCCGAAGTCGGTGAGCACGGTGTACAGGCCGCGCCGGTCCGATTCGCAGTTCTCGCGGCGCACCAGACCCGCGTTCTCCATGCGGGTGATCTGGTGCGAGAGCCGGCTCTTGGACTGCAGGGTCGCCGCAGCAAGGTCGCTCATCCGCATCCGGTGGTCCTCGGCCTCGGAGAGGTTCACGAGGATCTCGTAGTCGTTCATCGTCAGGCCGAACGGCTGGAGATCCTTCTCCAGCTGGTAGTTGAGCAGCCTGTTGACCTCCAGGTGGGTGCGCCAGGCGCACTGTTCCTCGTCGGTCAGCCACTGCGTGGCCGTGTCGGTCTCCATGAAATCGATTCTACCTAAGAAGTTGAAAGGCGAACGAATGTGGGGGTCGTGACACGGTCACGCGTTCGACCGGCGTCACACTCCGCAGACTACCGCTCACAGCCCGAAGCGACGCTGGAGGTCTCCCAGCTGTCCGGGAAGGCGCGGTTGCTGTGGCTGACCTGTGGCGGTTCCGTGTCCGCCCCCCGGGACGCCCGCTTGGTGAGGTACGTCACCCGTCGCCAGTTCGGGCATCAACGACTCGCTGGACTGGAGCAGGACGGTCCCCGCGCCCACGAACTCGAACTGGTGCTCCTCGCCGGAGGCGCCGCCGATCCCCGTCATCGCACGTAGACCGCCGATCAAGCCCGTCATGTACCCGTGGTCGTAGTGGTGGCACGGCGACGGGCAGTCCGCCCAGCCGACGAGCGCCTGCGGATCCACGCGCAGCGGCGGCTCCATGAAGACCACGGGACCGTTTGAAGCCGCGACGAATTTGCCGGTGCCAATGAGCGTCAGGAAGCCGGGCACGATGGATTGCTTGAGGGCGAGAGTTGGCTGAAAAGCGAGCAGATTGCCCGCTCGAATGGTCAGATTGCCGTCATCGAGGTCGTACGAGTTCACGTCGAAGGCCCGGTCCGCGAGCAGCATCTTGCCGCTGCCCTCCGCCACCACCCAGTCGCTCGCGTGCAGCGGGGAGTGGAACGACGTGCGGACGAGGCGGTCCAGGCGGCCGTGCCCGATGCCGTTGAAGTCGATGCGCCCGTAGTAGGCGATCATCTTGCCCTTCTGCAGGAACCACTGGCTGCCCTTGAGTTCCACGCAGAAGGTGTAGTTGTTGACGTTGTCGTCGACGGGCAGCGTCGCCGGGTCGTGCACGGCGGGTCCTGTGGTCACAGCTTCTCCTCCGACGCCTGTACGTAGACCGCACCGCTCCCGCTCAACTCCAGCTGGAACGCCTCGCCGCTGCCGCGGCCCACCATGTCCCGCCAGCCGAGCGCCGTGGACAGCTTGTTGCGTACGTCCCCGTGGTGGGCGACGTACGCCTGCGGGTCGACGTGGACCGGGCGGCCGGGCGTGATGGGTACCTCGATGACCCCGCCGTGCGCCATGACGGCCACCGCGCCGTGGCCCTTCAGCGTGGTGGTGAACAGGCCCTGGCCGCTGACCTGGCCGCGCACCATGCCCATGACGCCGCCCTGCGACCCCATGAACATCGTCCCCTGCTGCAAGGTCCCGTCGAAGGCGAGCAGCCGGTCCGCCTCGACGTAGAGGGTGTCGCCGGTCAGGGTGATGACCTGGATGTGGTGGCCGCCGTGACCGAAGAGCACGGTGCCGCTGCCCTCGACCGTCATCAGCGGAGCCGCCTCGCCCGCCACCCGCCGGCCGATCATCGACATCAATCCCCCTTGTCCGCCCTGCACGTTGGGCGTGAAGGAGACGTCCCCCCGGTACGCGAGCATCGCGCCGCGCTGGCTGTAGAGCCGCTGCCCGGGGACGACGGTCGCCTCGATCATCTTCGAGTTGATCTCTCGGAAGGCCATGTCACACGTCCCCCGCGATCGTGTTGCGCTCGCTGGGCTGTACGTAGACGAGCCCGTCGCCCTCGAAACGGATCTGGAACGCCTCGCCGCCGCCCTCCCCGAGGAACGTACGGAAGGTCACCCCCGACTGGAACGACTGCCGCAGATCGCCCTGGTGCGCGATGTACGCGCCCGGGTCGACGGTCAGCGGGTAGTCGCGGCTGACCCGCAGCACCACCGCGGGGCCGTCGCTCATCAGCGCGGCCTGGCCGTGGCCCTCGACCGTGGTCGTGAACAGGCCGTTGCCCTGCGAGGCGCCGCGCATGCCGGTGAACGTCGTGCCGGTGCGCAGGCTTGCTTCCGTGCACAGCAGATTGCTCGCCTCGACGTACAGCTTGTCGCCGCGCAGGCTCACGAGGTTGATCTCGCTCGCCCGGTCCGCGAACCAGCACGTGCCCTCGCCCTTCACCTCCATCACGGTCATCTGCTCACCCGTGATGCGGCGGGTCACCATCCCCCGTATCCCCTCGCCACCCCCGCTCAGCTTCTTGAACGCCATCCGGCCGTCGTACGCGACCATCGATCCGTTCTTCGCCTTGACGCTGTCGCCCGTCATGTCGACGGCCAGCATCTTGCTCCCCTGGAGTCGGAACGTTGCCACGATGTCGACGGTAGCCGGGCGGGGGAGCCCCCCGACAGGGGCCGATCGCGCTGATGCCACAATGGGAAACGCTTGTGCGTACATTCACAAGATCGACCGCACACGCGCCAACCGCCCTGCTCGCCGCTTCTGCCGAAGGTGCCCCGTGGACCTCAAGACCGCCTCCGCCCTCCGACGACTCCGCCTGGTCTCCGCCCCGGAGGCCGTCTCCTTCATCCTGCTGCTCGTCTGCTCGGTCCTGAAGCGGACCACGGACTTCAACGCGGTGCCGGTGATGGGCATGGTGCACGGCGTCCTCTTCGTGCTCTACGTGATCTTCTGGGCGGACGCCTGGAACCGTACGAAGTGGAGCCTGCGCACCGCCGCCCTCTACTTCGTCCTCTCCGTCCTGCCCACCGGCGGCTTCTTCGCGGAGCGCAAGCTCAAGCGCGAGGCCGAGAGCGCGGTCATCGCCTCCCGCGCCCGCAAGGAAGGCGTCGTGAACGCATGATCGTCGCCTTTTCCGTGACCCCGCTCGGGGTCGGCGAGGACGTGGGGGAGTACGTCGCCGACGCGGTCCGTGTCGTACGGGAATCCGGTCTGCCGAACCGTACGGACGCGATGTTCACCTCGATCGAAGGCGAGTGGGACGAGGTCATGGATGTCGTGAAGCGCGCCGTCGCCGCCGTCGAGGCGCGCGCTCCCCGTGTCTCGCTGGTACTGAAGGCGGACATCCGACCCGGCGTGAGCGACGGTCTGACGTCCAAGGTCGCCACCGTCGAGCGGCACCTCTCCGAGTAACTCGGGGCCCTACCTCACTCGTACGCCCCTTCTGGTTCGACACGCCGACAAAACTCACCTTTTGTGAGGGTATCGGCACGCTCGATCACCAGAACCTGGAGGGCACTGTGCGGCCTGAGGGCTACGACTACGACACCTACAGCAGGCTCGCGGGGCCGCTCACCGAGCCGCCCCGCGACGAGCCTTACAAGGTGCAGTACATATCGCTCCTCTCGCGTGAGCCGCACCGAATACGCGCGGTCCTGCTGATGACGCTCGCGCCCGTGCTCACCGGGCTGCTGCTCGCCTATCTCGTGTGGCCCACCCACTGGGTGGAGCGGGAGGGCGGAGACCGCTGGCTCGTCGAGCTCGACATCGTGATGCTCGTGTCGATCGGTCTCATCGGGCTGTTCATGCTCGTCAACGTCACGTCCATCGCCCACGCGACGCTCGTCGCCAGGGACCCGGTCCCCGTGGTCCCCGAGCCCGGCACCCGGGTCGCGTTCCTCACGACGTACGTGCCCGGCAAGGAACCCCTCGCGATGGTGCGGGCCACCCTCGAAGGCGCCGTCCGCCTCACGCACGACGGGCCGCTCGACGTCTGGCTCCTCGACGAGGGCGACGACGACCGGGCGAAGGCCCTCTGCGCCGAGCTCGGCGTCAAGCACTTCACGCGCAACGGCGTCCCGGAGTGGAACCAGAAGAAGGGCGCCCACAAGACCCGTACCAAGCACGGGAATTACAACGCCTGGCTCGCGATGCACGGCGACGACTACGACTTCTTCGCCTCCGTCGACACCGACCATGTGCCGCTCCCCGAGTTCCTGGAGCGGATGATGGGCTACTTCCGCGACCCCGACGTCGCGTTCGTCGTCGGACCGCAGGTCTACGGGAACTACGTCTCGCCGGTCACCAAGGCCGCCGAGTCGCAGCAGTTCCTCTTCCACGCCCTGATCCAGCGCGCGGGCAACCGCTACCGCGCCCCGATGTTCGTCGGCACCAACAACATCGTCAGGATCTCGGCCCTGAAGCAGATCGGCGGCCTCGTCGACTCCATCACGGAGGACATGGCGACCGGCTTCGAGATCCACCGGCACCGCAACCCCGCCACCAAGAAGCACTGGCGCTCCGTCTACACGCCCGACGTGCTCGCGGTCGGCGAGGGGCCCGCCTCCTGGACCGACTTCTTCACGCAGCAGATGCGGTGGTCGCGCGGCACGTACGAGACGCTGTTCAAGCAGTACTGGAAGGCACCGTTCACGATGCCGCCCGGCCGGCTGTTCTCGTACACGATGATGCTCGTCTACTACCCGATGACGGCCGTCAACTGGCTGCTCGGCGTGCTGAGTTGTGTGCTCTTCCTGTGGTTCGGGGCGAGCGGCACGGAAGTCTCCGCGTCCGTGTGGCTGATGCTCTACAGCGACGCCGCCGCCCTGCAGATCGGTCTCTACCTCTGGAACCGGCGGCACAACGTCTCGCCGCACGAGCCCGAGGGATCGGGCGGCCTGGCCGGCATGGCGATGTCGGCGATCTCCGCGCCGATCTATCTGAAGTCGTTCGGCGCCGCGCTGCTGCGCCGCCCCAGCCGGTTCGTCGTCACCCCCAAGGGCGGCGACGCCAGCCCCGACCGGGTCCTGACCTTCCGTATCCACCTCTTCTGGGCGACCGTGCTCGCCGCGTCCCTCGCGGCCTCCGTCGTCCTCGCCCACTCCCACGTGGCCATGCGTACGTGGGCGGTCCTCGCCCTGTGCATCGCGCTCGCGCCCCTCGTGGTGTGGGCCGTCGGACAGCGCCGCGTCGCGGCCGCCGCGCGCCGCGCGGCGGAGCCGGCCCTGACCGTGGCCCCCGCCCCCGCCCCCGTGACCGCCACGCCCACCCGGGTCTCCAGCACGAGCACAGGAGGGAACTGACCCATGGCCTACCGGCCTTCCCCGCGTATGAAGAAGACGGTCCTGGGAGCGGGTGGCATCGCCCTCCTCGTCGGCCTGAACGCCCCGGCCGCCTGGAACTTCGCCAACGAGCGCTACTACGACTGGAAGATCGCCCAGCCCGGCTACAAGGCCAAGTACGGCTCCTGGTCGGCGGTCGACATCCCCGACGAGTTCCGTACGAACGCCATCCACGCGGCGCTGCTGCACACCGGCAAGGTCCTCATCGTGGCGGGCTCCGGCAACGAGCAGAAGAAGTTCGACGCCGGGTCCTTCGACACGGTCCTGTGGGACCCGAAGGCGAACACCTTCAAGAAGATCGCCACCCCGGCGGACTTCTTCTGCTCCGGGCACGCCCAGCTCCCCGACGGAAGGCTGCTGGTGGCCGGCGGCACCGCCCGCTACGAGCTGCTCGACGGCGAGGTCAAGCGGGCCGGCGGCGGCATGCGCGTCAAGAACGAGAGCCCCGACAAGGAGGTGGTCCTGAAGAAGGGGACCAAGTTCCGCTCGCCGTCCGGCGTCGAGTACGTGTCGAAGTTCGATGTCACCGTGCCGAGGGCCAAGCGCGTCAATCACATCACGTACAACGCGGCCGGCGTCATGCAGCCGTGGCGGACGACGGTCAAGGCGAGCGAGGCCCGCGTCTTCGTCGAGGCGGCCGCCGACGGGAAGCAGTTCGTCACCGACAAGCAGGCCCAGTACGAGATCGAGGGCCTCAAGGGCGAGGACGCCGACAACACGTACGGGCTCTCCGAGAAGATCACCATGGACAAGCAGGACTTCCAGGGGATCAAGGCGGCCTACGAGTTCGATCCCGTCGCCGAGAAGTACGTCCCGGTCGACCCGATGGAGAAGGCCCGCTGGTACCCGACCCTGGTCGGCCTGGAGGACGGCAAGGTGCTCGCCGTTTCCGGGCTCGACGACGTCGGCGTCATCGACCCCGGTGACAACGAGATCTACGACCCGAAGACCAAGAAGTGGTCGATGGGGCCCAAGCGGTACTTCCCCACGTACCCGGCCCTCTTCCTGACCAAGGGCGGCAAGCTGTTCTACCCCGCCTCCAACGCCGGTTACGGGCCCGCCGACAAGGGGCGCGTGCCGGGCCTGTGGGACCTGAAGACCAACAAGTTCGAGCGGGTGCCGGGGCTGACCGACACCGACCAGACGGAGACGTCGGCGTCGCTGCTGCTGCCGCCGGCGCAGGACCAGAAGGTCATGATCATGGGCGGCGGTGGCGTCGGCGAGTCCAAGAAGGCGACGTCGCGCACCGCGGTCATCGACCTGAAGGAGGACAACCCCTCCTTCAAGACGGGGCCTCGACTCCCGCAGGGCACGCGGTACTTGAACTCCGTCATCATGCCCGACGACTCGGTCTTCACGTCGAACGGCTCCAGCGACTACCGCGGGCGCAGCGCCAGCAACATCCTGGCGGCCCAGTTCTACGACCCCAAGGAGAACGTCTTCCGCGAGGCCGCGTCCCCCAAGGTCGGGCGCAACTACCACTCGGAGGCGCTGCTCCTTCCCGACGGGCGGGTCGCGACCTTCGGCTCTGACCCGCTCTACGACAACCAGCAGAACACCAAGCTGGGCCACTTCGAGCAGCGCATGGAGATCTTCACGCCGCCCGCGCTGCACCGCGGCGGCGACAAGCGGCCGGTCCTGAAGGGCGGACCCGAGACGCTGTCCGACGACAACACGGCCACGTACCGGACCGACCAGGCCGCGTCGATCACGAAGGCCCGGCTCATGCGGCCGTCCGCAGTGACGCACACGACGGACGTGGAGCAGCGGTCGATCGAGCTGGGCCTGAAGAAGGGCGACGGGTCGGTCACGGTGGACGTCCCCAAGGACCCGACGCTGGTCCCTCCGGGGTGGTACATGCTGTTCGTGTCGGACGCGGACGGGGTGTCGTCCGAGGCCAAGTGGATTCAGGTGAAGTGAGTTTCCAGCCCTGCTGGTGCGCGGGTCCCGGGGCTCTGCCCCGGGACCCGCTCCTCAATCGCCGGAGGGGCCTGAACGGGCGAGCCCTAGTGCGTAGTCCGGCCACCAGGTGCCCGCTCCCGGGCCGCCCCGGCACGTGCCGTCCGACTCGCCGGGGCGCTTGACCCACAGGTACGCGTCGATCAGCGGGTCGCCGGTCTTCGTGGTCGGGGCGGCGCCGAGCGTGCGGCCCGGCGGGTTGCACCAGGAGTCGGCGCCGCCGTCGGCGTAGGGGCCCGCGCCGTTGCGGCTCGTGTCCACGACGAAGTGCGCGCCGCCGAGCAGCTCCGACAGACGCTTGCCGTACGCCGAACTCGACTGGTTCGTCTGGAAGTTGGAGACGTTCAGCGCGAAGCCGTCCGCCTTGGCCACACCGGCCCGGCGCAGCGGCTCGACGAGCTTGCCGGCGTCCGGGATCCAGGCCGGGTTGCCGGCATCGACGTAGACCTTGGTGTGCGGCTGCTTCTTCAGGCGGTCGATGGCGGCGGAGATCAGCGTGTAGCGCTCCTCCTGGTACTCGGCGGGCGTGCAGCCGTCGACGATGTGGCCGAGCGCATCGGGTTCGAGGACGACGAGCGCCTTCGCGTCGCCGATGCCCGTCGCGAACGCGTCGATCCACTGGTAGTAGAAGTCCGCGCTGTGCGCCCCGCCCGCGGAGTGCTGCCCGCAGTCCCGGTGCGGAATGTTGTACGCGACCAGGACCAGGGTCTTGTCCGCCTTCGACGCCTGCGCGGCGGCCTTCTCGATCGCCGGGCGCGGATAGTCGCCGGGGACCCACATGCCCTGCGGGTGCTGGGAGATGCGCCGGATGACGGCCGCGTCGTAGGCGCGGCCCTGCTTCTCCCACTGGTCGGCCTGGACGGCGGCGGCCGATGCGGGGTCGACCCAGAACGGGGACGAGTCGGAGTCGTGGGTGGGCGCGGTCTGCCCCGCGGCGGTGTCGCGCAACTGGTCCGCGCCCTCGCCGGAGCAGCCGGCGGCGAGGACGGTCAGGAGCAGCGCGGCGGCGGTCGTGACGAGCGTGCGGGCGGGCCTGCGGACGGACGGGACGGACATCCAGCCCCCTGGAGTCGGAGCGCGTGAGTCAGTGGTCGGTGTGATACCGGGCAATCGTTACATAAGGGATCTTTAATGCGGTGCATTAGGTCGTGGCGGACGGCGTCGGCCCAAAGGCCGAGACGGGGCTGACCACGATGTGACCGGCCGGTAAGGTCAAGGGCGTGCCGAAGCCGCTCAGCCTTGCCTTCGATCCCATCGCCCGCGCCGACGAGCACTGGAAGCAGCGTTGGGGATCCGTGCCGTCCATGGCCGCGATCACGTCGATCATGCGCGCGCACCAGATCCTGCTCGCCGAGGTCGACGCCGTCGTCAAGCCGTACGGGCTGACGTTCGCGCGCTACGAGGCGCTGGTGCTGCTCACCTTCTCCAAGTCCGGTGAACTGCCCATGTCGAAGATCGGCGAGCGTCTGATGGTGCACCCGACGTCCGTGACGAACACGGTGGACCGCCTCGTGAAGTCGGGCTTCGTCGACAAGCGGCCCAACCCCAACGACGGGCGCGGCACGCTCGCCACCATCACCGACAAGGGCCGCGAGGTCGTCGAGTCGGCCACCCGCGACCTGATGGCGATGGACTTCGGGCTCGGGGTCTACGACGCCGACGAGTGCGGCGAGATCTTCGCGATGCTCCGGCCGCTGCGCGTCGCGGCCCACGACTTCGACGACGAGTGAGCCCCGGGCCCGCCTGAAGATCGCGCATATCGGGCGGTTACGCTCGACCCATGAAGAAGAGCGTGCTGACCCGCTATCGCATCATGGCGTACGTCACCGGCGTACTCCTGGTCCTCCTCTGCCTCGGCATGATCGCCAAGTACGCGCTCGGCATGGACGGCGCGGCCGACGTCACGCGCGTCATCGCCATCGCCCACGGCTGGCTGTACGTGATCTACCTGGTCTTCGCCTTCGACCTGGGCTCCAAGGCGAAGTGGCCGGTCGGCAAGCAGCTGTGGGTGCTGATCGCGGGCACCATCCCGACCGCCGCGTTCTTCGTCGAGCGCAAGGTCTCCGCGGAGCTGGAGGCCAAGGTCGCGGACGACGGCACCCGCCTCGCCAAGGCGTAGGACCCCACCGCTCGCACGATGTGCGGGCGGTTCGCCATCGACATTTACTAGGACGTCCTAGTAAATTCGAAGGCATGGGAAGCAAGGACGCTGACGCCACTGCCGGTTCCGCCGCCATCGAGGAGGGCCGCCGCCGCTGGCAGGCCCGCTACGACGCCGCCCGAAAGCGCGACGCCGACTTCACCACTCTTTCCGGGGACCCGGTCGACCCGGTCTACGGGCCACGGCCCGGGGACACGTACGAGGGCTTCGAGCGGATCGGCTGGCCGGGCGAGTACCCGTACACGCGCGGGCTCTACGCGACCGGGTACCGGGGCCGCACCTGGACCATCCGCCAGTTCGCCGGGTTCGGCAACGCCGAGCAGACGAACGAGCGCTACAAGAAGATCCTCGCCAACGGAGGCGGCGGGCTCTCCGTCGCCTTCGACATGCCCACGTTGATGGGCCGCGACTCGGACGACCCGCGCGCGCTCGGCGAGGTCGGGCACTGCGGTGTCGCGATCGACTCGGCCGCGGACATGGAGGTCCTGTTCCGGGACATCCCGCTGGGCGACGTCACGACGTCGATGACGATCAGCGGCCCCGCCGTGCCCGTCTTCTGCATGTACCTGGTCGCGGCGGAGCGGCAGGGGGTCGACCCGTCGGTCCTCAACGGCACGCTCCAGACCGACATCTTCAAGGAGTACATCGCGCAGAAGGAGTGGCTCTTCCAGCCCGAGCCGCATCTGCGCCTGATCGGCGACCTGATGGAGCACTGCGCGGCGTCCATCCCCGCGTACAAGCCGCTGTCGGTCTCCGGGTACCACATCCGCGAGGCGGGTTCGACGGCCGCGCAGGAGCTGGCGTACACGCTGGCCGACGGGTTCGGTTACGTGGAGCTGGGGCTGAGCCGCGGGCTCGACGTGGACGTGTTCGCGCCCGGCCTCTCCTTCTTCTTCGACGCGCACGTCGACTTCTTCGAGGAGATCGCCAAGTTCCGTGCCGCCCGGCGCATCTGGGCCCGCTGGATGCGGGACGTGTACGGGGCGCAGAGCGAGAAGGCGCAGTGGCTGCGTTTCCACACGCAGACCGCCGGTGTCTCGCTGACCGCGCAGCAGCCGTACAACAACGTCGTCCGTACGGCGGTGGAGGCGCTCGCGGCGGTGCTGGGCGGCACCAACTCCCTGCACACGAACGCCCTCGACGAGACCCTCGCCCTGCCGAGCGAGCAGGCCGCCGAGATCGCGCTGCGCACCCAGCAGGTGCTCATGGAGGAGACCGGCGTCGCCAACGTCGCGGACCCGCTGGGCGGTTCCTGGTACGTGGAGCAGCTGACGGACCGCATCGAGGCCGACGCGGAGAAGATCTTCGACCAGATCAAGGAGCGCGGGCTGCGGGCGCGCCCGGACGGGCAGCACCCCATCGGGCCGATCACGTCCGGCATCCTGCGCGGCATCGAGGACGGCTGGTTCACCGGGGAGATCGCCGAGTCGGCGTTCCAGTACCAGCAGTCCCTGGAGAAGGGCGACAAGCGCGTCGTCGGCGTCAACGCCCACCACGGGTCCGTCACCGGGGACCTGGAGATCCTGCGGGTCAGCCATGAGGTGGAGCGGGAGCAGGTACGGGTTCTGGGGGACCGGAAGGCGGGGCGGGACGACGCGAAGGTCCGGGCCGCACTCGATGCGATGCTCGCTGCCGCGCGGGACGGGTCGAACATGATCGGGCCGATGCTGGACGCTGTTCGGGCGGAGGCGACGCTCGGGGAGATCTGTGGGGTGCTGCGCGACGAGTGGGGCGTGTATACGGAGCCGGCGGGGTTTTAGGCTCAGGTAGAGGGCTGCTGTTCGTCTGCGGGCCGGTGGGGGCTGGTCGCGCCCCGCGGCGGAGCCGCTCATGACACAGCCCCGCGCCCCTGAAGCATGCGCTGCGCGCAGCTTCCCCAGGGGCGCGGGGAACTGCGCGACCAGCCACGACGAAAGCCGCACTCGGCAACGAACCCCCGGTGGCTATAGA
>NZ_JBFAVD010000044.1:0-47532 GCF_040679615.1 Streptomyces sp. NPDC052225 | reverse complement strand
GCAGGCACTCAGCGCAGCCGCACCCGACATTGGTCGTCCGGAGGCGACGACACCAATCCGGCCGAGGAGGCACCCCGGCACGGCCCCGCCCCCACGGACACCGAGGGCGCACACGCGGCGGAAGCCAGGCAGCGCCTGACGGTCTCGGCCTGGCTCACGGCCCCCGTGATCGCCCTGTCGATGATCCCGGCCCTCCAGTTCGACAACTGGCAGTGGCTGGCGCTCACCCTGGCCTCCCCCGTCGTGGTCTGGGGCGGCCTCCCCTTCCACCGCGCCGCCTGGACGAACCTCCGCCACGGCGCCGCCACCATGGACACCCTCGTCTCCCTGGGCACCCTCGCCGCATACGGCTGGTCCCTCTGGGCCCTCTTCCTGGGCGACGCGGCTGCCACGCCAGGCGCCATGGCGACCACCCCGATCTACCTAGAGGTGGCATCAGGGGTCGTCACGTTCATCCTCGTGGGCCGCTACCTCGAAGCCAGAGCCAAGCGCAGCGCAGGCGCCGCACTCCGCGCCCTGCTCGAACTCGGCGCGAAGACCGTCACCCTGCTCAAACCGGACGGCACCGAGGTCCAGGCCCCGGCGACCGACCTCCACCCCGGCGACCACTTCGTCGTACGCCCCGGAGAGAAGATCGCCACGGACGGCACGATCGTCCAGGGCACGTCGGCGATCGACGCCTCGATCCTCACCGGGGAGTCCCTCCCCGAGGACGTCACCGTCGGAGACGACGTCACCGGCGCGACCGTCAACGCGGGCGGCCGCCTGGTCATCCGGGCCACCCACGTGGGCGCCGACACCCAACTCGCCCGTATGGCCCGCCTGATCGAGGACGCCCAGACCGGCAAGGCCCGGATCCAGCGCCTCGCCGACCGGGTCTCCGCGGTCTTCGTCCCCGCCGTCCTCGTGATCGCCGTGGCCACCCTGCTCGTACGGATCCTCGTCACGGGCGACACCACGGCGGCGTTCACCTCGGCCGTGGCGGTCCTGATCATCGCCTGCCCGTGCGCACTGGGCCTGGCCACACCGACGGCACTCATGGTCGGCACCGGCCGCGGCGCCCAACTCGGCATCCTCATCAAGGGCCCCGAGGTCCTGGAGTCGACGCGCACGGTGGACACGATCGTCCTGGACAAAACAGGCACGGTGACCACAGGCCGCATGACACTCCTCGCGATCCACCCCACCCACGACACAAACGAAAAGGACCTCCTCCGCCTGACAGGAGCCCTGGAGCACGCCTCCGAACACCCCGTGGCCCGAGCCATCGCGAAGGCGGCGGCGGACCAGGCGGCCGGCGGGGAGCTCCCGCCGGTCACGGACTTCACGAGCATCCCCGGCCTGGGCGTACGCGGCACGGTCGAGGGCCACAAGGTCCTCGCAGGCCGCCCCCGCCTCCTCACGGACGCCGGCGTCGCACTCCCCGCGACCGTCACCGAGGCCCTGCACGCAGCGGAGGCAACCGGCGGCACGGCGGTCACGGTCGCCTGGGACGGCACGGTCCGCGGCGTCCTCACGGTCGCCGACACCCCGAAGGACACCAGCGCCGAAGCAGTACGGGAACTCCGCGCCCTGGGCCTGACACCGATGCTCCTCACGGGCGACAACCGCGCCACGGCCGAATCCGTCGCCCAAGCCGTAGGCATCGCCCGGGAGAACGTCATCGCGGAGGTCCTCCCCGAGGAGAAGGTCGACGTCGTACGGCGCCTCCAGGCCGAGGGCCGCGGCGTGGCGATGGTCGGCGACGGGGTCAACGACGCCGCCGCCCTGGCCACGGCCGACCTCGGCCTGGCCATGGGCACCGGCACGGACGCGGCGATCGAGGCGGGCGACCTGACACTCGTCCGCGGGGACCTGCGGGTGGCGGCGGACGCGATCCGGCTCTCCCGGCGCACCCTCGCCACGATCAAGGGCAACCTCTGCTGGGCCTTCGGCTACAACCTCGCCGCGCTGCCGCTGGCCGCCGCGGGGCTGCTGAACCCGATGATCGCGGGTGCCGCGATGGCGTTCTCATCGGTCTTCGTCGTGACCAATAGTCTCCGTCTGCGCAAATTCACCTAGTAGGCCCTGGACCTCCACACAATCCACACGGCACAATTGCAGCACTCTCACGCAAGGGGCCGGGATCCACAGATCGGGCCTCTTGCGTACACACGGGACATATGCAAGAGACGCAGATCACATTGATCTGAACGTAACCCTTCGTGGGTCTCGTGAGTCTAAGGAGCGACACAGGAAAGTCTTGGGGGACGTTCCCGTGTCGAGCGGGACCGTCTTGGGGGACGGCCCCGACTGCGTTGGCCGGGGCACGTGCACCGGGGAGCTTGAGCGGCCCACCCGTGCGTACGTGTTCCGGCGGCCGACGCGCCACAGACGCCCGGACGGATCCCGTGGGGGGAATCCGCACCGGGAAAAGGAAAGCGCCCCGACTGTCGGCCCGTGGGGGGACCGACAGCGGGGCGCTTTCTCTTGATCCGCTACCGCATCAAGGCGCTACCGCACTCGACGGAGTCGCTCAGCGCTCCTCGACGGGAATGAAGTCCCGCTCGACGACACCGGTGTAGATCTGACGCGGACGCCCGATACGCGATCCGGGCTCCTTGATCATCTCGTGCCACTGGGCGATCCAGCCCGGCAGGCGGCCCAGGGCGAACAGGACCGTGAACATCTCGGTCGGGAAGCCCATGGCCCGGTAGATCAGGCCGGTGTAGAAGTCGACGTTCGGGTAGAGGTTGCGCGAGACGAAGTAGTCGTCGGAGAGCGCGTGCTCCTCCAGCTTCAGCGCGATGTCCAGGAGCTCGTCGGACTTGCCGAGCGCGGAGAGGACGTCGTGCGCGGCAGCCTTGATGATCTTGGCGCGCGGGTCGAACGACTTGTACACCCGGTGGCCGAAGCCCATCAGGCGGACGCCGTCCTCCTTGTTCTTCACCTTGCGGATGAAGGTGTCGACGTCGCCGCCGTTGGCCTGGATGCCCTCGAGCATCTCCAGGACGGACTGGTTGGCGCCGCCGTGCAGCGGGCCCCACAGCGCCGAGATGCCTGCGGAGATCGACGCGAACATGTTGGCCTGCGACGAACCGACCAGGCGCACCGTGGACGTCGAGCAGTTCTGCTCGTGGTCCGCGTGCAGGATGAGCAGCTTGTCGAGGGCGGAGACGACGACCGGGTCAAGGTCGTACTCCTGGGCCGGCACCGAGAACGTCATCCGCAGGAAGTTCTCGACGTAGCCGAGGTCGTTGCGCGGGTAGACGAAGGGGTGGCCGATCGACTTCTTGTACGCGTAGGCCGCGATCGTCGGAAGCTTGGCGAGAAGGCGGATCGTCGACAGGTGACGCTGCTTCTCGTCGAACGGGTTGTGGCTGTCCTGGTAGAAGGTGGACAGCGCCGAGACCACGGACGACAGCATGGCCATCGGGTGGGCGTCGCGCGGGAAGCCCTTGTAGAAGTTCTTGACGTCCTCGTGCAGCAGCGTGTGCTGCGTGATCTCGCTCTTGAAGACCGAGAGCTCGTCGACCGTCGGGAGTTCACCGTTGATCAGCAGGTACGCCACCTCGAGGAAGGTGGAGCGCTCGGCCAGCTGCTCGATCGGGTAGCCGCGGTACCGGAGGATGCCCTGCTCACCGTCGAGGTAGGTGATCGCGGATTTATAGGCGGCGGTGTTGCCGTATCCGCTGTCGAGGGTCACCAGTCCGGTCTGGGCCCGGAGCTTCCCGATGTCGAAGCCCTTGTCGCCGACGGTGCTGTCGATCACCGGGTAGGTGTACTCGCCATCGCCGTACCGCAGTACTACAGAGTTGTCGCTCACGTCTCGTCCCTCACCGACGTAGTGCCTCTTCTTCGAGGTGCCCTGACTGTCTCTACCATCCCCCACTTGGCCCAGCAGAGTGCACTCGGGGTCGACCATTGGGCCTATTGGCGGCACTGAGTGCCGCCAACCTGCTCATCCTGCCCCCTTCGCCCTGGTTCCGGAAGTGGTGTGTGACCTTCGCGACGAATTTGATCGATCAAATCTTTTGAAGGTGGGCACCGGACAACCGGAAAGCGAGCGCCGTACAGCGTCTACCCGCGGAAACCGTGCGCACGGCCTGGGCGAGCGCCTTGCGTGAACCGACGAGGACGACGAGTCGCTTCGCGCGGGTGACCGCCGTGTAGAGGAGGTTGCGCTGGAGCATCATCCACGCGCCCGTCGTGACGGGGATCACCACGCACGGGTACTCGCTGCCCTGCGAACGATGGATGGTGACAGCGTAGGCATGGGCGAGCTCGTCCAGCTCGTCGAAGTCGTACGGAACTTCCTCGTCCTCATCCGTCAGGACGGTGAGCTTCTGCTCGTCGGCGTCGAGGGAGGTGACGACGCCGACCGTGCCGTTGAAGACGCCGTTCGCCCCCTTCTCGTAGTTGTTCCTGATCTGGGTGACCTTGTCGCCGACGCGGAAGACGCGGCCGCCGAACCGCTTCTCGGGCAGCTCGGGGCGGCCCGGCGTGATCGCCTGCTGGAGCAGTCCGTTGAGCGTGCCGGCGCCGGCCGGGCCGCGGTGCATCGGGGCGAGCACCTGGATGTCGCGCCGCGGATCGAGGCCGAACCTGGCCGGGATGCGCCGGGCGGCCACGTCGACGGTGAGCCGGCCCGCCTCCTCCGTGTCCTCCTCCACGAACAGGAAGAAGTCCTTGAGGCCCTGGGTCAGCGGTGGCGTGCCGGAGTTGATCCGGTGGGCGTTCGTGACGACGCCGGACTCCTGGGCCTGGCGGAAGATCCGGGTCAGCCGGACCGCGGGGACGGGGCTGTCCGGCGCCAGCATGTCGCGCAGGACCTCGCCCGCTCCGACGCTCGGCAGCTGGTCCACGTCCCCGACGAAGAGCAGATGGGCGCCCGGCGGCACGGCCTTGACCAGCTTGTTGGCGAGCAGCAGGTCGAGCATGGACGCCTCGTCGACCACGACGAGGTCGGCGTCGAGCGGCCGGTCCTTGTCGTACGCGGCGTCGCCGCCCGGCTTCAGCTCCAGCAGGCGGTGGACGGTCGAGGCCTCCGCGCCGGTCAGCTCGGCGAGCCGCTTGGCGGCCCGGCCGGTGGGCGCGGCGAGGACCACCTTCGCCTTCTTCGCGCGCGCCAGCTCCACGATCGAGCGCACGGTGAACGACTTGCCGCAGCCGGGGCCTCCGGTGAGCACGGCGACCTTCTGGCTCAGCGCGAGCTTGACGGCGTCCTCCTGCTCGGGCGCGAGTGTCGCCCCCGTACGGTCCGCGAGCCAGGCGAGTGCCTTGTCCCAGACGACATCGCGGAACGCGGGCATCCGGTCGTCGCCGGTGCGCAGGAGTCTCAACAGCTGGGCGGAGAGCGAGAGTTCGGCACGGTGGAAGGGGACGAGGTAGACGGCGGTGACGGGCTGTCCGTCCTCCCCCGGCACCTGCTCCCGTACGACGCCGACGTCCCCCGTGTCCTCGTCGGGCAGGGTCAGTTCGGCGAGGCACTCGATGACGAGGCCCGTGTCGACCTGGAGCAGCTTCACCGCGTCGGCGATGAGGCGCTCCTCGGGCAGGAAGCAGTGGCCCTGGTCGGTGGACTGCGACAGGGCGTACTGGAGGCCGGCCTTGACGCGCTCCGGGCTGTCGTGCGGGATGCCGACGGACTGGGCGATGCGGTCGGCGGTGAGGAAGCCGATGCCCCAGACGTCGGAGGCGAGCCGGTACGGCTGGTTCTTCACGACGCCGATGGACGCGTCGCCGTACTTCTTGTAGATCCGTACGGCGATGGACGTCGAGACGCCGACCGTCTGCAGAAACACCATCACCTCCTTGATGGCCTTCTGCTCCTCCCACGCGTCGGCGATCTTCTTGGTGCGCTTGGGGCCGAGGCCCGGCACCTCGATCAGGCGCTTCGGGTCCTGCTCGATGATGTCGAGGGTGTCGATCCCGAAGTGCTGCGTGATCCGGTCGGCGAAGACCGGCCCGATGCCCTTGACCAGGCCGGAGCCGAGGTAGCGGCGGATGCCCTGGATCGTCGCGGGCAGGATCGTCGTGTAGTTCTCGACGGTGAACTGCTTGCCGTACTGCGGATGCGAGCCCCACCGCCCCTCCATCCGCAGCGACTCCCCCGCCTGCGCGCCGAGCAGCGACCCGACGACGGTCAGCAGATCCCCCGCGCCTCTCCCGGTGTCCACGCGCGCGACCGTGTACCCGGTCTCCTCATTGGCGTAGGTGATCCGCTCGAGGACCCCCTCGAGCTGCGCCATCGGCCGCGCCCCGGCAGCCGCCTGCTGCTTCGACATGATCCGACGGTAGCGGTGGGGTCTGACATCGGGACAGCGCCTGGGGCCTGTCCGGCGGATCAGGTCGCATCCCAGGAGCCCGCGCACGTTCGCCAGCGACAAGATCCTCCCCCAGCCTTCGGCCGGGGCCCCTGACAGGCCCTAGGGTTTCCGGATGGACGGGACGCGAGACGTGAGCGGTGTGCCGGTGAGCGTGCGGCGGCTGCTGCCCGATCTGCTGACGGCGGTGGCGCCGGCCGTCGGCGAGCGGATGGTGGGCGTGTGGCTGTACGGGTCCGCGGCGACGGGGTCGTTCGACCGGGGCATCAGCGACGTCGACGTCCTGGTCGGGGTGAGCGGTGAACTCGACCTGGCGGCCGATGAGTTGGATGCCGCGCACCGGCGGGTGCTGCGCGCGCACCTCGCGGCGGCCGCGGCCCTGCCGCCGGGGCACCGCGCGGCGGACCGATGAGTTTTCGCGGGCCGCCGGGTCATACCGACGTACCCCCCAGGCACCCGGCAGACAGGACCCCGTCATGACCACCGTCAAAGGCCCCGCCTTCTACTTCCCCTCCATCGAGAAGAAGTACGGGCAGCCCGTCGCCCACTGGCAGGAGCTGATCCGCTCCTCGCCGCTGACCCGGCACATGGAGCTCGTGACCTGGCTCAAGAGTGAGTACGGGCTCGGGCACGGGCACGCCAACGCGCTGGTGGCGTACACGCTCGCGGAGGACCGCGGCGGGCAGTGAGCGGGGCCGGGCGCGCGCTCGGGGAACTCTCGGGCGGGAACACCCGTTGGGCTGAAGCGCGCGTCGACCGCGCGTGCCGCGAACCGAGGGAGTGACGTGACCGAATCCGCCGCAGCATCCCCCGCCGCCCTGCCCCCGCTCCCGCCACCGGCCGCGCAGGCCGAGCGGCTGATCGAGCTCGGGGTGCACGACATCGCCGGGCTCCCCGCCGACGAGGTGCGGGCCTTCGCCAAGGAGGCCGAGGCGCGGGGCGGTGCCCGGGACGCATTGCTCGTCGTCCACCCCGACCGTGTCCCCGCATCTGCCCTCGCCCCGCTGCTGCGCCTCGGCGACAAGCCCGGGTTCGTCGTCGTCGACATGGCCGACGTGGATCTCTTCGTACCGCTCGACGCGGTCGACGTGCCCGACGCGCCGCTCTATCTCGTCGCCCGGCCCGACCGCGGTGACGACATGGCCAACTGGAGCCCGGACGAAGCGCTGCCCGCCCTCACCGAGCGGGGCCGTACGCCGCTGCTGCTGACCGAGGGCATCCACTGGCTGCTCCACCAGCCCGAGGCCCTGGAGCGCAACCACTGCTTCATGACGATCGGCTCCCGGCTGCCCAAGGCCGACGGCACGCTCGACGCCCGCACCCCGGCGATCTGGATCAGCAACGGCACGGGCCGTGACGGCCGCGAGCGCCGCGGCGCCCCCAAGGTCGGCTGGTGCTGGGCCGGCAACCGGCACACCTGGCTGGGCTTCGCCTCGACGGCCGCCCGTACCGGCGGCCTCGGCTAGGGGCCTGTCGCCCGGATCCCGCCTGCCCCAGGACGCCTGGCACGCACTCTCGCCGCACCGGGCACAAGGCCGAGCACATCCAGTACGAGGCCTTGCACCCGGCACTCCCCCAGCCTTCGGCCGGGGGGACCCCCTGGAGCACGCACCAGACGCCGCGAGGCCGCCCTTCGGGCGACGGAGGGATCTGGGAGACAGGCCCTAGATCCCGCCCATCGGCTCCGGCTCCACCCGCACCGGCGTCCCCCACACCCGCACCACCTCGTAGTCCGTGAACTCGTGCACCAGGCGGTACGCCATCGCCGCGTCGGGGCGGCGGCGCTGGGCCGCCAGGTACAGGTCCGCCTCGCGGCGGTCGTGGCGCGGCGTGCCGCAGAGCTGCCAGACCTGGCCGGTCCACATCTCGGGGATCCAGCGCTGCTGCGGCTGCGGGCGGTCCTCGCGGGTGCCGTAGCGCGACATCACCGCCGCCTGCTGTTCGCCGCGCGGGCGGGCGGGTCCGCCGCCGTACTCCGAGCGGCGGGCCTGCCTGCGGCGCGTCTCGCACAGCAGGCACAGGTCCGGCGCCGACTCGTCGACCGCGCCCTGGGGGTGCTCGGGGCAGCGGGTCGTGGGCGCCGCACCGGCCACCGAGTCGTCGAGCAGCTCCAGGGCGCGCTTCACATCACCGCGCACCTCGTGGAGCTTCGCTTCCGACGTGTCGCCGGTCAGGCCCTCGCCGTGCTCGCCGAGCAGGCGCAGGGCGCGGCCGAGTGCGGTGAGCTGCGCGTGGTTCACAGTTCCTGGCTCCGTTCGTCAGTGTCGTCAGTGTCGTCCACGGGGTTCCGTGACGGGGTTCCGTGCCTGGCGACCCATGCCTCCCACCATGGCACGCCCCACCGACAACACCCCTCGCCTCGCCCCACCCGCATCACGATCCGGTCACGAGAACCGGAACCCCTCTTGCCAGCGCCCCGTGTAATCGATTCCAATCCCTCATGTAATCGATTCCACGCACATGTGCGACCCCGCCGTCGCACATGAGCTCCCGCAGCCACAAGGAGGTGGTCTGTGATGTCGTCGAACGCGAGCATCAAGGACGTCGCCGCCGCGGCCGGCGTCTCGGTCGCGACGGTCTCCCGCGTCCTCAACAGCCATCCGTCCGTCAGCCCGGACGCGCGCACCCGGGTGCTGGCCGCCGTGGAGTCGCTCGGCTACCGGCCCAACGCCGTCGCCCGCTCGCTGCGCACCGACCAGACCCGCACCCTCGGCCTGGTCATCAGCGACGTCCTCAACCCGTACTTCACCGAGCTGGCCCGCTCCGTCGAGGAGGAGGCCCGCGCGCTCGGCTACAGCGTGATCATCGGGAACGCCGACGAGCGCCCCGACCTCCAGGACCACCACGTCCAGAACCTGCTCGACCGGCGCATCGACGGCCTCCTCGTCTCCCCCACCGACGGCGGCTCCCCGCTGATGCTCGACGCCGCCCGCACCGGCACGCCGATGGTCTTCGTCGACCGCTGGATCCCCGGCGTCGACGTGCCCGTCGTGCGCTCCGACGGCCGCGCCGCCATCCGCGACCTCGTCGGCCATCTGCACCGGCTCGGCCACCGCCGGCTCGCGATCATCGCGGGCCCGGCGGCCACGACCACCGGCAGCGAGCGCGTCGACGCCTTCCGCGAGGCCCTCGCCCCGTACGCGATCGAACTCCCCGACGCCTACATCGGGCAGGGCGACTTCCAGGCGGACAGCGGGCGCCGCGTCACGGAGGGGTTCCTGGATCTGCCGGAGCCGCCCGAGGTCGTGTTCGCCGCCGACAACCTGATGGCGCTCGGCGCGCTCGACGCGATCCGCGCGCGCGGCCTGCGCGTCCCGCACGACATCGCGCTCGCCGCCTTCGACGACATCCCCTGGTTCGTGCACACCGACCCGCCCATCACGGCGATCGCCCAGCCGACCAAGGATCTGGGCCGGGCCGCCGTGCGCGCCCTGGTCGACCGCATCGAGGGCCGCACGCCCGCGTCGGTCACCCTCCCCGCCCACCTCGTCGTACGGCACTCGTGCGGCGAGCCCTCTGAACCGCGTACCTCAACGGAGAGGAGCACCCGGTGACACCGGAGAGCAACCCGGAAGCGGAGTTGCTGCGTATCGAAGGGATACGGAAGACCTTCCCCGGCGTGGTCGCGCTCGACAGCGTCGACTTCGATCTGCGCCGCGGCGAGGTGCACGTCCTGCTCGGTGAGAACGGGGCCGGGAAGAGCACGCTGATCAAGATGCTCTCCGGTGCCTACACGCCCGACGAGGGCCGTATCACCGTCGGTGGCGAGCAGGTCCGTATCCATGGTGCGCAGGACGCCGAACGGCTCGGGATCGCGACGATCTACCAGGAGTTCAACCTGGTCCCCGATCTGACCGTCGCCGAGAACATCTTCCTCGGGCGGCAGCCGCGCCGCTTCGGTCTCATCGACCGCAAGAAGATGGACGCCGACGCGGAAGCGCTGCTCGCACGCGTGGGCGTGAACGTCTCGCCCCGCGCGCGTGTGCGCGAACTGGGCATCGCCCGGCTCCAGATGGTCGAGATCGCGAAGGCGCTCAGCCTGGACGCGCGCGTGCTGATCATGGACGAGCCGACCGCCGTGCTGACCTCCGAGGAGGTCGAGAAGCTGTTCGCGATCGTGCGGGCGCTGCGCGAGGACGGTGTCGGCATCGTCTTCATCACGCACCACCTGGAGGAGATCGCCGCGCTCGGTGACCGGGTGACGGTGATCCGCGACGGCCGCAGCGTCGGACAGGTCCCGGCGTCCACGCCCGAGGACGAGCTCGTACGGCTCATGGTGGGCCGCTCGATCGAGCAGCAGTATCCGCGGGAACGGCCGGACACCGGCGGCGCGTTGCTCAAGGTCGAGGGGCTCACGCGCGACGGCGTCTTCCACGACGTGAGCTTCGAGGTGCGGGCCGGTGAGGTCGTCGGCATCGCCGGTCTCGTCGGCGCCGGACGGACCGAGGTCGTCCGCGCGGTCTTCGGGGCCGACCCGTACGACAAGGGATCGGTGGAGGTCGCGGGCACGGCGCTCCCCCGGCACGACGTGAACGCCGCGATGGCCGCCGGTGTCGGGCTGGTGCCCGAGGACCGCAAGGGGCAGGGTCTCGTCCTCGACCAGTCGGTGGAGGAGAACCTCGGGCTCGTCACGATGCGGGCCGCGACCCGCGGCGGCTTCGTCGACCTCAAGGGGCAGCACGTCGCCGCCGAGCGCATCGCGTCCCAACTGGGCGTACGGATGGCGGGACTCGGCCAGCACGTGCGCACGCTCTCCGGCGGCAACCAGCAGAAGGTCGTCATCGGCAAGTGGCTGCTCGCCGACATCAAGGTGCTCATCCTCGACGAGCCGACGCGCGGCATCGACGTCGGGGCCAAGGTCGAGATCTACCAGCTCGTCAACGAGCTGACGGCCGCCGGGCACGCCGTCCTGATGATCTCCAGCGATCTGCCGGAGGTGCTCGGCATGAGCGACCGCGTGCTCGTCATGGCACAAGGGCGGATCGCCGGTGAACTCGACGCCGCCGACGCCACCCAGGACTCCGTGATGGCGCTCGCCGTCAGCACCCCTACCACTGAGAAGACTGAGAAGGAAGCCGGTCATGGCCGCCACTGACACGCTCAAGAGCACGCCGGGCACCAGTGGTGCCGCGTCGCTGCGCAAGCTGCTCCTCGACAACGGCGCGCTGACCGCGCTGATCGTCCTCGTCATCGCCCTGTCGGCGCTCTCCGGGGACTTCCTGACCACCGACAACCTCCTCAACATCGGCGTCCAGGCGGCGGTGACCGCCATCCTCGCCTTCGGTGTCACCTTCGTGATCGTCGCGGCGGGCATCGACCTGTCGGTCGGTTCGGTGGCCGCGCTGTCCGCGACCGTGCTCGCGTGGAGCGCCACCCAGCACGGGGTGCCGGTCGTCCTCGCGCTCGTGCTCGCCGTCGCGACCGGCATCGTCGCCGGTCTCGTCAACGGGTTCCTGATCGCGTACGGGAAGCTGCCGCCGTTCATCGCGACGCTCGCGATGCTGTCGGTGGGCCGCGGTCTCGCCCTGGTCATCTCGGACGGTTCGCCGATCCCGTTCCCCGACTCGGTCTCGCACCTCGGTGACACGCTGGGCGGCTGGCTGCCGGTCCCGGTCCTCGTCATGGTCGTGATGGGGCTGGTCGCCGCCGTGATTCTCGGCCGCACGTACATAGGCCGCGCCATGTACGCGATCGGCGGCAACGAGGAGGCCGCGCGCCTGTCCGGACTCCGGGTCAAGAAGCAGAAGCTCGTCATCTACGCCCTGTCGGGGCTCTTCGCCGCCGCCGCGGGCATCGTGCTCGCCTCCCGGCTCTCCTCCGCGCAGCCGCAGGCCGCCGACGGGTACGAGCTCGACGCCATCGCCGCCGTCGTCATCGGCGGTGCGTCGCTCGCGGGCGGTACGGGCAAGGCGTCCGGCACGCTCATCGGCGCGCTGATCCTCGCGGTGCTCCGCAACGGCCTCAACCTCCTTTCCGTGTCCGCCTTCTGGCAGCAGGTCGTCATCGGCGTGGTCATCGCGCTCGCCGTCCTCCTCGACACGCTGCGGCGCAAGGCGGGAGCGACCCCTGTCGCCTCCGGTGGCGGCGGGAACAAGGGCAGGCAGGCGGCCACGTACGGGCTCGCGGCCGTCGTGACCGTCGCGATCGTCGGTGCCACGTCGTTCCTGCACGGCGGTACGTCGTCGTCGGCGGACAAGCCGAAGGTGGGGCTCTCCCTCTCCACCCTCAACAACCCGTTCTTCGTGCAGATCCGGGCCGGCGCCCAGGCCGAGGCCAAGAAGCTGGGCGTGGATCTGACCGTCACCGACGCGCAGAACGACGCCTCGCAGCAGGCCAACCAGATGCAGAACTTCACCTCGTCGAGCCTCGACGCGATCGTCCTCAACCCGGTCGACTCGGCCGCCGCGAGCAACTCGGTGGCTGCCGCCAACAAGGCCGGCATGCCCGTCGTCGCCGTCGACCGCGGGGTCGAGAAGGCCAAGGTCGCCACGCTCGTCGCCTCCGACAACGTCGAGGGCGGTGTGCTCTCCGCCAGGACGATGGCCGAGAAGCTCGGCGGCAAGGGCAAGATCGTGATCCTCCAGGGACAGCCCGGCACGTCGGCCGCGCGGGAGCGCGCGGCGGGCTTCGAGAAGGGCCTCAAGGAGTACCCGGGCATCAAGGTTGTCGCCCAGCAGCCCGCGGACTTCGACCGCACCAAGGGGCTCGACGTGATGTCGAACCTGCTCCAGGCGCACCCCGGCGTCCAGGGCGTCATCGCGGCCAACGACGAGATGGCGCTCGGCGCGATCAAGGCGCTCGGCTCGAAGGCCGGCACGTCCGTGCCCGTGATCGGCTTCGACGGCGAGGCCGACGGCATCAAGGCGGTCGAGGCGGGCACGATGTACGCCTCGGTGGCGCAGCAGCCGTACGAACTCGGTCAGATCGCCGTGCGGAACGCGCTGAAGGCGACGCAGGACAAGAAGCTCGCCCCCGCGGTGAAGGTGCCGGTGAAGGTCGTGACGTCCAAGAACGCGGCTGCCTTCAAGTAGCGGGGCGCCGGCCCGGGCCCCGTACCCTCTGCGGTGACATTCGAAGAAAGGCACAGCATGAGCACGTATGACCTCCTCGTCGTGGGGTCGGCCAACGCCGACCTGGTGGTGGGCGTCGACCGGCGCCCGGCCGCCGGGGAGACCGTCCTCGGCTCCGACCTGGTGGTCCACCCGGGCGGCAAGGGCGCCAACCAGGCCGTCGCCGCCGCGAAGCTCGGTGCCCGTACGGCACTGCTGGCGCGCGTCGGTGACGACGGGCACGGCAGGCTGCTGCGGGACTCGATGGAGTCGGCCGGCGTGGACACGTCCGGTGTGCTGGTCGGCGGGGCGCCCACGGGCGTCGCGCTGATCACCGTCGACCCGTCCGGGGACAACTCGATCGTGGTGTCGCCGGGTGCCAACGGCCGCCTCACGCCGGACGACGTACGGGCCGCGGGCGAGCTCTTCGCGGGCGCCAGGGTCGTCTCCGTGATGCTGGAGATCCCGCTGGAGTCGGTCGCCGAGGTCGCGCGGTCGGTCGCCGACGGGGCGCGGCTCGTACTGAACCCGTCGCCGCCCGCGCCGCTGCCGGACGAGGTCCTCGCGGCCTGCGACCCGCTGATCGTGAACGAGCACGAGGCCCGCGTGGTCCTCGGAGCGGAGCCCGACGGCGAGCCCGAGGACTGGGCGCGGCAGCTGCTCGCGCTCGGGCCGCGCTCGGTCGTCATCACGCTCGGCGCCGAGGGCGCGCTGGTCGCGGACGCGTCGGGGGCGCAGCGCGTCGCGTCGGTGAAGGTGAAGGCCGTGGACACGACGGGCGCGGGTGACGCGTTCACCGCGGCGCTCGCGTGGCGGCTCGGCACCGGCGAGTCACTCGCCGACGCCGCGGCCTACGCGGCGCGAGTGGGCGCCGCCGCCGTCACGAAGGAGGGCGCGCAGGCGTCGTACCCGACGGCGGACGAGGTCACCGCGCTGTGAAGAAGGCCGGAATACTCAACCGTCATCTGGCGGGCGCGCTGGCCGAGTTGGGCCACGGGGACGGGGTGCTCGTGTGCGACGCCGGGATGCCGATCCCGGCGGGGCCGCGCGTCGTCGACCTCGCGTTCCGGGCCGGGGTGCCGTCGTTCGCGGAGGTGCTCGACGGGCTGCTCGACGAGCTGGTGGTGGAGTCGGGGACCGCGGCCCGCGAGGTGCGCTCCGCGAACCCGTCCGCTGCCGGACTCCTCGACTCCCGGGTGCCGGCGCTCGGCTTCGTCACGCACGAGGAGCTGAAGGCGCTGTCGGGGTCGGCGCGTCTTGTCGTACGGACCGGGGAGGCGCGGCCGTACGCGAACGTGCTGCTGCGCTGCGGGGTCTTTTTCTGAGCGGGCTCGCTGGAAGTGCTACGAGGGCCCGGTCCGCGGACCGGGCCCTCGACGCTTCCCCTCCTCGTCAGAACTTCCTCGATCCCCCCAGATCCCCCTCCAAAAGTTCTGACGTTCCCTAGACCCGCCATGTCCCGGAAAGGTTGCACGGTCGCGGGACGTTTTCTTTCAAAGATTTTCAGCGTGCCGACATCTCGGGGCAGTCGTAGCGTTTGGTGCATGAGCGAACAATCGGGTGACAAGCCCCTGGAACAGGACGTCCTCGACGAGCTCGGCGACGACCGTCTCCAGGAACTCGCCGGGCTGCTCGGCACGGATGCCTCCGGCGCGCGCGAGGTCGTGGGCGGGACGGTGTCGGAGATCTCCGGCGGCCTCGGCGACCTCCCGGCGCCGCCGCCCGAGGAGGCGCCGCTCCAGGGGGTCGCGACGCTCGGCGGCCTGGGCGGGATGGCTTCCAGCGGGCTGGTGGCCGGGGTGCTGGCGAAGATGTCGCGGCCGGTGGCGAACGCGGTCGCCAAGAAGACGGGGTTGCCTGCGGCGAACGTGGCCCGGGGGATCGAGATGCTGGTGCCGGTCATCTTGGCTGTGGTCAGTAAGCGTGCGGCTCGTAAGCGGTGAGGTGTTTGTCTGCGGGTGGGTGGGGGCTGGTCGCGCAGTTCCCCGCGCCCCCGAAGGCTTGCGGCTTCGCCGCTTGCCTTCATAGATGAGATGCCGCACCGAAGGTGCGCATCTCAGGGGCGCGGGGAACTGCGCGACCAGCCACGACGGCGCTGCAGACGAACGGGACCACAGCGCCGCGCACCCGACTCAGCTCGCGTGCAGCGTGAAACGGGTCGAGGTCTCGGCCAGAACCTCGTGGCCGTCGCGTGACCACAGGCCGTCGTTGAACAGCTCGACCTCGATGGGCCCGGTGTAACCCTGGTCCTCGACGAGCCCGCGCCAGTACCGCATGTCGATCGAACCGTCGCCGAGCTGCCCGCGCCCGTTGAGGACACCTTCGGGCAACGGCGTGGTCCAGTCGGCGAGTTGGAACGTCGCGATACGCCCCTGCGCCCCGGCCCGAGCGATCTGCGCGGGCGCCTGGTCGTCCCACCAGATGTGGTACGTGTCGACGCAGACCCCGACCTGGTCCGCGGGGAAGCGCTCGGCGATGTCCAGCGCCTGGGCCAGCGTCGAGACGACGCAGCGGTCGGCGGCGTACATCGGGTGCAGGGGCTCGATGGCGAGCTTCACACCGCGCTCGGCGGCGTACGGGGCCAGTTCGACGAGCGCGTCGGCGATCCGCTCCCGGGCGCCGGGCAGGTCGTACGAGCCGGCCGGCAGCCCGCCGGAGACCAGGACGAGGACGTCGGTGCCGAGGGTGACGGCCTCGTCGACGGCGCGCTTGTTGTCCTCGACGGCCGCCTTGCGCTCGGCCTCGTCGAGGGCGGTGAGGAAGCCGCCGCGGCAGTGCGTGGTGACGTTCAGGCCCGCGTCGCGCAGCAGCTTGGCCGCCGCCTCGACGCCGTACTCCTGAACCGGCGCACGCCAGGTGCCGACGTGCCGGACCCCCAACTCGCCGCAGGCGGCGACGAGTTCGGGCAGGCCGAGCTGCTTGACCGTCATCTGGTTGATGGAGAAGCGCGGGTCGGCGGCGGTCATGCGGTCACTCCGTACAGGGCGAGCAGGTTCTTCATGCGGGCCTCGGCGAGCTCCGGGCGCGGGAACAGGCCGAGCCCGTCGGCGAGTTCGTACGCCTTCGCGAAGTGCGGCAGCGAGCGGGCCGACTGGAGGCCGCCGACCATCGCGAAGTGGTCCTGGTGGCCGGCGAGCCAGGCCAGGAAGACGACGCCGGTCTTGTAGAACCGGGTCGGCGCCTGGAACAGGTGGCGGGACAACTCGACGGTGGGGTCGAGGAGTTCGCGGAATCCCTTGGTGTCGCCGGTGTCGAGGACCCGTACGGCCTGCGCGGCCAGCGGGCCCAGCGGGTCGAAGATGCCGAGCAGGGCGTGGCTGAAGCCCCGGTCGTCGCCGGCGATCAGTTCCGGGTAGTTGAAGTCGTCGCCGGTGTAGCAGCGCACACCCTGGGGCAGGCGGCGGCGCAGGTCGATCTCGCGCTGGGCGTCGAGCAGGGAGACCTTGATGCCGTCGATCTTGTCGGGGTGCGCTGCGATGACGTCGAGGAACGTCTCCGTCGCGGCGTCGAGGTCGGCGGAGCCCCAGTAGCCGTCGAGCGCCGGGTCGAACATCGGGCCGAGCCAGTGCAGGACGACCGGCTCGGTGGCCTGGCGGAGCAGGTGGCCGTAGACGTCGAGGTAGTCCTCGGGGCCCTTCGCGACGGCGGCGAGTGCGCGGGACGCCATGAGGATCGCCTGCGCGCCCGTCCCCTCCACGAGCGCGAGCTGCTCCTCGTAGGCGGCCCTGACCTGGGCCACGTCCTGTGCGGGTCCGGTCAGTTGGTCGGTGCCGACGCCGCAGGCGATGCGTCCGCCGACGGCCTTCGCCTCGGCCGCCGAGCGCGTGATGAGTTCGGCGGCGCCCGCCCAGTCCAGGCCCATGCCGCGCTGCGCGGTGTCCATGGCCTCGGCGACCCCGAGGCCGTTGGCCCACAGGTGGCGGCGGAAGGCGAGGGTGGCGTCCCAGTCGACGGCGGCCGGCGAGTCCGGTGTCGTATCGGCGAACGGGTCGGCGACGACGTGCGCCGCGGAGAAGACGACGCGGGAGGCGAGCGGCGCTCCGGTGTCGAAGACGAGGGGCTCGGTGCGGGGCTCGTACGCCCTCAACTGCCCATCGGCGGAGGGGAGGTGGATGGTCACAGCGAGATCTCCGGAACATCGAGGCGGCGGCCCTCGGCGGACGACTTCAGGCCCAGCTCGGCCATCTGCACGCCGCGCGCGCCGGCCAGCAGGTCCCAGTGGTAGTCGGCGCCCGCGTACACGTGCTTGAGGAAGAG
The DNA here is from genome assembly GCF_040679615.1 of Streptomyces sp. NPDC052225. Classification (NCBI taxonomy): domain Bacteria; kingdom Bacillati; phylum Actinomycetota; class Actinomycetes; order Kitasatosporales; family Streptomycetaceae; genus Streptomyces; species Streptomyces sp. NPDC052225. The sequence goes on along the minus strand of NZ_JBFAVD010000044.1, from coordinate 29,921 downwards.
CTCCCACTGGACCTTGAAGCCGTTGTCGAACTCCTGGTTGTCCGGGACCTCCTGCCACTGGTCGCGGAAGGAGTAGGTCGCCGGGAGGTCCGGGTTCCAGACCGGCTTCGGCGTCGAACTGCGGTGCTGCACACGGCAGTTGCGCAGCCCGGCGACGGCGGAGCCCTCGGTGCCGTCGACCTGGAACTCGACGAGCTCGTCACGGTTGACGCGCACGTCCCACGAGGAGTTGATCTGGGCGACGATGCCGCCCTCGATCTGGAAGATGCCGTACGCGGAGTCGTCGGCGGTGGCGTCGTAGGGCTTGCCGCTCTCGTCCCAGCGGGTGGGGACGTGGGTGGTGGCGAGCGCGTTGACGCTGGTCACGCGGCCGAACAGCTCGTGCAGGACGTACTCCCAGTGCGGGAACATGTCGACGACGATGCCGCCGCCGTCCTCGGCGCGGTAGTTCCAGGAGGGGCGCTGCGCCTCCTGCCAGTCGCCCTCGAAGACCCAGTAGCCGAACTCGCCGCGGACGGACAGGATCCGCCCGAAGAAGCCGCCGTCGATGAGGCGCTTGAGCTTGAGGAGGCCCGGCAGGAACAGCTTGTCCTGGACGACACCGGACTTGACCCCGGCCTCGCGCGCGAGCCGGGCCAGTTCGACGGCGCCTTCGAGGCCGGTGGCGGTCGGCTTCTCCGTGTAGACGTGCTTGCCGGCGGCGATCGCCTTCTTCAGGACCTCTTCGCGCCCGGAGGTCATCGCGGCGTCGAAGAAGATGTCGACCGAGTCGTCGGCGAGGACGGCGTCGACGTCGGTGGAGATGTTCGCCTCGTCCAGGCCGTGCTTCTCGGCGAGGGCCTTCAGGGCGTGCTCGCGGCGGCCGACCAGGACCGGCTCGGGCCACAGGACCGTACCGTCGCCGAGGTCGAGGCCGCCCTGCTCGCGCAGCGCGAGGATCGAGCGGACGAGGTGCTGGCGGTAGCCCATGCGCCCCGTCACACCGTTCATGGCGATGCGCACCGTCTTGCGTGTCACGTGAGTCCCTTCGTCCAGCTTTCCCGGCCCCCGAGGCGTGCGGCGACCGGGCCCGGCGTACGCGAATCAGCGCCTGCCGGATGTTCGATATCCCGTAGCAAGCGCTTTCTACCTAAGGAGAAGCTAGCCTCTGCACAGCCGCTCGGACAAGAGCGGGAAGCAGGCAGACAACAGTCGGACAGCAGCCGGACCCAGCGGAGGACGACTCGATGACCGTGACCCTGGCGGATGTGGCAGCGCGCGCGCAGGTGTCCCCCGCCACCGTCTCGCGTGTGCTCAACGGCAACTACCCGGTCGCCGCCGCCACCCGTGAGCGCGTCCTGAAGGCCGTGGACGAGCTGGACTACGTGCTCAACGGCCCGGCGAGCGCCCTCGCGGCCTCCACCTCCGACCTGGTCGGCGTGCTGGTGAACGACATCGCCGACCCGTTCTTCGGGATCATGGCGTCAGCCGTGCAGTCGGAGATCGTCGGGCCCGGCGGCCGGGCGGGCGGCGAGCGGCTCGCGGTCGTCTGCAACACGGGCGGGGACCCGGAGCGCGAGCTGACGTATCTGACGCTGCTCCAGCGCCAGCGTGCGGCAGCCGTCGTCCTCACGGGCGGCGCGATCGAGAACGCGGACCATGTCGCCGCCGTGGCAGGCAAGTTGAGGCGCCTTGCCGAGGCGGGCACGCGGGTCGTGCTGTGCGGGCGGCCGCCGGTCCCGGACACCGACGCGGTGGCGCTGACCTTCGACAACCGGGGCGGCGGGCGGGAGTTGACGGAGCATCTGCTCGCGCTCGGCCACCGCCGCATCGGCTACGTCGCGGGTCCCGAGGAGCGGACCACGACCCGGGACCGCCTTGAGGGCCACCGGGAGGCGCTGGCCGCGGCGGGCGTGCCGGAGTCGGACGGCCTGGTGGCGCACGGCTCGTACGACCGCACCTCCGGTTACACGGCCACGCTCGAACTGCTGCGCAAGGACCCGGAGTTGACGGCCGTGGTCGCCGCCAACGACACGGTGGCCCTCGGCGCGTGCGCGGCCCTGCGCGAGGCGGGGCTGCGGATCCCCGAGGACGTCTCGGTCGCGGGCTTCGACGATCTGCCGTTCAGCGTGGACGCCGTGCCGGCGCTGACGACCGTACGGCTGCCGCTCGCGGAGGCGGCGGCGCGGGCGGGCCGGATCGCGATGGGCCGGGAGGCGGCTCCGGCCGGCGGGGTCGACGTCGTACGCGGGGAGTTGATGGTGCGGGGGTCGACGGGGGCGCCGCGTGACACATGACGCGGAGCCCTGGGAGGACGCGGGCCCGGCCCGCACCTGGATCCCGCCGCTCGCGGCCAACCTGGCGCTCGGGATACCGGCACTGGTCCCGCTCTACAGCGTCCACTGGCTGCTGACGGAGTGGTTCGGGACGGACTGCGCGCGCTTCGACGAGGTGAGCGCGCCGGACTGCGACTACCACACGCTCGACCACGGCCCGGTGATGATCGGCCTCGCCGTGGTGTCCGGACTGCTGATGACCGCGTTCGTGATCCTGGCCAACCGGGGCCTGACCGGGCGCAGATCAGCGGGCGTGTGCCTGCGGACGGTGCCGCTGGTGCTGCTGCCGTTCGCGGTGCTGTGGGCGCTGGCCTGAGGGGATCCGGCGGTCACGCCAGGAGGTCGACCTCGATCCCGGCACCCTCGCCCCTCAACTCGGCTTCCTGGTGGGCGAGCCAGGCCAGGGCGAGGTCCTGCCAGGGGAGGCCGACGGGGGCGTAGACGGTACGCGGGTGCCGCTCCGGACGCTTTCCGGCAGCCTCCAGCCACTCCCCCAACGTGGCTGTGCTCTCCGGCGCCTTCTCCCCCAATGACCCCAACACACCTGACTGGAAGGCGAGTTCACGGTCGTCGACGACGAGGTGGGCGGCCCGCAGCAGGTCGGGGGCGAGCTCCAGTTTGCCGGGTTCGTCCGCGCCGAGCGTGGTGAAGTGCTGCCCCGGCCGGGTGTCGGCGAGTGCGAGCAGGGGCGTACGGGACCAGGTGGCGAGCAGCACGATGTCGGCCTCGGCGGCGACGGCGGCGGGTGTCGGGCGGACCCGGCCGCCGTGCCGTCCGGCGAACGCGTCCGCACGCGAAGGGTCCTCGTCGTGCACGAGGACGTCGCCCACGTCCCGCAGTGCGCGCAGCCCCCGCAGCATCAGTTCGGCCTGGGCGCCGGCGCCGATCACGCCGACGGTGCGGGCGTCGGCGCGGGCCAGGGTGTGCGTGCCGAGCGCCGCCGCGAGGCCGGTGCGCCAGGCGGTCACCGTGGCCGAGTCGAGGAGGGCGAGGAGCTCGCCGTCGGCGCCGCTGTGCAGGCAGACGACGCCGCGCAGGGCGGGCCGGGCGCCGGGGAACTTGGCGTTGACCTTCACCGTGTACGCGGGGACGTCCGGCAGCACGCCGGGGATCAGCGCGGTCGCCGTGCCGGGGAACGGCAGCTCGGCGATCACCCGGCGCGCGCTCCCCTTCTCGGCGGCCCCGGTCCGGAACCCCGCGGCCAACGCCTCGACGCAGCGGGCCGGTTCGAGGAGGGACAGCAGATCGGTACGGGTGAGGATGCGGGTCATCCGGCGATCATCGCAGCGCCCGGGCGCGGCGGTCAGCCGGCCGGGACGATCTCCACGCCGAGCGCCGCGACCTGCGCGACGACGGGGTGGTGCGGCTCGGCGTCGGTGATGACGCCACTGACCTTCGCCCAGGGCAGCACGCGGAACCGTGACGCCGTCCCGATCTTCTCCGACGAGGCGAGGACGTAGGTCTCGGCGGCCCGGGCCGCGAGGGCGCGCTTCATCGCGGCCTCCTCGGCGTCGCCCGTCGTCAGGCCCGCCCCGGGGTGGACGCCGGTGACGCCGATCAGGCAGAGGTCGGCGGAGACGTTCTGCGCGGCCTCGACGGCGGCGGCCCCGCACGTGACCGCCGAGTGCTTGAAGACGCGGCCGCCGAGGAGGTAGAGCTCCGCGCGCGGGTGGTCGAGCAGGGCCGCGGCGATCGTCGGGCTGTGGGTGATCACGGTGCAGTCGAGGTCGTGCGGGAGGGCGCGGGCGACGGCCAGGGCGGTGGTGCCGCCGTCGAGGATCAGTGCGCTCTGCGGGCGTACGAGACCTGCCGCGACGGCGGCGACCTTCTCCTTGCCGTCGGGGGCGACGGCCTGCCGGGCGGCGTAGTCGACCACGGCCGGTGACGCGGGGAGCGCGCCCCCGTAGACCCGCTGGCACAGTCCCTCGGCGGCGAGATCGCGCAGATCCCTCCGCACGCTGTCCTCGGAAATGCCCAGTTCGGCGGCGACGCTCTTCGCCACGACCTTGCCCTCGCGGGCGAGCAGGCCGAGCAGGTGGTCACGTCGTTCGGCAGCCAGCATGCACGCTCTCTCCTGTTCTTGCACGTTTCTGCATGTATCGTAGCGCGCCATGACCCCGAGCACGACGGCCACCGAGCCGATGATGATCCTGATCGCAGGCCCCTACCGCTCCGGCACGGACGGCGACCCGCGGGCCATGGCCGCGAACCTCGCCCGCCTGGAGGCCGCCGCCTGGCCGGTCTTCGCCGCCGGGCACCTCCCGGTGATCGGCGAGTGGATCGCCCTGCCCGTCCTGAACTCCGCCGGTGCGGGCCCGACGGACCCGCTCGCCGACGAGGTGCTCTACCCGACGGCCCACCGGCTGCTCACCCACTGCGACGCGGTGCTGCGCCTGCCCGGCGACTCCACCGGCGCCGACGAGGACGTGGCCACCGCCCGCCGCCGCGGCCTGCCCGTCTACCACGACGTGTCCGAGATCCCGCACCGCGCACCGCAGGGGACCGCGTGACCGCCCCTCCCACCCCCCGCCCCGGGATCGACGCCCCCGACCACCGTGGCCGCACGGCCCTCGACCGGGCGGGACGCGACCTGACGCGCAACCCCGACGTGGTGATCCGCGACGTCGAACTCACCTCGCAGGGCTGGCACGTCCTGCGCCGCACGACCTTCGACTACCGCCGCAGGGACGGCCGTTGGGAGACCCAGCAGCGCGAGACGTACGACCGCGGCGACGGCGCCGTGATCCTCCCGTACGACACCGAACGCGGCCTCGTCCTGCTCACCCGCCAGTTCCGCTACCCGGCGTACGTCAACGAGCACCCCGACGGCATGCTCATCGAGGCGGCGGCCGGCCTCCTCGACGCGGACGACCCCGAGTCCGCGATCCGCCGCGAGGCCACCGAGGAACTGGGCGTCACCCTCGGCCCCCTCACCCCGGTCCTCACCGCGTACATGAGCCCGGGCTCCGTCACCGAACGCCTCCACTTCTTCGCGGCGCCGTACACCCCGGCCGCCCGCACCGGCGCGGGCGGCGGCCTGGCGGAGGAGGGCGAGGACATCGAGGTCCTCGAACTCCCCTTCACCGAGGCCCTGTCGATGACCCGCGACACCCGCATCACGGACGCGAAGACGATCATGCTGCTCCAGTGGGCGGCACTGGAGGGGCCTTTCCGGGCAGGGTAGGCGCCGCCTCATCCCCTGGACGTAGGTCCCGCGCCTCAGGCGTATCGCCGGCCTCCTGGCTAGGGTCGGCGCTCATGGAGAGCACGGGGAGCGTTCGTCGCGGGGTGGCGGAGCGCAGGCGTGATGTGGTGGAGCGGCTTGTCGCCGAGCGGGATGTGTGGGTCTCCACGGGGCACCCCGAACACGGGCCGCACCAGGTGCCGTTGTGGTTCGTGTGGGACGGGCGGGCCGTGTGGATGAGCACCGGCGCCGCGTCCGCCACCGCGCGCAATGTCCGCGCGGAGCCGCGCGTGCGCCTCGCCCTGCCGGACACCTTCGACGTGGTGGTGCTCCAGGGGGAGGCGGAGTGCTTCCCGGACGACGAGGTGCCGGATGACGGCGCGGCGGCGTTCGCAGGGAAGTTCGGTTGGGATCCGCGAAAGGAGGAGGGTGCCTTCGTGTACGTACGTGTGGCTCCGAAGACCGTGCGGGCCTGGCGTGGTGAGGCCGAGTTGCGCGGGAGGGTCGTGATGCGGGACGGGGCGTGGGTGGAGTAACCCCCGGGCAAGCCCGCACAAGCCCGTCCGAAGCGTGGACGCCCCGCCCCTCCGGGCGTACGCTGACGCCACCCCCGGATCTCTGACTGAGTCAACTGTCCGAGCAGCGAGGTGGCCATGACCGTGCAGGACATCCGGTCCTTCAACCGCTTCTACACGAACGTCATCGGCGCGCTGGACTACAGCCGCCACCTGTACGCCCCGTACACCCTCACCGAGTCACGCGTCCTGTACGAGCTCGCGCACACGGAGAAGGTCGACGCGGCCGATCTGCGGGCCCGACTCGCCCTGGATGCCGGGTACTTGAGCCGGATTCTCGGGAAGTTCGAGCGGGACGGGCTCGTCGAGCGGGCCTCGTCGGAGAAGGATTCGCGGCGCCGTCGCATCACGCTCACCGCGCACGGCCGCACCACCGCCGACCTGCTCGACGAGCGGTCGAGCGAAGCCGTCGGCACGCTCCTCGCCGATGTCCCGCCGGCCGACCGCGGCCGCCTGTCGGAGGCGCTGCGCACCGTCCGCGAGGTGCTCGGCGACGGCCGCGCCGCCCCGCACCCGGACAACGTGCTGCTGCGGGAGCCCGGCCCCGGCGACCTCGGATGGATCGTCGCGCGCAACGCGGCCGTGTACGCCGCCGAGTTCGGCTGGAACACCGACTACGAAGGGCTCGTCGCCCGTATCGTCGCCGACTTCGCCGAGGACCACGACCCGCACCTGGAGCGCGTGTGGATCGCCGAGCTGGACGGCCGACCGGTGGGGTGCGTGATGTGCGTACGGGACGAGGCCCCCGGCACGGCACGGCTGCGGCTGCTGCTCGTGGAGCCTGAGGCGCGCGGCCTCGGGATCGGCGATCGACTGGTGCGCGCCGTCCTCGACTTCGCGCGCTCCGTCGGCTACCGGGACGTCGTGCTGTGGACCAACGACGTGCTCAGGGCCGCCCGCTCCCTCTATCTGCGGCACGGGTTCGTGCTGGTCGGGGAGAAGCCGCATCGGTCGTTCGGCGCCGACCTCGTCGGGCAGGACTGGCGGCTCTCCCTGCACCGCGCCCCCTGAGTGACGGGCGGGGGCGCGGGTAGGGTCCGAGCCATGAAACTGGCCTTCTCCACCCTCGGTGTCCCCGGTCTCCCGCTGACCGACGTCCTCCGCCTCGCCACCGCGCACGGCTACCACGGCGTGGAGCTGCGCGCGCATCCCGAGGAGCCCGTCCACCCGGGCATCGGCCCCGTCGAACGGGCCGACGCCGCCGCCGAGTTCAAGGCGGCCGGCGTCGAGGTCCTCGGCCTCGCCGGGTACGCGCGGGTGGCGGCGCCCGGCGAGGACGGCCCGGTCCTGGACGACGTACGCGCCCTGGTGGATCTCGCGCGCGATCTCGGGGCGCCGTTCGTACGGGTCTTCCCCGGCGGCGGCGACGAGCAGGGCCCCGAGGAGGCCGACGCGACGGCGGCGAGGCGGCTCGGGGTCGCCGCCGAGTACGCGGCCGACCGGGGCGTACGGGTTCTGCTGGAGACGCACGACTCGCACCGCACCGGGGCCGCCGCCTCCCGCGTCGTCGGGCCCGTCGGCCACCGGAACGTCGGGATCCTCTGGGACGTCATGCATACCTGGCTGGGCGGCGAGCAGCCCGCCGCCTCGTACGCCGCGCTCTCGCCCTACCTCGGGTATGTGCAGGTGAAGGACATCGCGGGGCCGGACGACACGACGCCGCTGCCGCTCGGGGACGGGGTGTTGCCGCTCGGGGAGTGTGTGGAGGTGCTGTCCCGGGAGGGGTGGGACGGGTGGTTGTGCTGGGAGTACGAGGCGCGTTGGTATGAGGGGGCTGCTCCGTTGCCGGGGTTGTTGGAGGCGGGGCGGGATCATTTGGCTCGGTTGCTCAACGAGTCCGCGTAGGCGTTGAGTTCGGGGGATCGACTGCCCAGTGAGGTCGTTTGCCGGGTGCCGGTTGTGGGGGCTGGTCGCGCCCCGCGGCGGAGCCGCTGATGGATACAGCCCCGCGCCCCGGGCCGCATCGACGTGAGCGCCACCCCGCCCACCAGCAGCGCCGCCGCGCACCACCTCAGGGGGCTGATCGGTTCGCCGAGGAAGAGGGCCGCCGACGACATGCCGAAGACCGGGACCAGGAGGGAGTACGGGGCGACCGTCGACGCGTCGTAGCGCTGGAGGAGGCGGCTCCAGGCGCTGAAGCCGAAGAGGGTCGTCACCAGGGCTACGTAGACGATCGCGCCGATGCCGGGGGCGTCCAGGGAGGCGAGGGCGCGGGCGTCGGCCGTCGGGCCCTCGAAGAGGAGGGAGAGCGCGAGGAGCGGGACGACCGGGACCGCGCTCGACCAGACCATGAAGGTGAAGGGCGCCTGCGGGGACGCCTTGCGGGTCAGGACGTTCGAGACGCCCCAGAACGCCGCCGCGACGAGCACCAGCGCGAACGCGCCCAGCGGGCCCGAACCGCCTTCGTCGACCGCCGCCACCGCGATGCCCGCGAGCGCCACCGCCATGCCCAACACCCGTACGGGGCGCGGGCGTTCACCCAGGAACGCGAAGGCGATCAGCGCCGTGAAGACCGACTGGACCTGGAGGACGAGCGAGGACAGGCCGGCCGGCATGCCGGTGTTCATGCCGATGAAGAGCAGGCCGAATTTGCCTACGCCGAGGGCCAGTCCCACTCCGACGATCCACCGCCACGGCACGCTGGGCCGTCCGACGAGGAACACCGCGGGCACCGCCGCGAGCAGGAAGCGCAGGGCGCAGAACAGCAGCGGCGGGAAGTGGTCGAGGCCGATGTCGATGACGACGAAATTCACGCCCCACAGGGCGGCGACGAGGACGGCGAGGCCGGTGTGCGCAGGTCTCATGCGTCGAGGATCACGCCCCAGCACCGTGTAGCACCAGCGATGTCTGCTGCATGGTTGGATGAAGCACTGCTGAAGGGTTGGTCCCGGGATGCTCGATCTGCAACGGCTGCGCGCGCTGCACGCCGTCTCCGTCCACGGCACGGTCGGCGCCGCCGCAGCCGCCCTGGGCTATACCCCGTCCGCCGTCTCGCAGCAGATCGCGAAGCTGGAGCGGGAGACCAGGACCGTGCTTCTCGAGCGGGAGGGGCGGGGGGTCAGGCTCACCGATGAGGCGCTGCAACTCGCCGCTACGGCGCAGGAGTTGCTGGCGATCGTGGAGCGCGCCGAGACCGGGATCGAGGAGCGGCGCGGGGTGCCGTCGGGGCGGGTGACGGTCGCCGCGTTCGCCTCCGCGGCGCGCGGTCTGCTGCCTGCCGCGCTCGCCGGTCTCGCCGAGCTGCATCCCGCGCTGGACGTCCGGATGACCGAGGTCGACCCGCACCTGTCGGTGGACCTCGTCGCGAAGGGCGCCGTCGATCTCGCGGTCGCCCACGACTGGGACATCGCGCCGCTGCCGGCCCCGGCCGGGGTCGAGCAGGCCGCCATCGGGACGGACCTGTGCGATCTGCTGGTGCCGGCCGGGCATCCGCTCGCGGAGCGGGAGTCGGTGCGGCGCGAGGAGCTCGGCGGTGAGCGGTGGGTGTCGCAGCCGCCGGGGCGGGTGTGTCACGACTGGCTCCTGCGGACGATGCGGGCGGCGGGGTTCGAGCCGGAGATCGCGCATCAGGCGGACGAGAACCCGACGCTGGTCGCGCTCGTCGCGGCCGGGTTGGGGGTTGCGGTGATTCCTCGGCTGGGGCGGGGCTCCTTGCCGCAGGGGGTGGTGGCGGTGGGGCTCGATCCGGTGCCGCGGCGGCGGTTGTACGCGTTGTGGCGGGCGGGATCCTCCCGGCGGCCTGCGGTTCGGGCGGTGGTCGCCGCGCTGCGGGAGCGGGGGCGCGCCTGCCTGGTTTCCGAGTGATCGCCGGGCGCGGGCCGTGGGGGCTGGTCGCGCAATTCCCCGCGCCCCAGGCTTGCGGCTTCGCCGCTCAGCCTTCATCGGGGAGATGCCGCAGCGGAGGTGCGCATCTCAGGGGCGCGGGGAACTGCGCGACCAGCCACGACGAAACCTGCACCCGCGACGAAGCCCCACACACCACCCCACCCTTTCTCCGCCACCTCCACACCAACTTCCCGGAACCTCCAGAAGGTGGGAACCAAGGCGCGGGCCCGGTCGTCCAACAGACACCTGCCGGTGAGTCTCCGCAGTGCGGTGTCGGCCTCGCTGCTGGCTGCGAACGCTGACCACCCTCTCCGCCGCCTGCGGCCGGCAGCATGCCGTCACCGGCGCGCCCCCCTCCAACAGCGCCGGTGACGGCCCCTCCCCTCGCCGTCCGCTTACGTCCACTCCCTTGACTGGCAATAACTTTCCGGATATTCGTTGCGCGCGGAAGTTTCCTTCACTGCCGTTCCTCCGGAAGGAGCGCAAGTGCGCCACCGTCAGTCCAGCAAGGGTTTCTCCAGACGTACGCTGCTCGCCGCCGCCACCGCCGGTGTCGCCGCCACCGCCCTGAGTGCCGTGCCCGCTCAGGCCTCGGCCCCCTCCGACAAGGCCCTCAGGAAGCTCATCTCCGGGATGTCCCTGGAGGAGAAGGTCGGCCAGCTCTTCGTGATGCGGGTGTACGGCCACTCGGCCACCGCCCCCGACCAGGCCGACATCGACGCCAACCTCAAGGAGATCGGCGTCCGTACCGCCGCCGAGCTGATCGACAAGTACAAGCTCGGCGGCATCATCTACTTCGCGTGGGCGCACAACGTCCGCGACCCGCACCAGATCGCCGACCTCAGCAACGGGATCCAGAAGGCCGGGCTCCGACAGCCGTCCCGCGTACCGTTGTTGATCGCCACCGACCAGGAGCACGGCATCGTCTGCCGGGTCGGCAAGCCCGCCACCCTGTTCCCCGGCGCGATGGCCCTCGGCGCGGGCGGCTCGCACGCCGACGCCCGCAAGGCGGGGCAGATCGCCGGTGCCGAGCTGCGGTCCGTCGGCATCGTGCAGGACTACGCGCCCGACGCCGACGTGAACGTCAACCCGGCCAACCCCGTCATCGGCGTCCGCTCCTTCGGCGCCGACCCGCAGGCTGTCGCCGGGATGGTCGCCGCCCAGGTCAAGGGCTACCAGTCGGCCGGGATCGCCTCAACCGCCAAGCATTTCCCGGGACATGGCGACACCGCCACCGACTCCCACACCGGCCTGCCGGTCATCACGCACACGCGCGAGCAGTGGGAGCGGCTCGACAAGCCGTCGTTCGAGGCCGCGATCGCCGCCGGCATCGACTCGATCATGACGGCCCACATCGTCGTACCGGCCCTGGACCCGGCCGAGGACCCGGCGACGCTCTCGCACCCCATCCTCACCGGCATCCTGCGCGAGGAGCTCGGCTACGACGGCGTCGTCGTCACCGACTCGCTCGGCATGGAGGGCGTACGGACGAAGTACGGCGACGAGCGCGTCCCCGTCCTCGCCCTCAAGGCGGGCGTCGACCAGCTCCTCAACCCGCCCAAGCTGGACGTGTCGTGGAACGCGGTGCTCAATGCCGTGCGCGGCGGCGAGCTGGCCGAGGCTCGGCTCGACGAGTCGATCCTGCGGATCCTGCGCCTGAAGGCGAAGCTGGGACTGTTCAAGGAGCCGTACGTCACGCATCGCGGCGTCGACCGCACGGTGGGGACGGCCGCGCACCTGGCCGCCGCCGACCGCATCGCCGAGCGGACCACCACCCTCCTCGTGAACAAGGAGGGGCTGCTCCCGCTCGCCCCGGCCACGCACAAGAACGTCCTGGTGCTCGGGGCCAACCCGGCGTCGCCCTCGCTCAGCGACGGCCCGCCGACCACCGTCATCGGCGCCGCCCTGACCGAACTCGGCTTCACCGCGACGGTGCTGGCGACCGGGACCGCGCCGAGCCAGGCGACGATCGCGCAGGCGGTGGCGGCCGCGCAGGGCAAGGACGCGGCGGTCATCGGCACCTACAACGTGGGGGCGGGCAGCGCGCAGCAGTCCCTGGTGAACGCCGTCGCCGCGACCGGCGTCCCCGTCGTCACGCTGTCGATGCGCAACCCGTACGACGTGGCCCAGCTGGGCGCTTCGGACGCGCATGTGGCGGCGTACTCGTGGATCGACGTCGAACTGCGGGCCGCGGTACGGGTCATCGCGGGCGAGGCCGAGCCGCGAGGGAAGCTGCCCGTCCCCGTGCAGAAGGCCGACGACCCGACACAGGTGCTCTACCCGATCGGCTACGGCCTGACGTACTGACGGGCGGTACTGAACCGAACGCACCCGGCGTACGCCGCGCACCGCGCACGCCACCTCCAACTGGCGCAAAGCCCCTTGCACACCTGGCGTGCGCCCGCTTCCGCGGGTCACGCTAGGTGCGTATATCGGGGGGATTGCCATGCTTGCGCGGACGGTCGGGGTGGTGTGCGCGGCGTCGATGCTGACGCTCGCGCTGGTGGGGTGTCAGGGGTCGTCGGATCCGCCGGACGACGGAGGGAGCCCGACGTCGCCGCGTCCGCTGCGGTCGCCGTCCGGGTACGGGGCGGTGTTCCTGGCGGTGGACGAGTGCAGTTCACGCGGGCGCACGTCGTTCAACGAGGTGCCGTGCAGCAGCGAGCGGGCCGTCGCCAAGGTCGTCGCACGCTATGAAGGCCTGCCGTCGGACGGCCCGGCCTGCCCGGCCGCCACCGACTTCGTCCTGCACATCAGCGAGAACCGCCCGGCCTCGGACGAGAACGGGGACGGGGCGGTCGCCCAGGGCTACGCCTGCATGCGCAACCTGGAGGCGCCGCACCCCGGCGACCCGGGCGGCGGGGGCGGGCCGCGCACGGTCGTCGGCGACTGCGTGTACTCGGCGGGCACCGGGCAGGTCCGCGAGACGGAGTGCGACGGCTCGGGCGAGCGGGCACCGCAGTACCGGGTCACGAAGGCGGTCACCGCCCGCTCGGCGTGCCCGCCGTCGACGTCCCTGTACGTGACCCTGGGCGGGGCCGAGCCCGTCGGCTGCGCGGTGAAGCTGTGACCGGCAGACGCGAGGGAGGGGGCGCACCCGCGTGCGCCCCCTCCCCTGTCACCGCTCCCCCGTCACTGCTCCGGCATCACGGGCGGAGCTTCAGCTCCCGTGCCCCGTCGACCCGGTCGAGCTTCGCGTCGCGCGGCGCCTTGGCCGTCGTACCGGACAGACCCGCCCACGCGAGGATCCGCGAGGTGGCGAGGGCCTTGTCGTCGGCCTTCAGGCCCGCCACGTTGGCGCCGTGGTTGGCGTGCGGCGCGGTCAGGACGTACGCGTCGCGGGCTCCGGCCCCGAGGCGGAAGCGCTCCGCGCCCCACGGGTCGTTGTCGCCGTAGACGTACAGCATGTGGTGGGCGTGGTGACGCACCCACGTGTCGACGTCGCGCATCACCCACGGCTGGAACTTCATGGGGATGTCGCGCGGCACGAAGTTGCGGGGCGGCTGGTAGCCGTAGCGCGACAGGTCCGCGAGCCAGGGCTGCTTGATGTCGGGCGAACCGAGCTGGGTGCCGGCCTGGTAGTAGTACGGCGTGTACTGGGTCAGGCCCTGGTCGGCGTACGAGGACCAGCCGCCGACCTCGTCGACGTAGTCGAAGAGCGCCTGGTCGGTGACGGTCGCGGCGTCCGGGACGTCGGCGCAGGCGGACTCCGGCTGGTACTGCCAGAAGCCCCAGAACAGGTCGAGGACGGTCGCCTCGTACGCCTTGTCCAGCGAACCGACCGTGTTCACGGTGTAGTTGTTGGCGGCGAGGTACTCCTTGTACTTCGTCTCCAGCGCGTCACGCCGTACGAGCGTCTCGCGCTGCACCTTCTGGAGCGCGACCCGGCAGGCCTCGGGGCCGACGTTCGCGAGGAAGGTGTCGTACGCGGAGTCCTCCTTGTCGACGACGTCGTTGGGGGCGACGTAGGCGACGACGCCGTCCATGTCGCGCGGGTAGAAGCGCTCGTAGTAGGTGGCGGTCATGCCGCCCTTCGAGCCTCCGGTGGTCAGCCAGTTCTGGCCGTAGATCGGCTTCAGCGCCTGGTAGATGCGGTGCTGGTCGCTGGCCGCCTGCCAGATGTCGAGCTTGGACCAGTCGGCGGGCTGCGGCCGGGACGGCGTGAAGAAGCGGTACTCGACGGAGACCTGGTTGCCGTCGACGATCCGCGTCGGCTCACTGCGCGAGGGGTTCGTCGAGACGTTGTAGCCGCTGGTGAACATGACCGTCGGGCGGCTGACGTCCTTGTGCAGCACGGTGATGCGCTGCTGGAACGTGCCCTTGGACGGGTGCTTGTGGTCGATCGGCTGGGTGTAGTTGAGGACGAAGTAGCGGTAGCCGGTGTACGGCTTCTCCTCGATCAGGCTCATGCCGGGTATGGCGAGGAGCCGATCCTTGATGTCTGTGGCCGCGGCGGTCGCGGGCTGTTCGACGGCCGCCGCCGTCGAGACCCCGGCCGCACTCACGGTGCCTATGAGCACCACGAGCGACAGCAGCCATCTGAGCGCTTTGCGCATGCACCCTCCCCTGGAGATACACAGATGCGCTCCGGAAGCTATCGGAGCAACTCGCGTACCACCAGGGGTGCTTGGTGTCCGCTCAGCGCAACAGCCCGTTTCGTCCCGGGAGTTGCCTCAGAATTTGACCCAGCCCGAGCTGCGGGACGCGCCGCCGACCCTGCCCTTCACACGCACCCAGCGGTGGCCGGTGTGCACGGTGACGGGTCCGGCGTGGTGGGTGTAGCGGCCCTCGTCGACGACGGCGCGGCTGCCGCGCGCCTGGACGCTGACCGCCATGGTCTGGCGGCGTCCGGTGCGCTCGGCGTAGGTGACGGCGCAGATGTAGTCGCGCTTCTTGTAGACGACCGTGCGGCCGGTGGCGAAGGTCAGGGTGCGGACCTTGTGCCCGCCGCACAGCGAGGCGGCCTGCGCCCCGCCCGCCCCGGGCCCGCCCACGACGAGCAGCCCGGCGCCGACCAGCGCGGACAGGGCGAGCGCGAGGACGCGGCGTGGCCGGCGTACGTCACGTATGCCGTCGTCGTCACCTCTTCGCATCGCAGCCCCTCCCGTCACAGCGTCCCCAGCGTACTGATGAACGGACGCGACATGCGGGGCCGATGGTTGCATCAGCCCCACCCGGAGCCCCCGCTCACGCGGCAGCCGTCGCGTCCTCCCCCACGAACGTGCGCCACAGCGCCGCGTACTTTCCGTCGCGGGCCAGGAGTTCCTCGTGGGTGCCGTCCTCGGCCACGCGGCCGTGGTCCATGACGACGACGCGGTCCGCGCGGGCCGCCGTGGTGAGGCGGTGGGCGACGACGAGGGTCGTGCGGCGGCCCGCGATGCGGTCCGTGGCCTGGTTGACCTGGGCCTCGGTGGCGAGGTCGAGGGCTGCGGTCGCCTCGTCGAGGAGGAGGATGTCGGGGTCGACGAGTTCGGCGCGGGCCAGCGCGATCAGCTGGCGCTGGCCGGCCGACAGGTTGCGGCCGCGCTCGGCGACCTCGTGCAGGTAGCCGCCCTCCAGCGTCGCGATCATCTCGTGCGCGCCGACCGCGCGGGCCGCCGCCTCGACCTGGGCGTCGGTGGCGTCGGGGCGGCCGTAGGCGATGGCGTCGCGGATCGTGCCCTGGAAGAGGTACGCCTCCTGCGGGACGACGCCGAGCCGGTGCCGGTACGCCGTGAGGTCGAGGTCGCGCAGGTCGGTGCCGTCGACGGTGACCTTGCCGCCGGTCGGGTCGTAGAACCGGGCGACCAGCTTGACCAGCGTCGACTTGCCCGCGCCGGTCTCGCCGACGAAGGCGACGGTCTGGCCCGCGGGGATGTGCAGCCGTACGTCGTTCAGGGCCGCCTCGTCCTCTCCGTACGCGAAGTCGACGTCCTCGAAGGCGATCTCGCCGCGCAGCGAGAGCACGTCGAGGGGTTCGCGGGCCGCCTTCGTGGAGGTCGGCTCGCGCAGCAGTTCCTGGATGCGGCCGAGGGAGACGGTCGCCTGCTGGTAGCCGTCGAAGACCTGGGAGAGCTGCTGCACGGGGGCGAAGAACAGGTCGATGTAGAGGAGGTAGGCGACGAGCGCGCCCGTGGTGAGGGTGCCCGCGTCGACCCGGTGCGCGCCGACCATCAGGACGGACGCGGCCGCCACCGACGACAGGAGCTGCACGAACGGGAAGTACACCGAGATCAGGAACTGGCCGCGGATGCGCGCGGCACGGTAGCTGTCGCTGTGCTCGGCGAACCGCCGCCCGCCGTCGTGCTCGCGCCGGAACGCCTGCACGATGCGCAGCCCGGCGACGGTCTCCTGAAGCTCGGCGTTGACGACGGAGACGCGCTCGCGCGCCAGCTCGTACGCCTTCACGCTGGAGCGGCGGAAGAAGAACGTGCCGATGATGAGCGGCGGCAGCGTCGCGAACACGACGAGCGCGAGCTGCACGTCGATGACGAGCAGGGCGACCATGATGCCGAAGAACGTGACGACCGAGACGAACGCCGTGACCAGGCCCGTCTGAAGGAACGTCGACAGCGCGTCGACGTCCGTCGTCATACGGGTCATGATCCGGCCGGTGAGTTCCCGCTCGTAGTAGTCGAGTCCGAGCCGCTGGAGCTGGGCGAAGATCTTCAGGCGCAGCGAGTACAGGACGCGCTCGCCGGTGCGGCCCGTCATGCGGGTCTCGCCGATCTGTGCCGCCCACTGCACGAGGACGGCGACGAGCCCGAGCGCCGCCGCGGCCCAGACCGCGCCGAGCGCGAGCTGCGTGACGCCTTCGTCGATGCCGTGCCGGATGAGGACGGGCAGCAGCAGGCCGACGCCCGCGTCCACCGCGACCAGGGCGAGGCTGATGAGCAGCGGCGCCCCGAATCCGCGCAGCAGGCGGCGGAGCCCGTACGACTCCTCGGGCGTGGCGGCCCGCGCCTCGTCGATGTCGGGGGTGTCGACGGCCGGCGGCAGCGCGTCGACCTGGGCCAGGAGCTCCGGCGTCGCGGGCATCCCGGCGAGGGCGGTGTCCTTGGGCTCGCGGTCGCCGGTCCACAGCCGGGGCGTGACCCCGCGCTCGGCGTCGAACTCGGCGTCGAGTTCGTCCCGTACGGAGGTGTCCTCGGCGGGGGCCTGCGCCACGGCGTGGCCGGGCGAGACGCCGCCCAGCTCGTCGGGGTCGGTCAGCAGGCGCCGGTAGAGCGGGGAGCCGGCCTCCAGCTCCTCGTGCGTGCCGATCGCGGCGAGCCGCCCGCCGTCGAGGACGGCGATGCGGTCGGCGAGGCCGAGGGTGGAGCGGCGGTGGGCGATGAGGAGCGTGGTCCGGCCGGCCATCACGCCGCGCAGGGCCTCGTGGATCTCGTGCTCGACGCGGGCGTCCACGGCGGAGGTGGCGTCGTCGAGGACGAGCAGGCGCGGGTCGGTGAGGATGGCACGGGCGAGCGCGACGCGCTGGCGCTGGCCGCCGGAGAGCGTGAGCCCGTGCTCGCCGACCTTGGTGTCGTAGCCCTCGGGCAGCTCGGCGATGAACCGGTCGGCCTGCGCCGCGCGCGCCGCCGCCACGATCTGCTCGTCCGTGGCGTCCGGAACCCCGTACGCGATGTTGTTGCGGATCGAGTCCGAGAACAGGAACGAGTCCTCGGGCACGAGCCCGATCGCCGCGCGCAGCGAGGTGAGGGTCAGCTCGCGCACGTCGTGGCCGCCGACGAGGACGGCGCCGTGCGAGACGTCGTAGAAGCGGGGCAGCAGCAGCGAGACGGTGGACTTGCCGGAGCCGGAGGAGCCGACGACGGCGAGGGTCTCGCCCGCCCGGATCTCGAAGGAGAGCCCGTCGAGGACGGGCCGCTCGGCACCGGCGTACTCGAAGGACACGTCGTCGAACTCGACGGTCGCCGGAGCGTCGGCGGGCAGTTCCTTCGTGCCGTCGGTCAGGGACGGCTCCGTGTCGATGAGTTCCAGGACGCGCTCGACACCGGCCCGGGCCTGCTGCCCGACGGTGAGCACCATGGCGAGCATGCGGACCGGGCCGACGAGCTGCGCGAGGTACGAGGAGAAGGCGACGAACGTGCCGAGCGTGATCTGCCCGCGCACGGCGAGCCAGCCGCCCAGGGCCAGCATGGCGACCTGCCCGAGGGCGGGGACGGCCTGGAGGGCGGGGGTGAACTTCGAGTTCAGCCGGATCGTGCGCAGCCGCCCGGCGAACAGCTTCCGCCCGACCTCCCGCAGCTTCCCGGTCTCCTGGTCCTCCTGCCCGAACCCCTTCACGACGCGTACGCCGCTGACGGCGCCGTCGACGACACCCGCGACGGCGGCGGCCTGCGCCTGCGCGTACCAGGTGGCGGGGTGGAGGCGGGAGCGGGAGCGCTTGGCGATGAACCAGAGGGCGGGGGCGACGGCGAGCGCGACCAGGGTCAGCGGCAGCGACAGCCACGCCATGATCACCAGGGAGATGAGGAAGAGCAGCACGTTCCCGATGGTCATCGGGAGCATGAAGAGCAGGCCCTGGATCAGCTGGAGGTCGCTGGTGGCACGGCCGACGACCTGCCCGGTCGACAGCTCGTCCTGACGCCGCCCGTCGAGCTTCGTGATCGTCCCGTACATCTCGGTGCGCAGGTCGTGCTGGACGTCGAGAGCGAGCCGGCCGCCGTAGTACCGGCGGATGTAGGTCAGCACGTACACGACGACGGCCGCGGCTATGAGAACGCCCGCCCACACCCCCATGGAGCGGGAGTGGTCGCCGATCACGTCGTCGATGATCACCTTGGTGATCAGCGGGACCAGCGCCATGACGGCCATGCCGCCGAGGGAGGCCCCGAGCGCGAGGAAGACGTCCTTGGGGTAGCGCATGGCGTACCCCCACAGCCGCTTCGCCCAGCCCCGTCGCTCCGCCACGCCTGCCGCCTCTCGTCCACCCACTGCTGTCACTCACCTGCTGATGTGCCGTGATGACCAACACGGGGCGGGGCGGATTTCATCCCGCCGCAACAATCGGGGGCCCGCCCCGGCACTCACAGGCAGTGCCCAGGCACGCCACAGCCCCCGCCCACCCGGGCCGTGCACCTTTCACGGGTGACCTCCGCGACCGAACCGCTTCCCCACGCCCCCGCACCGCCGCCGCCGACGGCCGCGCCGACCGCGCACCGCGCCCCGCGCTGGTCGCTGCCCGCGCTGCTCGCGACCCTCGCGCTCGCCGCGGTGCTCTACGCCGTGCACCTGTCCGGCAACGGCCTGAACAGCTTCTACAGCGCCGCGATCTACAGCGGCACGCAGAGCTGGAAGGCCTGGTTCTTCGGCTCCATCGACGCCGGGAACTTCCTGACGGTGGACAAGCCGCCGTTCGCCCTGATGGTGATGAGCCTGTTCTGCCGGGTCCTCGGCTTCGGCACGTGGCAGATGATGGTGCCGCAGATCGCGGCCGGGCTCGGCACGATCTGGATCCTGCACTCGTCCGTGAAGCGGGTGTGGGGCCACGCGGCCGCGGCGATCGCCGCGCTCGTCCTCGCGCTCACCCCGATCACCGTCGCCATCAACCGCGACAACAACCCGGACACCGTCCTGGTGCTCCTCATGGTGGGCGGCGCGGCCCTCGCGCTGCGCGCCACCCGTGACGGCAGGCTGCTCCCGCTGCTCGCGTCGGCGGCCTGCTTCGGCCTCGCGTTCAACACGAAGATGCTCCAGGGCTACATCGCCCTGCCGGTCGTCTTCGCGGTGTACGTGTACGCGTCCCGCCTGGGCTGGGCGAAGAAGGCCCGCAACCTGGCCCTCGCGGCCGTCGTCCTCGCCGTGTCCAGCTTCTGGTGGGCGACGGCCGTGTCCCTGGTGCCCGCGTCCGAGCGCCCGTACATCGGCGGCTCGACGGACGGCTCCGCCTGGGACCTGATCATGGGCTACAACGGCCTCGGCCGGATCCTCGGCGGCGAGGGCAACGGCGGGGGCGGGGGCGGCAGCTTCTCCGGCAGTGCGGGCCTCGGCCGCCTCTTCAACGACACCCTCGGCGGCCAGATCTCGTGGCTGATCCCGTTCGCGGCGATCGCGCTGGCCGGCGGCCTTGTCCTGCGCGGCCGCGCCCCGCGCGCCGACCTCACCCGCGCCGCGCTCGTCCTGTGGGGCGGCTGGCTCCTGCTGCACTACGTCACCTTCGCCACCGCCGAAGGCACCATGCACCCGTACTACACGACCGCCGTCGCCCCGGGCGTCGCGGCGCTGTGCGGAGGCGGCGGCGTGATGCTGCTGCGCGCCTTCCGCGCGGACAGGCGGTGGGCGTGGGTGCTGCCCGGTGCGCTCGGCGTGACCGGCATCTGGGCGGCCGTGCTGCTGCGCCGCGCGTCCGGCTGGAACGGCTGGCTGTGGCCACTGGTCCTCGTGGTGACGGCGCTGGCGATCACGGGCCTGCTCGTCTTCCGTACGGCGACGGGCCACCGGCTGCGGCTGTTCGCGGCGGCGGTCGCGGCCGCGGTCGTCGCGTCGGTGGCGGGCCCGGCGGCGTACTCCTTCGCCGAGCCGTTCGCGTCCGGCGGGGGCGGCGGTATGGGCGGGACGAATCCGACGGCCGGGCCCACGACGGGGAGCGGCGGAACGGGCGGCCCCGGAGGCGGTGGCGGCGGCGACCGTGGCGGCTTCCCGGGCGGGGGCGGGATGCCGGACGGCCGGAAGGGCGGGTTCACGCCTCCGAACGGCTCGGGCGAGATGCCCGGCGGCGGACAGATGCCGGGCGGTGGTGATACGCCCAGCGGCGGTGAGACGCCCAGCGGCGGAGACATGCCCGGCGGCGGAGAAACACGCGGCGGAGGCGGCACGGACGGAATGAGTGGCATGGGCGGCATGGGCGGCAGCGTCGACAGTGACCTGATCGCATACCTGGAGAAGCACCAGGACGGCGCCAAGTGGCTGCTCGCGGTGTCCAATTCGCAGTCCGCCGCGCAGATCATCCTCAGCACGAAGAAGCCCGTCATCTCCATGTACGGCTTCTCCGGCTCGGACAAGGGCATGACCGTCGCCAAGCTCAAGCAGTTGGTGAGGGGCGGACAGTTGCACTACATCCAGGTCGGCGAGAACGGCATGGGCGGGGGCAACGACGTCAGCTCCGCCGTGACCGCGTGGGTGAAGAAGCACGGCACGGCGGTGAAGGCGAGCGAGTACAGCAGGAGTTCGTCGTCAGGCGCGTCGTCGGACGCGTCCCCGTCGCTCTACCGACTGGACCCGTCAGACGTGAAGTAACCACCACAGAATGGCCCTTGACGCTGCGTCAGGGGCCGTTCCCGTGTCACACAACTGACGCAAAATGTTCATCCAAACTCTACGTGTCCATGTCACTCTACGCGGGTTGCCCCTCATTCAACCCGCGTAGATCGGACGGACACCCCCCATGCCCGGAACCCACATACGCACCGCCGCTCTCGCCGCGGCCGCGCTGATGGCGGCCGTAGCCCTCCCCATGACCACCGCGGCCCCCGCCTCCGCGACGACCACCGCGTACGACTCGACGTACTACAAGAACGCGATCGGCAAGACCGGCACGAGCCTCAAGTCGTCGCTGCACACGATCATCAGCAGCCAGACCAAGATCTCGTACTCCGCGGTCTGGAACGCCCTGATGGTCACCGACCAGGACCCGAACAACAGCAACAACGTGATCCTGCTGTACAGCGGCGTCTCGCGCGCCAAGTCCCTCAACGGCGGTGACCTCGGCGACTGGAACCGCGAGCACACCTGGGCCAAGTCCCACGGCGACTTCGGCGAGGTGACGGGCCCCGGCACGGACCTGCACCACCTGCGCCCCGCCGACGTCCAGGTCAACAGCATCCGCGGCAACAAGGACTTCGACAACGGCGGCAGCGCCGTCACGAACGGCGGCGGCAGCCTCACCGACACCGACTCCTTCGAGCCGCGCGACGCGGACAAGGGCGACGTGGCGCGCATGATCCTCTACATGGCGGTGCGCTACGAGGGCGACGACGGCTTCGCCGACCTGGAGCCCAACGAGTCGGTGAACAACGGCAGCAACCCGTACATGGGCAAGCTCGCCGTGCTCAAGCAGTGGAGCGACGAGGACCCGCCGAGCGCCTTCGAGGAGAAGCGCAACCAGGTCATCTACGACACGTACCAGCACAACCGCAACCCGTTCATCGACCACCCGGAGTGGGTCGAGGCGATCTGGTAGCGGCTCACGGGCGCGGGGCCGCGGGCAGGACGACCACCCGCGGGCCCGGCGCCTTCAGTGCCGTCGTGAGGTCCTCACGCAGGGAGTCCGGGGACGCGCGGACCGCGGGCACGGCGAACGACTCGGCGAGTGCCGTGAAGTCCGGGGCGCCCTCCGTCCCCTCGACGATCAGCCACGTCACGTTCAGCGACTCCTGCCGGGCCGTGGCCAGTTCGGCGATCGTGTGGAGCGCTGTCGTGGTGTCGGAGACCGCGAGGACCGGGGTCGTCGGGTCGGCGACGGCGGCCCCGAGGGCGGCCGGGAAGGCGTAGCCCGGGGCGCCCGCGCCCTGCGCCGAGTGCATCGCTCCCGGCCAGGACGTCCAGGCGCGGGCCGTCAGGGGGGTCAGGTCCCAGAAGGAGGCGGCGCGGGGCGGGAGTGCCTCGCGGATCGACGTCAACAGGGCCTGTTCCGGGTCCTGTTCGGGGGCGGCAGCGGCCAGGAGCTGCGCGACCCGGGCCGGCGCCTGGTCGTCCGGGCGGGGCTCGACCGTCTCCAGGAGTGCCTGGAGTGCGAGGCGGGCGTCCGCGTGGATGCCGAGGGCGGGGTGGTTCGCCTCCAACTTGCCCGCGTCCGCGTCGACTTGGATCACCTGGCCGCGCGGCGCGAAGGCGTGGCCGTGCGTGGTCAGCTCGCCGAGGCCCGTGCCGACGGCCAGGACGACGTCGGCGTCCTCCAGGAAGTCCGTCACGCGGCGGTCGTCCGGCCACGTGCGCAGGGAGAGCGGGTGGGTCCGGGGGAACGCGCCCTTGCCGCCGTACGTGCACACGACCGGCGCCGACACCTTCTCCGCCAGCGCCTTCAGCTTGCCCGCCGCGTCGGCGCGTACGACACCGCCGCCCGCGATGATCACGGGGCGGGCCGCGTTCGCCAGCAAGTGGGCGGCCACGGCGGTGAGTTCGGGGCGCGGGACGAGTTCGTGCGGGGTCGCGTCGGCCGCCGTGACGGCCGGAAGGCGGGCCGGTGCGAGGAGGACGTCCTGCGGGATCTCCACGTACACCGGGCCGTGCGGCGCGCTCAGCGCCGACTCCCATGCCTCGGCGATCGCGGACGGGATCTGCGACTGGGTGCGCACGGCGTGGACGGACTTGACGACATCCCTGAACGCCGCCTGCTGGTCCCGGAGTTCGTGCAGATGGCCGTGACGGCCGCCGCCGAGCCCCGCCACCGGCACCTGGCTCGCCACGACGAGCACCGGCGCCGACGCGGCCGCCGCCTCCTGGAGCGCGGGCAGCGTCATCAGCGCGCCGGGCCCGGCCGACACGAACAGCGGGGCGACCTCCCCGCTCACCCGCCCGTACGCGTCCGCCGCGAACCCGGCGCCCAGCTCCGTGCGCAGACCCACGTACCGGATCAGGTCGCAGCGGCCCAGCGCGTCGAAGAGGCCGAGCGCGTGCTGTCCCGGCAGGCCGAAGACGGTGGAGGCGCCGAGACCCGCGAGGGTCTCCACGACCAGGTCGCCGCCCGTGCGCCCCGGCGGCGGGTTGAGCGCCGCCTCGATCTGGCGGGGCGTGGGGCTGAGGACGAGGTCGTGGTCGTGGGTCATCGGCGTTCCCATCAGTTCTTTCGGCAGCGCGCGGGTCAGGCCGTGCGCGCCTCCGCGATCTGCCGCGACATGATCGTCGTCAGCTCGTACGCGGTGTGCGACGCGGCGACCGCGGTGATCTCCGCGTGATCGTACGCGGGCGCCACCTCGACGACGTCGGCCGAGACCAGGTTGCAGGAGGCCAGGCCGCGCAGGATCTCCAGGAGCTCGCGGGACGTCATGCCGCCCGCCTCCGGCGTCCCGGTGCCCGGCGCGTGGGCCGGGTCGAGGCAGTCGATGTCGATGGAGATGTACAGCGGGCGGTCGCCGATGCGCTGGCGCAGCTGGTCGGCGACCTCGTCGGCGCCGCGGCGGTAGATGTCCGCCGAGGTGACGATGCCGAAGCCCATCTTCTCGTCGTCCGTGAGGTCCTGCTTGCCGTAGAGCGGGCCGCGGGTGCCGACGTGGGAGAGGGCGGACGTGTCGAGGATGCCCTCCTCGACGGCGCGGCGGAACGGCGTGCCGTGCGTGTACTCGGCGCCGAAGTACGTGTCCCAGGTGTCCAGGTGCGCGTCGAAGTGCAGCAGGGCGACCGGGCCGTGCTTCTTGGCGACGGAGCGCAGGAGCGGCAGCGCGATGGTGTGGTCGCCGCCGAGGGTCATCATGCGGGCGCCGGTGCCGAGGAGGTCGTCGGCGGCGGCCTCGATCGTCTCGACGGCCTCGTTGATGTTGAACGGGTTCGCCGCGATGTCACCGGCGTCGGCGACCTGGGCGAGCGCGAACGGGGACGCGTCCTGCGCCGGGTTGTACGGGCGGAGCAGGCGCGAGGCCTCGCGGATCGCGTTGCCGCCGAAGCGGGCGCCGGGGCGGTACGAGACGCCGGTGTCGAAGGGCACGCCCACGACGGCGACGTCCGCCGTGCCGACCTCGTCCAGGCGGGGCAGCCGGGCGAAGGTCGCGGGGCCCGCGTAGCGCGGGATCCGGGACGAGTCGATCGGGCCGCGGGGCGTGGGGTGCTCGCTGGTCATGGCGTGCCTTTCACGTGAACTGACGTACAGGGGGTGTGGTTGCTCAGGATCCGTACAGCTCGGGGCGCCGGTCCCCGAAGACGTCGTTGTGGTCGCCGAGCCGCTTGTCGCGGGCCTGCGCGAGATCGCAGGACGCGAGCAGCAGCACGGGCCCTTCGGTCGGGGTGTGCCCGGCGAGCGGGAAGCCGTCGGGGTCGACGATGACGGAGCCGCCCGTCCAGGTGACCCCGCGTTCCTCGCCGGCCCGGTCGCAGGCGGCGACGTACATCCGGTTCACGGCGGCATCGGCCTGGACGCGGACGACCTCGCCGGGGCGTTCGCCGGCCGGGCGCGGGAACAGCGGCCAGTTGACGGGCGCGCACAGCAGCTCGGCACCGGCGAGGGCCGTGCGCCGCACCCACTCGGGGAACTCGACGTCGTAACAGACCATGACGCCGATCCGGCCGACGTCCTCGACGTCGACGACGGGCGGCGCCGCGTCGCCGGGGACGAAGAAGTCCTTCTCGGTGCCGAAGAGGTGGGCCTTGCGGTAGACGGCGCGGACGGTGCCGGTGGGGTCGACGAGGACGGCGCTGTTGCGGACGAGGCCGTCCTCGTCGAGCTCGGCGAAGCCCGCCACGAGGGTCACGCCGTGCCGGCGCGCGGCTGCGGACCAGGCGGTGACGGTCGGGCCGTCGGCCGGTTCGGCGAGCGCCCGCGCCTCGGCGGCGTCCGCGAAGACGTAACCGCTGTTGGCGAGCTCGGGCAGCACGATCACGCGTGCCCCCGCGCCGGCCGCGACGTCGATGGCCTCCTCGGCGGCGGCCAGGTTCGCGGCGACGTCGCCGACCCCGAGGGCCAGCTGCGCACACGCCACGGTCGTCGTCATGCGGGCATCTCCTCGGGTCCAGGGTCTCGGCGTCCGTACAGGAACGTAACGTCGGCGAGCGCCCGCTTCGATCGCCCCCAGGGCGAATCAGGACCAGAGGCATGGACATCACGTCCATCCGCCATCGGTGACACTGAAGGCATGGCGCTGCTCCTGTCCGACCTGGTCGACCGCCCCGAACTGCATCTGTCCGTCGCCGCGTGCCCCGAGCGCCTCGACCGCCCGGTGCTCGCCGCGCACGCCTCCGAGCTGGTGCGCCCGGGGCCGTGGTTGCAGGGCGGCGAGCTGCTGATGACGATCGGACTGCTGCTGCCGATGGACGTGACGTCCTGTCGGGCCTACGTCGACGACGTGACGGCGGCGGGCGCGCACGCGCTCGCGCTCGGCCTCGGGCCCGACCTGCCGCACCAGGAGGCACCGGAGCCGCTGGTCACGGCCGCGCGGGAGGCGGGTCTGCCGCTGCTCACGGTCGGCGCGGAGGTGCCGTTCATCGCGGTGACGAAGGCGGTGTTCGCGGCGCAGGCCGCCGAGCAGCGGGCCGCCGTGGAGAGTGCGTTCGAGACGCAGCGCCGGCTGACGGCGGCGGCCGCGGCAGGGGGCGGCCTGACCCCGACCCTGGACGCGTGGGCAGCGGCCACCGGCATCCGCGCCCAGGTCACCGACCCGCTCGGCCGGGTCATCGCGGGCGGTGTCCCCGACCCGGACGGGGCCAGCGCCGAGCTGGTGCGGCGGGTCGCGGCCGGCGGGCTGCGCTCCAGCGCGGTCGCGCCGGGGTTCGAGGTGCAGCCGCTGGGCGCGCGCAGGCTGCGCGGCATGCTCGTCCTCGCGGGCGAGCCGGGGCCCGACGCCCGCCTCCTCATCTCCGGCCTGGTGTCGCTGCTCTCCCTGGAGCTGGAGCGCCGCCATCTCGCCGACGAGCCGGAGCGGCGGCGCAGGGCGGGCCTGCTCGGCCGGCTCCTCGACACGTCGACCACCGCCGAGCAGGCCGCCGACGTGCTGCGCGGGGCGGGGCTCGCGGCGGACGCGGTGTGCGGGGTGGCGGTGGCGGCGCCGACCGACGAGGCCGCGCGCGAACTGGCCGCCGACCTCGCGCTCGCGGTGCCCGGCGGGCTGACCCGGACCCGGGGCACGCTCGTCGAGGCGGTCGTCGGCGAGGGGGTCGACCTGGACGCGGCCCTCGCCCACTTCGCGGCGGGCTGCCCGGCCGGCATCGGCTCGGCCGTACCGCCGGGCGCGGCCGGTGCGTCGCTGCGCGAGGCGGGCGGACTGGTCGAGCTGAGCCGCACGGCGGGGCATCCGGTGCGGGCCCGCGCCGACCGGTCCAGCGCGCTCCTGCTCGACCTCGGCGACCGCTCGGCGCTGACCGGTTACGCGGACGCGCTGCTCGGCCCCCTCGACGCGGCGGACCCCACGGGCGCGCTGACCCTGACCCTGTCGACGTGGCTGGACCACGGCTGTTCCTGGGACGAGACGGCCCGCGCCCTGACCTTGCACCGGCACACGGTCCGCAACCGCCTCGACAAGATCGCCCGCCTCACCGGCCGCCGCCTCGACGACGGCGACGACCGCTTCGACCTGTGGCTCGCCCTGCGGGCGCGCCGGGCGGCCGGGCGCGCTTAGGCGGCTTCCCTCTCGGGTTCGGTGGCCGTGGCCGTAGTCGTACGGGAGTCACGAGCCGTACGCGCCCGGGACCGCGAAACCGCCACGCCCGCCAGGCACAGCACACCGCCGAGCAGGGTCAGCCAGCCCGGCACCTCGTCGAGGAACAGCCAGCTCAGCAGGACGACGATCGCGGGGACGGCGTACGTCGTGGCGCCCATCTTCCCGGCGGGCGTGCGGGCCAGGGCGTACGTCCAGGTGGTGAAGGCGAGGGCGGTCGGTACGACGCCCAGGTAGACCATGTTCAGCGTCGCCGACATCGGCGCCCGCGACACCTCCCCGGCGAGCTGCCCGGCGAAGGGCAGGCAGACCGCGGTGCCGATCAGGCAGCTGAACATCGTCACCTGCAACGGGCTGCCGTACGACAGGGCCGGCTTCTGCGCGACCACGCCCGTCGCGTACGCCACCGCGGCGAGCAGGCAGAGCACGACGCCGAGCAGCGAGGTCGACCCCTCGGTGTCGCCCGAACCGGCGGACATCGACAGGCCGACGACGACCGCGCCGCCGAACGACACCGCCATGCCCGCGACGAGCCGGGGCGGCAGCGCCTCCCCGAGCAGACGCGCGGCGAGCAGCGCCATCAGGATCGGTCCTACGTTGACCAGGAGCGCGGCGGTGCCGGCGTCGACGAGCCGCTCGCCCCAGTTCAGCGCGACCATGTACCCGCCGAACCAGACGGCGCCGGAGATCACGATCCCGCGCCAGGCCCCGCGCGGCGGCAGCCCTTCGCGCCGTACGAGCATCAGCACGCCGAGCACGACGGAGGCGGCGAGCAGCCGGCCGAGGGCGAGCGCGCCCGGCGAGTAGGCGGCCCCCGCACTCCGGATCGAGACGAAGGCGGACGCCCAGGCGAACACGGTGAAACAGACGGCGCCGACCGTGAGCAGACCGGGGGTGAGGGCGCTCCGGGACGTGAGCGGGGTGCGTGAGGTCATGCGGGAAGCGTACGGAGAAAACATTTCGGCGTCCACCGAAATGACTCCGGGGTGGTCTCGGCGTTCAGCGCCACGCCTGCGCCGTAAGACCGAGCAGCTCGCGCAGCACCCGCTCACCGTCGTCGGTCACCCGCAGCGCCCGGCCGGCGTCACGCGCGACCCAGCCCTGCCCCAGAGCACGTGCGTACAGCCGCGCGCCCGCGACCCCGCCCAGGTGGCGGCGGCGCTCCGTCCAGTCCATGCAGGAACTCGCGAGCGGCCTGCGACCGTGGTGGTCCAGGTCGACACCGGCCCGCCCGAACCAGTCGCGCCCGGCGTCGGTGAGCTCGAACACCCCGTCCGTACGCAGCAGTTCACGCTCCTCAAGGGCATCGGTCACGGCCATGCCGAGCCGCCCCGCGAAGTGGTCGTAGCAGACGCGGGCGCGGGCCAGCGGGTCCGGCGCGGCGACCACCGGCACGGTGTGCGCGGCGTCCCGGTCGGGGACCGCGTGCGAGGCGAGGGCGTCGACGAGGCGGGCGGTGCCGGTGTCGGCGATGCGCACGAGACTGTGCCGCCCGTGCCGCTCGGTGACACAGACGCCCGCGTCCACCAGGCGGGCCAGGTGGCCGCTGACGGTGGAGGGGGCGACGCCCGTGATCCGGCTCAGCTCACCGGCGCTCCAGGCCCGCCCTTCGAGCAGGGCCATGCAGATCGCGGCGCGGGTCTCGTCGGCGAACACGGCGGCCAGGGCGGCGAGTCGGGCGGCGGGCGCCACGGCATCAGCATCGGCATTCATGCCCCCAGCATGCCGCAAGAGTTCGGCGAACACCGAACTGTCAGCGGGGCGACCTTCCCGCCCCCGTGGTCCCACTCCTCGGAACCGATCACGGGCCCCCAGCGGCCCCCGGCACAATGGGACGCATGCCGATACCCGGGATTCCCAGTGATACTCCGACCCGAGCCGCCCTGATCGACCACCTGGTCCGCACCCGTATCGCGGGCGATGTGGCCACGCCCCGCGAGAACAACCTCTCCCACTACCGGAAGCTCGCCAACGGTGACCGGCACTTCTGGCTGGGGCTGGAACTCGGCGACCGGTGGAGCGACGAGCAGGACGTGCTCGCGGTGATGGCGGAGCGCTGCGGTGTGGTCGACGACCCGGAGCACCGTTACGGCCAGGACACCATCGACCCGGAGCTGACGGTCGACGCCCTGGAGCGGATGGCGGCCCGGCTGCGCAAGGCGGCCGAGGACCGCCAGAGCGTCCTGTTCGCGACGGGCCACCCCGGCGGGCTGCTCGACGTGCACCGCGCGACGGCGGCGGCGCTGCGCGCGGCGGGCTGCGAGATCGTCGTGATCCCCGAGGGCCTGGCCACCGAGGAGGGCATGGTCTTCCAGTTCGCGGACGTGGCGATGCTGGAGCGCGGGGCGACGCTGTGGCACACGCACTCCCCCGACCCGATGACCCGCATCCTCGACGGCCTGGAGTACGAGGGCCGCCCCCTGCCCGACCTCGTCGTCGCCGACCACGGCTGGGCGGGCTGCGCGGCCCAGCGCGGGCTCGACTCCGTCGGTTACGCGGACTGCAACGACCCGGCGCTGTTCGTGGGCGAGGCCGAGGGCACGATGCAGGTGACGGTCCCCTTGGACGACCATGTCACCAGCCCGCGCCACTATGACCCGATGACGGCGTACCTGCTGGACGCGGCGGGTCTGCTGGACTAGCGGTTGTCCGGCGGCTGCGGCTTCGGTGGGGGCTGGTCGCGCAGTTCCCCGCGCCCCTGAAGCATGCGCTGCGCGCAGCTTCCCAGGGGCGCGGGGAA
>NZ_JBFAVD010000043.1:0-48513 GCF_040679615.1 Streptomyces sp. NPDC052225 | reverse complement strand
CGCGACGGTGTAGACGCGGACCCTTCGTCTGCGGGTGCGTGGGGGCCGGTCGCGCAGTTCCCCGCGCCCCTGAAGGCATGCGCTGCGCGCAGCCTTCATAGGGGAAATGCGACGCGAAGCGTCTGCATTTCAGGGGCGCGGGGAACTGCGCGACCAGCCCCCACCGCACCCGCACCCGGCAACGAACCCCCCACCCCACGGCGAGAAGCCACAGCACCCCCGGAGCCCCGATGAACCCCACCCGCCGAAACCTCCTCACCCTCGCAGCGACCACCGTCACCTCCACAGCCGCGTGGACCGCGACCCGCACCCTGGCCCCCCGGCCCCCCAGACCCCACGCCCGCCTCGCCTACATCGGCGGCTTCACCAAGGGCGAGTACGGCCTCCCGGGCCTCCCGGGCATCGGCATCGCCCGCGTGGGCCCCACCGGCGCACTCCGCGTCACCCGCTGGCAGCGCGACATCGAGAACCCCTCCTACCTGACCCTCTCCCCGGCCCGCGACCGCCTCTACGCCGTGAGCCAACGCCCCGCCGGAGCCCCCGGCGCCCTGCACGCCTACCGCGTCGACGGCGACGAACTGCACCCCCTCGGCACCCCCCGCTCCAGCCAGGGCGCGGCCCCCGTCCACCTCGCCGTCGCCCCCGGCGGCCGCTTCCTGCTCACGGTGAACTACGACTCCGGGCACCTGGCCGTCCTGCCGATCGCCCGCGACGGCTCCCTGGGCGAGGCCGTCCAGGTCATCCGGCACCGCGGCCGCGGCCCGCACCCCGACGAACAGCGCGGCCCGCACCCGCACATGGTCGCCTTCGACCCGAAGGGCCGCCGCGTCCTCGTCCCGGACAAGGGCAACGACCGTATCCATGTCTACGACTTCGACCAGCGCACCGGCCGTCTCGCCGAGGCCCACCGCGCGACCCTGCCGCCCGGCACGGGCCCCCGCCATCTCGTCTTCCACCCCGGCGGCCGGCTCGCCTACGTCACCAACGAGCTCGGCCACACCGTCACGACGTGGACGTACGACGAGGGGACCGGCAGGCTCGCCGCGATCGGGCACGCCTCCGTAGCCCCGGCCGGCATCAACCCGCGCAACGCGCCCTCCGCCGTGCACGTCACCGGTGACGGCGCGTTCCT
Organism: Streptomyces sp. NPDC052225; assembly: GCF_040679615.1. NCBI lineage: Bacteria > Bacillati > Actinomycetota > Actinomycetes > Kitasatosporales > Streptomycetaceae > Streptomyces > Streptomyces sp. NPDC052225. Next base: position 47,381 of record NZ_JBFAVD010000043.1, on the reverse strand, counting down.
GGTGACCGCGGACCGCGGGCTGGACACCGTCGAGACGTTCCGCACGGCCGACCGCGGGCGCCGGCTGCGGCTCGTGCAGTCGCAGCCGGTCACCGCGAAGGCGCCGGGCACCGTCTGGCCCCGCGACGTGGCCCTCGACGCGTCCGACCGCTACGTCTACACCGCCAACCAGGCGGGCCAGTCGGTGAGTTCGTTCCGCCTGGACCCGGCCACGGGCCGCCTCACCCCGGCCGCTGCCCCGCTCCCGGTGCCGAGCCCGAGCTGCGTCCTGCTGCGCTGACTGACCAGGCCCGTACACGCGAAGCCAGAGAAAAAAGGGGGGGGCTTCCCGACTCCGGGAAGCCCCCCAGTTCACCTCACGTCACCTCACGTCACACCCCTAAGGCCGCCACTCCCGCACCCCGACCCGCGCTCCCGCGACCCCCGCCGCCACCGAGGCCGCGTACCCCTCGGGCGACCGCACGCTGCGCACGTACCACTCGTGTCCCGAGCCCGGTACCCGCGCCGCGCGCCAGCCGCCGAAGACCTGTCCTGTGTAGCGCGGCGGCGTCCGGCTCAGGCCCGTGCCCGCCGCCTTGACCAGCGCCTCGGCCCGCGTCCACTGCTCGAAGCCGTGGGTCGTGCGGCCGCCCTCGACGCACGGGATGCGGCTCCAGTCCATCCCGGGCCGCACCCGCTCCACGTCGACCCCGACCGGTACGTCCGCGGTGTCCGAGAGCGCGATCAGCGCGTACGCCGCCGAGTGCGACAGGCTCGCCGAGAGCGTGGGTCCGCCCGGCAGGTGGGGCACCGGCTTGCCGTGCCCCTCGTCCCCGCAGCGCGCGCAGTACCGGCGGAACGCCACCTCGGCGGGCGCCGCGCCGAGCGCCTCGCCGAGCAGCAGCCGGAAGACGTGGTGCACCGCGAGGTAGCGCATCCGGTCACCGGTCCTGCGCAGCCGCGCGAACCGTTCCCGCTCCGCCGCGTCCAGGACCGCGTACGCCTCGTCGAAGTCGGCCGCGGCGGACGCGGCGGCGATCGGGACCGTCCAGATCCGGATGCCGACGGGCCCCGGCGCGGCGCCGGGACCCGCGGCGGCTGTCGTGACCGCCGTGCTCACGCCGCCGAACCGCCCGCCAGGATGTCGTGCTGGAGGCGCCGCAGATCGGCGGAGGGTTCGAGGCCCAACTCCTCGGCCAGCACGGCCCGTACGTCGTGGAAGGCGCGCAGCGCGTCCCCGCGCCGGCCGCACCGGTGCAGGGCGTCGATGAGGCGCGCGTGCAGCCACTCGTTGAGCGGGTCGACGGCGATGAGGTGGCGCAGCTCGGGCACCAGCTCGCGGTGCAGGCCGAGACCCATCGCGGCCTCGATGCGCAACTCCTGCGCCCGCACCCGTAGTTCGTCGATCCGGGCGGCGTGCCCGGCGAGCACCCGGCCCTGCGCCACATCGGCGAGCGTGCGCCCGCGCCACAGGCCGAGCGCCGCGTCGAGCCGCTCCAGGGCCCGTTCCCGGCGCCCGGCGCGCAGCTCCGCGCTGCCCTGCGCGTGCAGGCGCGTGAAGGTCTCCAGGTCGAGCATCCCGGGTTCGGTGCGCAGCGAGTAGCCGGTGGCCTCGGTGGTGATGACGCCGCGCGCGATACCGGGGCCGAGCGCCCGCTCCAGCTCCTGGCGCAGGTGGTAGATGTGTGTGCGCACGGTGCTCACCGCGGTGGGCGGCGGCGCGTCGTCCCACAACTCGTCGACCAGCGTGTCCACTTCGACGATGTCGTGGGCGCGCACCGCGAGCAGCGCCAGCAGCTTGCCGACCTTGGGGCCGCGCGGCCGGTGGGTGAGCCCGCCGGTGCCGACCGCCTCCAGGGGGCCGAGGATGCGCAGCGCGAGCGTGGGGCCGGGGGCCGGTGAGATGTCGGGTATTCGGAATCCTGCCTGGGTGTAGTGCATGTGGGGGTCCCCCGTCGTCGCTCTGGGAATCGGCTGGGCGAGCCGGTGAATCGGCTGGCCGGACTACGAGATCGGCTGGGCGAACGTGACCAGGTGCGCCGTGTACTGCGTGACCATGAAGACCCGGTACGGCACCCGGCGCCGGGTGCGTGACGCGCCCGGCCTGGTCGTCAGCGCCGCCACGGACAGCGCGAGCGCCCCGCACAGCACGGTCGCCGCGGGCGCGGCGAGACCGGGCGCGGACAGCAGCACCGCGGCGGCGGCGAGGGAGCCGCCGATGGCCAGCGAGCTGAGGGTCACCAGGACCGCGGTGCGCCGGCTGCCCCACTGGAGCGTCCAGTTGCGGCGTCCGGCCCGCGCGTCGCCCTCCGTGTCGGAGAAGTCCTTGGCGACGGCGCCGACCAGCGTCATCCACAGCGTCAGGGCGACGGCGAAGACGATCAGTTCGGGCGTGAGGCGGCCGGGCCCGTCGGCGGTGCCCGCGAGATAGGTGAGCAGCCCGCTGCCGAAGACCGCGACCATGGTGCCGGGCGTCGTCCGCTTCAGGGCGAACGCGGGCGCGGAGTACGCGTATCCGAGGGCCAGCATGCACAGGGTCAGTACGCAGGTCGTGGGGCCGAGCAGCGCCCCGCCGGTCACGGCGAGCGCCACGAGCAGCAGGCAGACGCGGCGGGCGGTCGGCACGGGCAGCGCGCCGCGGGCGATCGGCCGGACCGAGCCGTTGACCCTGTCCTCCCCGATGTCGCTGATCCCGTTGTAGAGATAGGTGAAGGCCACACAGCACAGCCAGACGGCCGCGCCGGGGACGAGCGCCGCCGCGGCGACCGTGAATCGCAGAAGGAAGATGAGCTGGACCGCGTAGCGGGATTCCTGGGCGCACAGCGCGAGAATCCGGAATGGTCCATTCTGTTTCGCGGCGGTTGTTTCGTCGGGTGTTTCGGTAGGTGCTTCAGTTCTTGTCGTTGTCGCGATGGACATACCGGTGAATCTAATCCGAGTGGCGCCCGGATAAAACGCTCTCCATGGCGCAGGGCGCATACTCCCTTAGATGTACACGCGCCCGTTCACATTCGGGGGCGCCGGATCAACTGCGCGTCAACTGCTTTGTTCACGGCGTCGATTCGGGACACCGCGCCAAGCTTCTCGAAGATGTTACGCAGATGTCGCTTCACCGTCCCTTCGGTAATGGCGAGGCGACTGGCGATCTGACGATTGCTCAGCGCGGCGGCGGCCTGTGTCAGGACTTCGCGTTCGCGCGGCGAAAGCGTCTGCTGCGGTTCACTGAATCCGGACTCTCCCATTCCGCTGAACGGCACGGCAATCGTCATGTGCGGATCGTCCGTCGCCGCGTTGCGGATCGCGGTCAGCAGGGATTCCCGCGGCACGCTCTTGTGGAGATAGCCGCGCGCCCCGCGCGCGATCAGCTCCTGAACCAACTGCGCGTCGTTGTACATCGTGAGAATCAGGATGTGCAGTCGCGGAAAGCGCCGGACCAACTCGCTGACCACGGTGGGCGCGTGGTGCTCCGGCATCTCCACGTCGAGCAGCACGACCTCGGCCCGGTGGCGCTCCACCAGGTCGCCCAGGCCCTTGGAGGTGTCGGTGTCGGCGACGACGCACAGGCCGTCCTCGGCGTTGATCAGCTCGCACAGGGCGCCGCGCAGCAGGGAGTGGTCGTCGACGGCGATGATGCGGATCGGCTCAGCGGCCGGCGGCCGGTCGTCCGTTCCCGTACTGCTCTCCATGGTTCTCCTTGTCGTCCTCGTCGTCCTCGTCGACGGGCACCGTCAGCGCGACGGTCGTGCCCTTCCCGGGCGCGCTGTCGATGGTGACCCGGCCGCCGAGCAGGCGGGCCCGCTCGGTCAGCGAGGCCAGCCCGTTCCCCGCGGCCTGCCCTGGTGAGAAGCCGATGCCGTCGTCCTGGACGGTGGCCCTCACCCCCTCGCCCGTGACGTGCACCTCGATGACGACGCGCGTAGCGGCGGCGTGCGCGAGCGCGTTGCGCAGGCACTCGCGGAGCATGAGGAAGAGGTCGTCGCCCAGCGACCGGGGCAGCAGGTCCTGCGCGTCGGCGACCCGGATCTCCACCGCGGGCTCGTCCAGGGCCATCGCCGAGACGAACGCCTGGAGCGCGAGTTGCAGCGACCGCGTGGTGTTGGTCCGCGTGCGCAGCTCGGTGACGATGTCGCGCGTCGTGTAGAGCGTCTCCAGAATGGCCTGTTTGAGGCTGCTGAGCCGGGCGTCGGCCGCGGGCGTGAGCCCCTGCGTCAGTTCGTAGAGCTCCAGTTGGCGCAGGGCGAGCGAGGAGACGGAGCCGATCCGGTCGTGGATCTCGCGGGCCATGCCGTGGCGGCCCTGCTGCTCGGCGTCGCGCACCACGTCGAGCAGGAACAGGTCGAAGCCGCCCGCCCCTTCCTCGAGCCGCCGGGTGATCGCGGTCTGCAGGCTCATGAGGGCCTTCATCAACTGGTGGGCGGCGCCCGGGTGACGTACGACGGCGTCGCTGAGCGCCTCCATGACGACCTGGAAGAGCAGCGCTCCGGCCCGTACGGAATGCACGGGCGCGATTCCCTGGGAGATGCGCGCGCCTCCTAACCGCCGGGTTTTCTGCAGCAGTTGACGACTGAGCAGAGGCTGTGTCCCGTGGCGGAGCGAGTGCATGCATTCCGCGAGGACGTGCTGGGCCTGCTGGCGGCATGTCGTCCATGCCTCCTGGTCGATTCCCAGCGGGTTGTGCTGGTCCACGAGCAGGCGCCGATATCTCTCCAGGAGTTCGGATTCCAGGTCGCTCAATTCGGCCGCGAGTGCCGCGCCTTCAGGATTCAGGGTGTCGCCCTGCGGGTCCCGCGGCGGAGTGGTGTCCATTCTTTATCAGCCCCCGTCGATGCTCGTCACCGCGCCTTCCCGGCTCGACGGCGATGTCAAGAGGAAGGGGCTCCGAAGATCGGATTGAGCATGCCTTGAGCGCCAGGGGGTGTCAAGCCGCGTCCTGCCGTACCAGCCGGTACCTGATTAACGCTCAACTAAGTGGCGTGAAACCGACGTTGAGAGAAGTCGGGGAGTTGTGTGCTGCGTCACTTTTCCCGGCGGCGGGCCTTGGGGGATTCCGCGGAATCCGCCGTCGACTCGGCTTGTTCCATGAACTCCTCGAACTTCGCGGCGTCGTCCACCGAACGTGAGAAATGTTCATGAAGAAGCCGGCGCAGTGCGCACAGCGCGATATCCCCGAGCACCGTCCCCGACACCATGCTCGTGGCCGCCGTCTCCGGATCGCCCTTGCGGCGCAGCAGTTCGACCTCCACCGCCACGAGCCGCTCCAGCGCGTCGGCGTACGCGCCGAGGAGGTCGAGGAGGTCGTGCTGGCGCAGCCACTCGCACGCCACGAGGACCTGGGTCAGCGTCTGCCAGGCGGGGTTGTCCGCGCCGACGCGCCACTGCCGCTGAGCGGCGAACTCCTCGGCCCGGCCGCGCGCCCGCTCCCACTCCTGGTCCTGCGCGGTCGACCCGCGCGCCGGGAGCGCGTACTGCACGGCGCCGAGCAGCTCCCCGAAGGTCGGCTCGGAGGTGTCGACGCGGCGCAGGAGCTGCCGGATCGCCGCGTGCGAGAGCCCGCCGACGTCGAGCAGCGCGCGCACGAACGCGACGCGCCGCACATGGCTCTCGTCGTACGCGGGAAGGTCCGGCAGCAATTCCATGCGTACGTAGAAACGCAGCATCCGCTCCGGGATCCCGGCCCGCTCGCTCAGCTCGGAGAGGTCCTGCACGTCTCACGCACCTTCGGGCCAGTTCGGAATTACCGGGGACCTTAGGCAAGGCGGAAGCGGTTCGACAAGGCGCCCGGGGAAATGCGGGCGCCCACTGTTTCCAAGGTGGTAGACGCGTCCGCCTCCCGGGAGATCCCGGGAGGCGGGCAGCGGGCGAGGAGGTGCGGCCGGGCTATTGCCGGGCGGCCTTCTGGACGTCGCGCTTGAACGCCCACTCCATCTTCGGCTCCATCGCGAACCGGAACATCCGCTGCACCGGTGGTGTGCACAGCGCGGTGATCACGCTCGCCGCGGCCAGCGTCACCACGACCTCGCCCCACGGCGTGTGCACCCAGTCCACGTCGTACCAGTCCCAGAAGCGCGAGCCCTTCGCCAGGAACCCGTGCAGCAGATACCCGTACAGCGTTCCGGCGCCCAGGGCCGTGAACCAGAGCTTGCGCCCCGGCACCCACGCGAAGAAGCACGCGGCCAGGATCACCGAGCAGCCGAACATGGCGAGCGTCATCACGGCGCCGCTCCAGCCGGGCGCCGCCAGCTCCTGCGCGCTGTCGCGCCGGTAGAACCAGGCGGCGTTCATCCGCGGCGCCGCCCAGTACGCGAAGAGCAGGGCGCCCGCGAAGACGGGCAGCGCGAGCAGCCGCGCCTCCTTGCGGCGCACCAGCTGGAAGTGCTCGGGCTTCAGGCACAGGCCCAGTACGAAGAAGGGGAGGAACTGAAGGACGCGCTGGAGGTCCAGGTCGTCGCCGATGTCCGGCGAGACCGACGCGAGTGCCGCGATGGCGAGCGCAAGGGGCAGCGGCCAGCGCACCACCTTCCACAGCGGGGTGCTCAGCCGCCACACGAAGAGCGCGACCAGGAACCAGGTCAGATACCAGGGGTCGAGCAGACTGATCGGGTACGAGGGATCGTCCCCGGCCGTCCGCTTGAAGAGGGTGTACGCCACCTCGAACAGGACGTACGGCACCGCAACCCCGGTGACCAGGCGCTTCAGCCGGTTGGGGCTCGCATCGAACGACCGCGAGAAGTAGCCGGAGATGACGATGAACGCCGGCATGTGGAACGAGTACACGGTGATGTAGAGGGCGGACGCCGCCCGGCTGTCACCGCGCAGCGGCTCCCAGGCGTGCCCCATGGCGACCAGCACGATCGCCAGATACTTCGCGTTGTCGAAGAACGCGTCCCGCGCCTTGCCGTTCTTCTGTGCCGCCGCGGGGGCCCGTACCGCCTGAGGGGGAGGGGCCGCCACGGTCCTGCGCTGCTCGGGCAGCGGCGTCCGATGCGCCGCCAGCCGTACCGGTTCGCTCACGATCCCTCCAGAAGGGAACCCCGGCGCCCGGACACACGTCTTCTCAGGTTTGCGAGGTTCATGTGGCTGCGAGACATCCAAGGCACCGTAGTCACCCATCGAGGCGCACGTAAACCTGTGCTGGTCATGGGTGGTGCCTGTCACAGCCGCGCGCCCGGGCGCGGGCGTCACCGGGAGTCAGCAGGTCGTCACGACCTGTCGTACGGACGCGGGTACGAAGCCGGGACGTACCGGACATAACGTGCGTCGCCCGTCGGATCGGCCTCCCGCGCACGGGAGTTGAGGCCGGCCGGCGACGCGTCCCAGCGGCCCGAGTCGAGCCGGTGCTCAAGCGCGTGCAGGGCGACCAGCATCTCGCCGGAGGAGAAGGTGCAGTGCCCGGGCCCGTCGACGTACGCCTGCGCGAGCAGTCGTCCCGAGCCCGCCCGGTCGGCCGCCCGGTGGTACGCGGCCTCGGACGGGACCGGGATCAGCGCGTCGCCGGTGGTGTGGATGTCGAGCTGCGGGTCGGTGAGCCGGCCCGTGAAGGTGCTGGTCTCCCGCATCCAGGCCAGCGCCCGCGGATCGGCGGAGACGCGGGGCGCGCGGTTGAGGGCGCCGAGGTCCGCGCCGAGCGAGAGCCCCGCCTTCCGGTACAACTCGTCGACCTCCTTGAACAGCGGCGAGCGGTGCAGCATCGCCGTGTAGTCGACACCCGTGTTCCACGACGGATTGCCGCCGGCCCTGCTCTCCGCCTCCTGCCGCCAGCTGAACGCGGGGAACTGGAGCAGCCCGCGCACCGCCGCGTACTGGTTGGCCTGCTGTCCGTCCCGGTCCCCGGGGGCGGGCTCGGTCTGCGACGGGTCGTTGTGGCCGGGGATGCCGTGGAGCGCCGCGGCGAGCGCGATCCGGGCCCGGCCGCGCGCCGTGGTCTGCGCCTCGTCGACCTTCGCGGTGAGGGCGCCGGCCGCCTGCTGCGCCGCGCCCTGGTCGGCGAACCCGGTCAGCGGCACATCGGAGCCGAGCAGCGTCTTCAGGGCGAAGACCGGGTCGAGCGTGCTGTTCCAGTTGGCGACACCGCCCTGTACGAGCCCGCACATCGACAGCGACCCGTCGAACCGGTCCGCGTGCCGCTCGGCGAGCATCGTCGTGACGAACCCGCCGTACGACGTCCCCCAGGCGAGCGTGCGCCGCGCCGCCCCGAATCTCTCCGTGAACAGGTCGAGCGTGGCGAGCTGGTCGGGTACCGCGTCGGTCACGGCCCAGCCGTTGCTCGCGTAGGAGGACCCGATCAGCGCGTACCCCTCGGCGAGCAGCTTCTCCCGCGCGTCCGAACTCGGCGCGTCCTCACCGGTCTTGGGCGATCCGACGGGCCGGTAGCCGTGGCTGTACAGCAGCACGGTGCCGTTCCACTGCTCCGGTACGTCCATCAAGTAGGCGGCGCCGGAGGGCAGTTGCCCCTCAAGGTGCCGGTCGGCCGTGGCCTGCGCGGGCGGCGACGCCAGCAGCCCGGTCAGGGTGACGGCGGCGGCGATGGTCAGGGCGCGGAGTCTCACAGCGAGGTCCTCTCGGGAGCGGGGGAGGTGACGGGTGCTTCCAGGGCGTCCGTGCGCGTCTCGCGCATCCGCCACACGGTCAGCGCGGTGATCGCGGCGCCCCCGCACAGCAGCAGCGACACGGGCGTGGAGCCGCCGCCGGTCGAGGCGAGCAGGCTGCTCGCGATCAGCGGCGAGAACCCGGCGCCGATCAGCGTCGCGCCCTGGTAGCCGAGCGAGGCCCCGGTGTAGCGGACCTTGGTGCCGAACATCTCGGTGAGCAGCGCGCCGAGCGGCCCGTACATCGTCGACTGGGCGACGCCGTGGCCGAGCGCGAGGGCGAGGATCAGCAGGCCGGGGGAGCCGGAGTCGACCAGCGCGAGCACCGGGAAGGCGAGCGCCGCAGAGGCGATCGCCCCGGCGAGCACGACCCGCCTGCGCCCCACCCGGTCCGAGAGCGCGGAGGCGGCGGGCAGCACGAACAGGGCCACGCAGGACGCGATCGTCACCGCGGTCAGCACCTGCGGGCGCTCGTACCCCTCGTCGACGGCGTACGAGATCATGAACCCGGTCAGCAGCGACTGCGCCGTGAACGCGCCGATCCCGACGCACGCCGCGAGCAGCACCGGCTTCGGCCGTCGCAGCACCTCAAGGACCGGCGGCCTGGCGGCGACCGGAGTGTGCCGCTCGGCCTTGGTGAACAGCGGGCTCTCCGCCACCTTCAGCCGGACGAACAGGCCCACGCCGAGCAGCACCACGCTGAACAGGAACGGCACCCGCCACCCCCACGACCGGAAGTCGTCGTCGGGCAGCGAGGAGACGAGCGTGACCGTGCCGGCGGAGAGCACCGAGCCGAGCGGGGCGCCGAGTTGGGTGAACCCGGACCACAGCCCGCGCCGGCCGCCGCCGGCGTGCTCGGCGTGCTCGACGACCATGAGCGTCGCGCCGCCCCACTCGCCGCCGATCGCGAGGCCCTGCACGACGCGCAGCGCGACGAGCAGCACCGGTGCCCACACGCCGATGGCGTCGTACGTGGGCAGGACGCCGATGAGGAAGCTGCCGCTGCCCATCAGGACCATGGTCAACAGCATCATCGACTTGCGGCCGAGCCGGTCGCCGAAGTGCCCGAAGACGATGCCGCCGAGCGGCCGGGCGACATAGCCGGCGGCGAACGTACCGAACGCCGCGATGGTGCCGACCGCGGGATCGGCGTCCGGGAAGAACAGGTCGCCGAAGACGAGCGCGGCGACCGTGCCGTACACGAGGAAGTCGTAGAACTCGACGGCGGTGCCGAGGAGTCCGGAGAACGCGACGCGCCTCAACTGAGCGGATGAGCGGGACGGCTGCACGTGGAGCTCCCAACGCCGATGTCTGTGGTCGCTGGAAGTTAGGCAGTAATCATGCGGGCGTCAATATTCTGCACAACATCAAGAGCCGCGCGGCCTCAGCCCAGACCCGCCTCCGCGACCCGCAGCAGCAGTGCGTGCAGCTCCTCGCGCTCCTTCGGGCTCAGCGGTTCGAGCAGCTCGGCGGTGACGCGCTGACCCGCCTCGTCCGAGTCGCGCAGATAGTCGCGGCCCTTGTCGGTGAGGGCGACGATGCGGCTGCGACGGTCGTCCGGCGAGGGCCGCCGCTCCGCGAACCCGGCCTTCTCCAGATCGTCGACCAGGCCCACGATCGCGCTCGGGTCGTAGCCGAGCCCGCCGCTCAACTCCCGTTGCAGCGCGCCGCGTTCGGACCCCCGCGAGGCGAGGAAGCGCAGCACGGCGTAGTGCCGCAGGCGCAGCCCCGACTCCTGGAGCGAGGCGTTGAACAGCTGCCCCGAGCGCAGGCCGAGCCGGTACAGGAGATAGCCGGTGTCGGCGTGCAGTCCGCGCATCCATGGTTCGTGCGCGTCGATGGGGGCGGGGTTCATGCGGTCTCCCTCGTTCCGGTGGGGTGCTGCGTGCGGACCCAGTCTCCCGCAAGACGAGTGTCGGCAACAACTATTGACGACAACAATTATTGCTCTTACCTTCCACTCAGTCGTACTCAGCCCCGCTCGCCCCTCAACCAGCCCGCCCCTGGAGGGACTTACTCGTGTCCACGAGCTCCGTCATCGATCTGACCGGCAAGGTCGCCGTCGTCACCGGCAGCGGCCGCGGCCTCGGTCTCGCCTACGCCCACGCCCTCGCCGCCCACGGCGCCTCGGTCGTCGTCAACGACATCGACGAGGCCGTCGCCGACGCCGCCGTGAAGTCCATCGCCGAGGCGGGCGGCACCGCCGTCGCCGAGGTCGTCCCGGTCGGCACCGCCGAGGCCGCGGACCGCCTGGTCTCCCGCGCGGTGACGGAGTTCGGCCGCCTCGACATCCTGGTCACCAACGCGGGCATCCTGCGCGACAAGGTCCTGTGGAAGATGACCGACGACGACTTCGACGCGGTGATCACCACGCACCTCAAGGGCACGTTCACCTGCGCCCGCGCCGCCGCCGTCCGGATGCGCGAGCAGGGCGAGGGCGGCACCCTCGTCCTCGTCGGCTCCCCGGCGGGCCAGCGCGGCAACTTCGGCCAGACCAACTACGCCGCCGCCAAGGCCGGCATCGCCGCCATGGCCCGTACGTGGTCGATGGAACTGGCCCGCGCCGGCATCACCGTCAACGCGATCGTGCCGGTCGCCGCCACCGCCATGACCGAGACGATCCCGGCCTTCGCGCCCTACGTCGAAGCCCTGCGCGGCGGCACCCCGCTGCCCGGCTTCCTGCGCAAGGGCGAGGGGTTCGGCACGCCCGAGGACTGCGCCGCGCTCGTCCCCTTCCTCGCCTCCGACGCGGCCCGCGACGTCACCGGGCAGGCCATCGGCATCGGCGGCGACCGCGTCACGCTCTGGTCCCACCCGCAGGAGATCAAGTCGGCCTACGCGGACGGCGGCTGGAGCCCCGACGCGCTCGCCGAGGCCTGGCCCACCTCGCTCGGCGCCGAACCGCAGACGGTCGGCATCCCCGCGCCGAAGGTCCCGGAGGCGTGATGAACATCGACGACCTGATGGCCATCGACGTCCACACCCACGCGGAGGTCTCCTCCCGGGGCCACTCCTCCCTCGCCGACGACCTGCACGACGCCTCATCGGCGTACTTCAAGGTCGAGGGCAAGCGGAAGCCGACGATCGAGGAGACCGCGGCGTACTACCGCGAGCGGAAGATGGCCGCCGTGATCTTCACGGTCGACGCCGAGTCCGCGACCGGCACGCCCCCCGTCCCCAACGACGAGGTCGCCGAGGCGGCCGCCGCCAACGCCGACGTCCTGATCCCCTTCGCCTCCCTCGACCCGTTCCGCGGCAAGGCGGCCGTCCGCGAGGCCCGCCGCCTCGTCGACGAGTACGGCGTCAAGGGCTTCAAGTTCCACCCCTCCATCCAGGGCTTCTTCCCCAACGACCGCATGGCGTACGGCCTCTACGAAGTCATCGAGGAGACGGGCGCCATCGCCCTCTTCCACACCGGCCAGACCGGCATCGGCGCGGGCGTCCCGGGCGGCGGCGGCATCCGCCTCAAGTACTCCAACCCCCTGCACGTGGACGACGTCGCCGCCGACTTCCCCCACCTGAAGATCATCCTGGCGCACCCCTCCTTCCCCTGGCAGGACGAGGCCCTCGCCGTCGCCACGCACAAGCCCGGCGTCCACATCGACCTGTCCGGCTGGTCCCCGAAGTACTTCCCGCCGCAGCTCGTCCAGTACGCGAACACGCTCCTCAAGGACAAGGTCCTGTTCGGCTCGGACTACCCGGTCCTCACCCCGGACCGCTGGCTCGCCGACTTCGCGAAGCTCGACATCAAGGAGGAGGTGCGCCCCAGGATCCTCAAGGAGAACGCGGCCCGCCTCCTGGGACTGACCAAACCCTGAAGGGGAGCCGGGAATGCGCAACGAGGGACTGGGGTCATGGCCCGCACGCCGGGCCCGCAAGACCCCGCACCGCACCGCCCTGATCCACGACGACACCCGCACCACCTACGCCGAACTGCACGCCCGCTGCACACGGTTGGCCCACGCGCTGCGCGCCCGGGGCATCCGCCGCGGCGACCGCGTCGCCTACCTCGGCCCCAACCACCCCTCCTACCTGGAGACCCTGTTCGCCGTCGGCGCACTCGGCGCGGTCTTCGTCCCGCTCAACACCCGCCTCGCGGGCCCGGAGATCGCGTACCAGCTCGCCGACTCGGGGGCGCGGGCACTCGTCCACGCCCCCGGACACGCGGCCCTCGTGGCGAGCCTCCCGCCCGACACACCGGTCCGCACCTACATCGAAGTAGGCACCGCCTACGAGGATTTGCTGAAGACCACCGCACCCGCTCCTCCGCGACCACCGATCGACGAGCCGGTCTCGGGCGACGACACCTGCATCATCATGTACACCTCGGGCACGACGGGCCGCCCCAAGGGCGCGATGCTCACCCACGCCAACCTCACGTGGAACGCCGTCAACGTCCTCGTCGACACGGACGTCGCGGCCGACGAAGTCGCCCTGGTCTCGGCCCCGTTGTTCCACACGGCGGGCCTCAACATGCTGGCGCTGCCGATCCTCCTCAAAGGCGGCACCTGCGTCATAGTCGACACCTTCGACCCAGCCCACACCCTGACCCTCATAGCCCGCCACGGCATCACGACGATGTTCGGGGTCCCGACGATGTACGACCTGGTGGCGCGGGAGCCCGCCTGGCCCACGGCCGACCTCTCCACCCTCCGCACCCTCCTGTGCGGCGGCGCCCCCGTCCCCACCTCCCTGATCGCCACGTACCAGACCCGCGGCCTCACCTTCCTCCAGGGCTACGGCATGACGGAGGCCGCCCCCGGCGTCCTCTTCCTCGACGCCGAACACGCCGAGACGAAGGCGGGCTCGGCCGGCGTCCCGCACTTCTTCACGGACGTACGGGTCGTACGCCCCGACCGCACGGATGCGGAACCGGGCGAGACCGGCGAGATCCTGGTCCGCGGCCCGCACGTGATGCCCGGCTACTGGGGCCTGCCGGACGAGTCGGCGGCGGCCTTCACGGACGGCTGGTTCCGCACCGGCGACGCGGCCCGCACGGACGACGACGGCTACGTCCACATCGTCGACCGCATCAAGGACATGATCATCTCCGGCGGCGAGAACGTGTACCCCGCCGAGATCGAGGACGCCCTCCTCGCCCACCCCGACATCGCGGAGTGCGCGGTCATCGGCGTACCCGACGAGAAGTGGGGCGAAGTCCCGAGGGCGGTGATCGTCCCACGCGAGGGCACGACACCGGACCCGTCGGAGATCCTCGCGTCCCTCGCCGACCACCTGGCCCGCTACAAGATCCCCAAATCCCTGGTGGTGGCGGACCGACTCCCGCGCACGGCTTCGGGAAAGCTCCTCAAGTCGAGAGTGCGCGAACACTACGGAACACCCACCGCCTGACCACCACGACCACCCGAAGGACCGCACCTCATGACCAACACCGTCACCGTCAACGGCCTGACCGAACTCAAGAAGCTCGCGGAGACCGACGACGGCGCTCTGGGCACGAGCGACTGGATCGAGATCACCCAGGAGCGCATCAACACGTTCGCGGACGCGACCGGCGACCACCAGTGGATCCACGTGGACCCGGAGAAGGCGGCGCAGGGCCCCTTCGGCGCCCCGATCGCCCACGGTTACCTCACCCTCTCCCTCTTCATCCCCCTCTTCACGGACCTCCTCGACGTCCAGGGCGTCACGACGAAGGTCAACTACGGCCTGAACAAGGTCCGTTTCCCGTCCCCGGTCAAGGCCGGCTCCCGCATCCGCCTGACCGCGAGGCTCGCGTCGGTGGAGGACGTCGCCGGGGGAGGGGTGCAGATCGCGGTGCAGGGCACGATCGAGATCGAGGGGGCGCAGAAGCCGGCGGCGGTCCTGGAAAGCCTCTCCCGCTTCTACGCGTAACTCTCTTCGTCCCGAACGGGCACAAGCTCGATGAGCTGTTCCGCGCCGGAGGCGGCGAGCGGGCTGAGCCGCTCGTGCACGGCGCGGAACGTCTTCTCGGCGCGCTCGGCGGGCCAGTCGTCGGGCAGATGCTTCACGGGGAGCCGGGGATCGCGCCGGATGACTTGCAGCCAGTCGGCGTGCAGGGTGAGCCGCAGAGCGAGAGCGTCCCCGGCATCGCCGGGCAGCCGCGCCCCCCGCTCCTCCCACCGGGAGCTGAACTCCTCATAGGCGTCGGCGACCTGCCCGAGCCCCCAGGTCTCTTCCACCATGGCGTCGATGTCCATCCCGTCATCGGCATGGGCCCGGAAGACCTTCACGTGCGCGCCGAGCCCCAACTCGGCGACGAGCGCGGTCACATCGACGACCCCGGGCGCGATCCACAGCCCGCTGAACAACGGCCCGAACCCGCTCCACGTCAACTGGGCCCGCAGATCGTGCCGTTGACGCTGCCACGACTCCGGCAACGAGAACCCCAGCAGCGTCCAGGACCCGTCCCACTCCCGGTTCACGGCCCCGACGCGCCAGACCCGCCGCTCCCCGTCCCGCAGCACACCCTCGGACCGCTCGGTGAGCCCGAAGTACATCCGCCGCCCCTCGCGCTGCTTCCTGAGCAGCCCCCGCTGCACCATCCGAGCAAGGGTCGACCGAGTGGCCTGCTCCCCGACCCCCACCCTCCCGAAAACCTCGATGACACTCCCCGAGTACACGCAAACCCCCCGCCCGAGCACCTGATCCCCGAGGAAGGACAGCAGCAGAGACTGCGGCCGCACCACATCATCCGAGCTCACGACTTCACGGTACAGCGCGCCATGGAGGCGGCGAGCTCAGCGGGCAGGTGCCGCTCGGACGGCCGACGGGACCCGCGATCGCCGCGATACGGCACCATCCACACGTGGACCTATCCGACGGCGGCCAGAACCTCGCCCCCCAATGGGCCGACCTGGCCAACAACGTCAGCGGCGTCGCCCAAGCCTGCCAAGACGCCTCCCCCGTCGCGGCCGCCTTCGTCCGAGCCGGCTGGTCGTCCCGATCCTCCTCCTGGCACGGCTACGAGGTGGAGACGAGCTGGGCGCGACTGGAGCTGGATCCGACCGCCGAGCGAGAGGTACTCCTCAACGGTGTCATCGACCCGCACCGCCTCGACGACCTCGCCACCCTGCTCAGCCGCTTCGGCCTCCGCTTCACCTTGGAACTGTGCGACGACGACAACGCCTTGCTGCGGGAGATACGGACCTGAGCCGTCCACCCGGCACACGGCGGCACCCGCCGGCACACACAAGAAGACCCCGCACTCAGCATCACTGCTGGCTACGGGGTCTTTAGGCACCCAATTCAAGGTGCCCCCGGCAGGATTCGAACCTGCGCACACGGCTCCGGAGTGATTGTGCTGATCGAAGCTCGTACGGCCTCTGACCTGCGGCGGAGCCAGTCTGTTGTGGGACGGGGACGTGCACTGTGTCGGAGCTGTGGCGCAGGACTCACAGCCAGGCGCGGTTGGGCACCGCGTCGTGCTCAAGGCCCTGGAAGCTTGGCGCGGCCCATGAGAGTTGCGGGTTTGTGTATCACCCGCTGCGAAAGGCAGGAAGCCCACTAGACTGCGCCCATGTCTGCTGGCGCACTTGAAAACCTGGAAGAACAGCTCCGAGGAGAGCGCGGAAAAGTTGATGTAGCCGTACACAACTTCTCTGTTCGTGAACTGGTGCGGATGATTTCCGATGAAGAGCTTAACGCCTCGCCGAATTATCAGAGGAAATTTCGCTGGGAAGAGTCGGACGAAGCCCTTTTCGTGGAGTCTGTATTTCTCGGACTCCCCATTCCGCCGATTTTTGTAGCCACCAATGTTGGGTTCCAATGGGAAGTTGTCGACGGGCTTCAACGTCTCTCAACTCTTGCCCATTTTATTGCAAAAGACGACGATGAAGCGAGCCTTATCGGCAGGAAGAGGCCGCTGAGGCTAGACGGCCTGGAAAAACTTACGGAACTCAATGACCAGACTTTCGCCGACCTGCCAAAGAATCTCCAAGTGTATTTCGGTAGGCAGCCGCTCCAGGTCATCTCGCTCACTGATAAAAGTGACCGGCAAGTGCGTTTTGATGTGTTTGAGCGTCTGAATCGGGGTGGAATTCAACTCACTGCGCAAGAGGTTCGCGCTTGCGTCTATATGGGCGCTTTCAATGACTTCATTGAAGAGCTGGCCGAAGATCCACGCCTGAAGAAACTCGTGAAGCTGCAGCGAAGTCACGAAAATGATGGCACGCGCGCTGAGCAGGTTCTGAAATTCTTCGCCTACAAGAATAACAGGGATGAGTTCGATGGTAAGGTCGAACGATTTCTGAACCAGTACATGGGAATTGCGGACGAAGGCTTTGATTACAAGGCTGAGCGCAGGATCTTCGACCAGGCGCTTAGCATTCTCTATGAGGCCTGTGAGGAACGGCCGTTCCTGCGCAGGCAGACAAAGGTGACCCCCCTGGTTCAGTTCGAGGCATGCTTGGTTGCGGCCGGTGACCTGGCGGCAGAGGGTGTATGCGCAGCTGATGTGGACCCGGCTTGGCTTGAAGACCAAGAGCTCAGGAATTCCAGCGGGGCAGGTTCGAACACGAAGTCCATGCTGCGGCGCCGCCTGAAGAGGGCTAAGGAACTACTCAGTGGCAATTCATGAGGCTCTGGTTCTCGACGCCCAGTTGCAAGGGGAACGTCTTCTCAGGCGTTGCGATGATCTGAAGAAATTCCTCGCGCTCGTGAGGAATTCCCCTCAGGGCGCACAAACGGACGCGCGTTGGGAGTCTGAGGCAAGAGATGCGCGGGCTCTTTCTGTGGTCTGTAGCATGGCGGAGCTCGAAGCGTTCACCAAATTCCTCATCCAAGAGACTCACCGGGAGCTTAATTCTTCCGGCTTGTCTGTGCGGAGCTTTCGCTCCAGTATTCGCCAGCTTGCAGCGCATACAACATTTGAGAGCCTTCGTAGCCTTTCTGATCATTCCAAGCTCTGGGATAAGCGGATGTACGCCACGACGCTAGAGGTGTGTGGCGACCCGATAGCGTTGCCAGTCGAGATTAAGCATGCTCAACCGCCGCTAGATGGCAGAACGTTGAAGCCCGAGCACTTCAACCGCATCTGGGCGATCTATGGACTTCCCGGTGCAGCCTTTCCTTTCGCTACATGGGGTGCCTCGCTACAGAAAATGGCACTCTTCAGAAATGATGTCGCACACGGCAATATTCCGTACGTGGAGATCTTTCAGCAAGCAGGGAGATCAGTTGCTGACGTAGAGCGCTATGTTAATGACATTGGCGAGTTTACTATCCATTTAGTTGCTGCTTGGGTTGAATACTTGGAGGTGCAAGGGTACCTAACGCCCTAAGAGCTCATAACAGGTTCTTGGGTGGGCCTTCTTGGGCCGCTTTCGTGTCGATGGGGAGCCGTTGACGGAGTGGGGCGGTTGGCACAGTCTTGGTCGGCTTGGAGCCGTCGAGAGGGGCCACAGGCGTGACTGAGTGCGGGAACGTTTACGTCGACATGGCCGGGGACCTGTTTCATCCGGGGCACGTCGCCCTGCTCAGGGCCCGCGAGCTTTCGGGGAACGGCTGATCGTTGGAGTGCTCTCCGACGAGGACGTGGCCAAGTACAAGCGCAAGCCCATCATGACGCTGGCGGAGCGGGTGGTGGTGATCGAGGCATGCCGGTACGTCGACGTGGTTCTTCCGAACGCGCCCTACCGTGTCACGAACGAGTTCCTGGACCGGCACGGCATCGACGTGGTCGTGCACGGGGACGACCTCACGGCTGACGCGCTCACAGAAGTCTTCGATCCGGTGGCCGACGCGGGGAAGCTGCGCCTTGTGCGGTACACCGTCGGCGTCTCCACGGCCGAGCTCATCCGACGGTGTCGCGCGGCGCCCCCTGTATCAGGAGGCACGGCGTTCTCATAACCCTGTAGGGCGGTCCTTCGATCCAGCCTTCTTCAGCCGCCTGAAGCAGATGAGGCTGCAGGCCAATGCGAGAAAGGCGTCGTGCAGTTCGAGTCGTCGCTCCCAGCGGACGGCGAGGCGTTGAACTGGTGGAGCAGGGCGAACGTTTGCTCCACGACGTAGCGGAGCTTGCCCAGGCCCTTGATGTCCGAGGAGCCCTTGCGGGAGATCACGGGCAAGATCCGGCGTTTGCGCAGTTCACGGCGGATAGCTTTCGCGTCGTAGGCCTTGTCGCCGAGCACGCTGTCGGGGCGTCGGCGGGGACGGCCGGGCCGTCCGGCCACTGGCGGGATGCCGTCGACCAGCACGAGGGTCTGTGCTTGATGTCGTTGACGTTCGCGGCGGTGGTGTGGACGTGTAGCGGGGTGCCCTTTCCGTCGCAGATCAGGTGGTGTTTGCTGCCCGTCTTGCGCCGGTCGACCGGCGACGGACCGGTCGCGGCTCCCCCTTGTTCGCGCGGACGTGGGAGCCGTCCACGCATGCGCGGGACCAGTCAAGTTCGCCGGCCGCGTTCAGTTCCGCGAGGAGGATTCGGTGCAGCCGGTCGAAGACACCCGCCTGCTGCCGGCGGTCCAGGCGGCGCCAGCAAGTCTGCCCCGAGCCGAACCCCAGCTCCAGAGGCAGGAGTTGCCAGGCGATGTCCTGGTGGAGGACGTACAGGATCCCCTGCAAGCAGAGCCGGTAGTCCACCGGTTTCGGCCCCGGTGACCGCTCAGGCCAGGGCGGGAGCAGCGGCTCGATCAGCTCCCACAGGTCATCGTCCACGATCCACGGCCGAGTATTCACACGGCCATCAACGTCCAGATCATCACACCGGACACGCCCGACCAGCACACTCACTCAAGATCGCGTTACGAGCTCTTACGGCTGTCTCCTGTGTCGGTTCGTGGGATCGCTGCCGTGGGCGGCGGCTGGTGGCGTTCTACGCGGTCCTCTACTACGCGGGGCTTCGGCCTGCGGAAGCGGTCGGGCTCCGGTTGTCGGACTGCCATCTGCCGGAGAAAGGGATGGGGCACGCTGACGCTCCGGGAGACCCGCCCCGTCTCGGGCAAGCAGTGGACTGATTCTGGCGAGCGGCACGACCGCCGGGGCCTGAAGGCGCGCGATACTTCCGCCGATCGCGGTCCCTATCCCACCGCTCCTCGTTGCTGTTCTTCAGGCACACGTGAAGGAGTTCGGGACTGCCGGAGAAGGGCGCATGTTCGGTAACGAGCGCGGGGAAGTGGTTGGTTCGTCCACGTACTGGCGAGTGTGGGAGGAGGCGCGCGAGTATGCGCTACCTGCCGATCGCGTCGGCACACCGTTGGCGGGTCGCCCTTACGACCTGCGCCACGCATGCATCACCACGTGGCTGAACGCGGGCGTACCCATTGCTGAAGTGGCCCGTAGGGTCGGCAACTCGCCGGAAGTAATTCACCGTCGCTATCACGGATGTATCGATGGTCACGAGGAAGCTGCGAACGCCAAGATCTTGAAGGCGTTGGGCGAAGAGAGCTCAGGGCAGGGTCACAGTTCGTGATGCATGCCGATGGAGGCCCGGCAGCCTGCCGGGCCTCCATCGGCATTAGCTGTGAGAGGCAGTTGCGACCTGCGGGCCAAATGCGTCCCCGGAGTGGTATGTTGCTAACGAACAGGGATAGCTCCTAGGAGGGGCTTCCTTCGTTTCCTATCTGGAGGGTTACAGGCCAGGTGCCTGAACAGCCAGGACCTACCTGGAGGAATCGACCGGGAGTCGGTTAACCAGGACGAGCATTGCGAAGGACGCCTTGCGTACGGGCTCCGCATCACGTCGATCATCGGTAGGGGTCGGCTCGGGCGGACGCTAGATCGCATTCGCGTAGCGCAGACGCTCCGCCTCATTCACTTCACCCACAAGTTCGGCATCTTTCGTTGGGTGCCCATCTCAATCGGGCCTCTGGCCTGCGCGTAAGTCGCGGATCTCGAAGATCCGCTGCTGAGCTCTGACTACCGGCAGGGTCTCGGTTTCAACCATCACTTCTGTGGTTGAACTGAGCCTGCCGTGTGCAAGCGGTTCAACCACCTGTCAGAAGGGGCTGGACCGATGAGACTCGGTTCTACTCAGATCCTGCTACTCATGCTGGGATTCGCGCTCTCCCTCGTGGTTGGTCTTGTTGCCGGAATTCTGGTCGGTATCTCGGGTCCGACCTCCGTGGATGCCGTATTCAAGAGTGGAGGCGCGTTCACGGCGTGCATGATGATGTGGCTCGGAGCGATGGCACTTTTCGGGCGGCCGTAGATCAGCGAAGCGATCTTGGTGTCTCGCTGATCTACGGCCGCCCGTCGGCATGTGACGGTCTGGTGGTCGGCGAGCTGAGGCGAACGCTACGGGCGCGGGGCTGGCGGACTGCATCCCATCTCGGCGCCCCGGGCCTGCCTCGACATCGGGATGGCTCGCCATCGCCCCGTTGGTGACGGCCTATTGCTGGGCCACCATCCCTCCGGCGAGGAGGGAGGGCTCCGCGGTAGTCGTCGAGGGGGTGTGTCGGAGGTGTGTCGCGACCACCGATAGACAACGAGAGAGGGCGGGAGTCAGTGAGACTGACTCCCGCCCTCTGTCATAGGCATCCGCCCTGGTCAGCGCTTGATACTTGCTGATCCTTGGCGAGTGCCCCCGGCAGGATTCGAACCTGCGCACACGGCTCCGGAGGCCGTTGCTCTATCCCCTGAGCTACGGGGGCGTGGCCACGTGGTGCGTGGCGACGGGTAGAACCCTACCAGCTCACCCGGGGTCCTCATGAACAGGTATTTCGGGGGAGCGGGAGAAGGAGGGGAGTGGGGTCGACGTCCCCTGTACGGGGCGGAAGTGGGGAAAACCCGGACGCGGTGGCCGGTGCCGACCTACTCTCGAGTTGTGCCAGGCGCGTCCGGCCGGGTCCTTGTCGTGGACGACAACAAGGTCATCCGGCAGCTGATCAGGGTCAATCTCGAGCTGGAGGGCTTCGAGGTCGTGACCGCGGCCGATGGTGCCGAATGCCTGGACGTGGTGCACGAGGTCAGGCCCGACGTGGTCACCCTGGACGTCGTGATGCCGCGCCTCGACGGCCTGCGCACCGCCGCCTGGCTGCGCGGGGACGAGCGCACCAGCGGACTGCCGATCGTCGTGGTGAGCGCATGCACCCAGTACGAGGTGGAGAACGGGCTGGATGTAGGGGTCGACGCCTTCCTGGCCAAGCCCTTCGAGCCGAACGAACTGGTGCGGGTCGTACGGCAGTTGAGCGAGCGCGGGCGTGCGCAGGCCGTTGCCGAGGACGCAGCCCAGGACGCCGAGCGCGCTGAGCGGGCCGGGCGCACCAGCGGCTGACAGGCTCCGTACGAGCCGGGCGCCCCGTCCGTATCGCGGACCATCCGCTAAACCGGCTCGCCTACCCACCCCCCTCCTCCCATACGCTGGTCCCGTGACCCCCGCCGAGCTCTCCCGCACCGTCCTGCGCGCCGTCCGCCGCGCGGTCGACGACGGTGAGCTCGGTGCGGCCGTGGCCGACGGTGTCGCGGCCGGGACCGCGCGGATCGTCGTCGAGCGGCCCCGCCCCGGCGGCCACGGCGACTACGCCACGAACGTCGCGTTGCAGCTCGCGGGCCCCGCCGGCCGCCCCCCGCGCCAGGTCGCCGAGATTTTGTCGAGGCGCCTCGTCGAAGCCCCCGGCATCGCCTCCGTCGACGTCACCGGGCCCGGTTTCCTCAATCTCACCTTGAGCAGTGGTACGGCAGGCCCGGGCCCCGACCCGGACAGCCACGACTCGCTCCGCGGCCACCGCATCGACCTGTGCGTCCCGCACGAGCTGCGCGCCGCCACCGTCGCCGAGGCCCTCGCCCGGATCGGCCGCGACCAGGGCGCCGACGTGCGCGTCACGTACGCCGAGCACCCGGCCGACGTCACCTTCCGCCCCGTACCGGCCCGCCCGCAGAACCTCGTCGAGCTCCTCGGCCCGGACGCCGCCCGCTGGGCGATGCTCCACCCCGCCCCGCACGATCACCCCCGCACCGCCACCCCCGAGGACCGCGCCGCGCACCTCGCCCAGCGCGCCTCGAACCCCCTCTTCCGCGTCCGCTACGCCCACGCCCGCAGCCGCGCCCTCACCCGCAACGCCGCGGACCTCGGCTTCACCGGCGCCCCCGGCGTCGTACCCGGCGGCGAAGCCCTCGCGGCGGCGCTCGGCGACCACCCCCGGATCCTGCTCGCCGCGGCCCGCCACCGCGCCCCGGACCGGCTCGCCCGGCACCTGGTCGACGTCGCGGACCTCTTCCTCACCGACCTGCACCCGACGGTGCTGCCCCTGGGCGAGGAGAAACCCTCGGCCGCCCACCGCGCCCGGCTCGCGCTCGCCGAAGCCACCGGGACGGTGCTCGCAGGCGGCCTGACCCTGCTCGGCATCGACGCCCCGGAATATCTGTAGAACGCAGAAGAAGAGAGCCCACCGCAGTCATGAGCCGTTCCGCACACCCCGCAGGTCCCCGCCACGCAGACGTCCTGCCGGAGGGTCACTACAGCGCGCCGCCCGCCGACCTCAACACCCTCGACCCGAAGGTGTGGTCGCAGACGGTGGCCCGCGCGGCCGACGGCACCGTCACCGTCGGCGGCATCGAAGTCGCCCGCCTGGCCGAGGAGTTCGGCACCCCGGCCTACTTCCTGGACGAGGCCGACTTCCGTGCCCGCTGCGCCGCCTGGCGCGATGCCTTCGGGCCCGACGCCGACGTCTTCTACGCCGGCAAGGCCTTCCTGAGCCGCGCCGTCGTGCGGTGGCTGCACGAGGAAGGGCTCAACCTGGATGTCTGTTCCGGTGGGGAACTCGCCACCGCCCTCTCCGCCGGCATGCCCGCCGACCGCATCGCCTTCCACGGCAACAACAAGACCGAGGACGAGATCGAGCGGGCCATCGAGGCCGGCGTCGGCCGGATCGTGCTCGACTCCTTCCAGGAGATCGTGCGCGTCGCCCACATCGCCGAGCGGCTCGGCAAGCGCCAGCGCGTGCAGATCCGGGTGACCGTCGGCGTCGAGGCCCACACCCACGAGTTCATCGCCACCGCGCACGAGGACCAGAAGTTCGGCATCGCCCTCGCGGGCGGGCAGGCCGCCGAAGCCGTGCGGCGCGCCCTCAAGCTCGACGGGATCGAGCTCATCGGGATCCACTCGCACATCGGGTCGCAGATCTTCGACATGGCGGGCTTCGAGGTCGCCGCACGCCGCGTCGTCGGACTGCTCGCCGAGGTGCGCGACGAGCACGGCATCGAGCTTCCCGAGATCGACCTCGGCGGTGGTCTCGGTATCGCGTACACCAGCGACGACGACCCCCGTGAGCCGCACGAGATCGCCAAGGCGCTGAGCGAGATCGTCACGAGGGAGTGCGAGGCCGCGAAGCTGCGGACCCCCCGGATCTCCGTCGAGCCGGGGCGCGCCATCGTCGGCCCGACCGCCTTCACGCTCTACACCGTCGGCACCGTCAAGCCGCTGGAGAGCCTGCGGACGTACGTCTCCGTCGACGGCGGCATGTCCGACAACATTCGGACCGCCCTGTACGACGCCGAGTACACCGTCGCCCTCGTCTCGCGCCGCTCCGACGCCGAGCCCATGCTGGTCCGCGTCGTCGGCAAGCACTGCGAGAGCGGCGACATCGTGGTCAAGGACGCGTTCCTGCCCGCGGACGTCGCCCCGGGCGACCTCATCGCCGTACCGGCCACCGGCGCGTACTGCCGCTCCATGGCCAGCAATTACAACCACGCGCTTCGCCCGCCCGTCGTCGCCGTGCGCGACGGCGAGGCCCGGGTGATCGTCCGGCGTGAGACGGAGGAAGATCTCCTGCGCCTCGACGTCGGATAAATGAAATCTACGTCTCACCATCCGGACCCGGGGCGGAATCCCCGGTCCGGTGGGTGAGACTGGTTCCACCGTGGACAGGTGAGAACCGTGGACACGTAAGACTCGTAGCAGAGAAGTAGCAGAGGGAAACGAGGTCGGATGATGCGTACGCGTCCGCTGAAGGTGGCGCTGCTGGGCTGTGGGGTTGTCGGCTCAGAGGTGGCGCGCATCATGACGACGCACGCCGACGACCTCGCCGCCCGGATCGGCGCCCCCGTCGAGCTCGCGGGGGTGGCCGTCCGGCGCCCGTCCAAGGTCCGTGAGGGCATCGACCCGGACCTGGTCACCACCGACGCGACCGCCCTCGTGAAACGCGGCGACATCGACGTGATCGTCGAAGTCATCGGAGGGATCGAGCCCGCGCGCACCCTCATCACCACTGCCTTCGAGCACGGCGCCTCCGTCGTCTCGGCCAACAAGGCGCTCGTCGCCCAGGACGGCGAGGCCCTGCACGCCGCCGCCGAGGAGCACGGCCGCGACCTGTACTACGAAGCCGCCGTGGCCGGCGCGATCCCGCTCGTACGCCCCCTGCGGGAGTCCCTCGCGGGCGACAAGGTCAACCGTGTGCTCGGCATCGTCAACGGCACGACGAACTTCATCCTCGACAAGATGGACTCGACCGGCGCCGGCTACCAGGAAGCGCTCGACGAGGCCACCGCCCTCGGGTACGCCGAAGCCGACCCGACCGCCGACGTCGAGGGCTTCGACGCCGCCGCCAAGGCCGCCATCCTCGCCGGGATCGCCTTCCACACCCGGGTCCGCCTCGACGACGTGTACCGCGAGGGCATGAGCGAGGTCACCGCCGCCGACTTCGCGTCCGCGAAGGAGATGGGCTGCACCATCAAGCTCCTCGCGATCTGCGAGCGCGCCGCCGACGGAGGTTCCGTCACGGCGCGCGTGCACCCCGCGATGATCCCGCTCGACCACCCGCTGGCCTCCGTCCGCGGCGCGTACAACGCCGTGTTCGTCGAGGCCGAGGCCGCGGGTCAGTTGATGTTCTACGGACCCGGTGCCGGCGGCTCGCCGACCGCGTCCGCCGTTCTCGGCGACCTCGTCGCCGTCTGCCGCAACCGCCTCAACGGCGCGACGGGACCCGGCGATTCCGCGTACACGCAGCTGCCCGTCTCCCCGATGGGCGACGTCGTGACGCGGTACCACATCAGCCTCGACGTGGCCGACAAGCCGGGTGTTCTCGCCCAGGTCGCGACGGTCTTCGCCGAGCACGGGGTCTCCATCGACACCGTGCGGCAGTCGGGGAAGGACGGCGAGGCCTCCCTCGTCGTCGTCACCCACCGCGCGGCGGACGCGGCCCTCACCGGGACCGTGGACGCGCTGCGTCAGCTCGACACCGTGCGCGGTGTCGCCAGCATCATGCGTGTTGAAGGGGAGTAGCAGGGATGACCGGAATGACCCACCAGTGGCGCGGCATCATCGAGGAGTACCGGGACCGGCTCCCGGTGACGGGCACCACGCCGGTCGTGACGCTGCGCGAGGGCGGCACGCCGCTCGTGCCCGCGCAGGTCCTCTCCGAGCGCCTGGGCTGCGAGGTCCACCTGAAGGTGGAGGGCGCCAACCCCACCGGCTCCTTCAAGGACCGCGGCATGACCATGGCCATCACCAAGGCCAAGGAGGAGGGCGCGCAGGCCGTCATCTGCGCCTCCACCGGCAACACGTCGGCGTCCGCCGCGGCCTACGCCGTGCGCGCCGGCATGGTCTGCGCGGTGCTCGTGCCGCGCGGCAAGATCGCGCTCGGCAAGATGGGCCAGGCGCTCGTCTACGGCTCGAAGATCCTCCAGGTCGACGGCAACTTCGACGACTGCCTGAACCTGGCGCGCGGCCTCTCCGAGAACTACCCGGTGGCGCTGGTCAACTCCGTCAACCCGTTCCGTATCGAGGGCCAGAAGACGGCCTCGTTCGAGATCGTGGACGCCCTCGGCGACGCGCCCGACATCCACGTGCTGCCCGTCGGCAACGCCGGCAACATCACGGCCTACTGGAAGGGCTACAAGGAGTACGCCGCCGACAGCGTGTCGACGCACACTCCGCGCATGTGGGGTTTCCAGGCCTCCGGTTCCGCGCCGATCGTGCGCGGCGAGGTCGTCAAGGACCCGTCGACGATCGCGACCGCAATCCGCATCGGGAACCCGGCGTCGTGGCAGCAGGCCGAGGCCGCGCGCGACGAGTCCGGCGGGTTCATCGACGAGGTGACGGACCGTGAGATCCTGCGCGCCTACAAGCTGTTGGCGTCCCAGGAGGGTGTCTTCGTCGAGCCCGCGTCCGCCGCTTCGGTGGCCGGTCTGCTGAAGGCCGCCGAGCAGGGCAAGGTCGACAAGGGCCAGAAGATCGTCTGCACCGTCACGGGCAACGGCCTCAAGGACCCCGACTGGGCCGTCGCCGGCGCCCCGCAGCCCGTCACCGTCCCGGTCGACGCCGCCGCGGCCGCCGAGCGCCTCGGTCTCGCCTGATCCCGGTTCCGCGCCGCGACTGATACCCCGTCAACTGGGCGTATCCGTACAGGGGGTGCACAGGGGGCTTACGACACGCATCGTGCGCCTCCTGTGCGCCCTATGTCGCCACAGAACCTTCCTTCGATAGGCTGTACCGAACCCGCCCGCCGCATATGCCGCGGTGCCGCCGCCGTTCCGTCGTTCTCCGGCGAATTTCCGCCGTGTTTCCGACGATCGTGGCCCGGGTGTCGACGTACGCATCACAAGACATCGGAAGTCTCGGAAGTTCTCGAAAGCCTCGAAAGTCTCGACCGTCATCAGTCTGTCGTCAGTCTTCGGAAGTTCTCGAAACATCCCGCAGCTCAAGGAGAGTCATCGAGCGATGGCCGGTCCCGCGTTCCGCGCCGCCGCCGTCAGGGTGCGCGTCCCCGCCACCAGCGCCAACCTCGGCCCGGGCTTCGACAGCCTCGGCCTGTCGCTGGGGCTCTACGACGACGTCGTCGTCAGGGTCGCCGACTCCGGGCTGAACATCGACATCGCGGGTGAGGGCTCCGAGACCCTGCCGCGCGACGAGTCGCACCTTCTCGTACGTTCCCTGCGCACCGCCTTCGACCTGCTCGGCGGGCAGCCGCGTGGCCTCGAGATCGTGTGCGCCAACCGGATCCCGCACGGCCGTGGCCTGGGCTCCTCCTCCGCCGCCATCGTCGCCGCCGTCGTCGCCGCGCGCGCCGTGACCATAGGCGGCGACTCCCGGCTCGACGACGCCGCGCTCCTCGAACTCGCCACCGAGATCGAGGGCCACCCCGACAACGTCGCGCCGTGTCTGCTCGGCGGTTTCACCATCGCGTGGATGGAGGCCGGCGCGGGACGTGCCGTCCGCCTGGAGGCCGCGCGTTCCGTCGTTCCGGTGGTCTTCGTCCCCGGAAAGCCCGTCCTCACCGAAATGGCGCGAGGACTGCTGCCGCGCACCGTCCCCCATGTGGACGCAGCGGCCAACGCGGGCCGGGCGGCCCTGCTCGTCGAGGCGCTGACCAGGCGCCCCGAGCTGCTGCTCCCGGCCACCGAGGACCGTCTCCACCAGGAGTACCGCGCTCCCGCGATGCCGGAGAGCGCCGCACTGGTGGAGCGGCTGCGGGCCGACGGGGTGCCCGCGATGATCTCCGGGGCGGGGCCGACGGTCATCGCCCTGGTGGAGGACGGAGCGGCCGACAAGGTCGCCCGGCTGGCCGGAGAGGGATGGGCGGCCAATCGCCTGGCCCTCGACGTCGACGGAGCGAGCGTCCTGCCGCTCGGCTCCCAAGCCGTCTGATCAAAAGCATCCGGTTGCCGGATTGAGAGAGGGGGAATGTTTGTTGGATCCGGTAGTGTTAACCTCAAGTCTGCACCCGACCCCACCATGGCGAGGTGCTGTGTGTCCCCGTCCGGGACAACCATTCTTCCGGGAGCCTCCCCAGCAATTCCGTGCATCGTCCTCGTATGCCGAGACGCGGCGCTGAATGTTGTCGAGCATGCTCCGGAACCGGCGTGACCGAGCCGCGTGACACAGAAATCCCGTGCACCCGTGGAATCCGGAATCGCTGCCACCAATGAATTCTTCCGCCTCTTCGGCGGACAACCGCCCCGGCACGGTCCGTACAGGCAGGACCACCGCCGGACAGCACGACCGGTCGCCGAGCCAGACAGGCCGACGTCCGCTCCAGGGAAGGACCCTTCGTGAGCGACACCACCGATCTGATGGGCGTGACTGCCGACAGCTCTGCTGCCGCGCCCGCCGCGTCCACGGACTCTGCTGCGCCGGCCGCCGGTGCTTCGGGCTCCCGGCGGCGCCGCGGTACCGGCCTCGACGGCATGGTGCTGGCCGAGCTGCAGCAGGTCGCATCGGGCCTCGGCATCAGGGGCACTGCGCGGATGCGCAAGAGCCAGCTGATCGAGGTCATCAAGGAGGCGCAGGCGGGCGGCGGTGCCCCCGCGAAGAGCGCCGACGCCGCCGAGGCGAAGCCGAAGCGCCGGGCCACCTCGAAGGCCCGTACGGGTGACGAGGCCGTCGTCGACGCCGCGCCCGCGAAGAAGGCGGACGCCAAGGCGGAGAAGGCGGAGGCCAAGGCCACCGCGCAGCAGCAGATCGAGATCCCCGGCCAGGGCGCCGGGGACGAGCAGCCGGCCGGTGAGCGTCGTCGCCGCCGTGCCACCGCCGACGCGGGCAGCCCGGAGACCGTCACGGCCGAGGCCAAGTCCGAGTCGAAGCAGGACGCCCAGGGCGCCGAGAACAAGGGCGACGGCGGCCAGGAGAACAGCAACGACGGCCGTCGTGAGCGCCGTGACCGGCGTGACCGCGGGGGCCGCGACCGTGACCGCCGCGGCGGCAAGGGCGACGACCAGGGCCAGGGCCAGGGCAACAAGGACCAGGGCGGCCGCCAGGACCGTCAGGACCGCCAGCAGGGCCAGGGCGGCGGTGGTCGCCAGGACCGTGACCGCGACCGCAACAACGGTCCGCAGGACGACGACGACTTCGAGGGCGGCCGGCGCGGCCGTCGGGGCCGTTACCGCGACCGCCGCGGGCGCCGCGGGCGTGACGAGGGCGGCTTCGGCAACGAGCCGCAGGTCTCCGACGACGACGTCCTGATCCCCGTCGCGGGCATCCTCGACATCCTCGACAACTACGCCTTCATCCGTACGTCGGGCTACCTCCCGGGCCCCAACGACGTCTACGTCTCCCTCGCCCAGGTCCGCAAGAACGGCCTGCGCAAGGGCGACCACGTCACCGGTGCCGTGCGTCAGCCGAAGGAAGGCGAGCGCCGCGAGAAGTTCAACGCGCTCGTCCGCCTCGACTCGGCGAACGGCATGGCGGCCGAATCCGGCCGCGGACGCCCGGAGTTCAACAAGCTGACGCCGCTGTACCCGCAGGACCGCCTCCGCCTGGAGACGGACCCGGGCGTGCTCACCACCCGCATCATCGACCTCGTGTCGCCGATCGGTAAGGGCCAGCGCGGTCTGATCGTGGCCCCGCCGAAGACCGGCAAGACCATGATCATGCAGGCGGTCGCCAACGCGATCACGCACAACAACCCCGAGTGCCACCTGATGGTCGTCCTGGTCGACGAGCGTCCGGAAGAGGTCACCGACATGCAGCGGTCGGTCAAGGGCGAGGTCATCTCCTCGACCTTCGACCGTCCGGCCGAGGACCACACCACGGTCGCCGAGCTCGCCATCGAGCGTGCGAAGCGCCTGGTCGAGCTGGGCCACGACGTCGTCGTGCTGCTCGACTCCATCACGCGTCTGGGCCGCGCCTACAACCTGGCGGCGCCGGCCTCCGGCCGCATCCTGTCCGGTGGTGTCGACTCGACCGCCCTGTACCCCCCGAAGCGCTTCTTCGGCGCCGCGCGCAACATCGAGGACGGCGGCTCGCTGACCATCCTCGCCACCGCGCTCGTCGACACCGGGTCCCGCATGGACGAGGTGATCTTCGAGGAGTTCAAGGGCACCGGCAACATGGAGCTCAAGCTCGACCGCAAGCTCGCCGACAAGCGCATCTTCCCGGCGGTGGACGTCGACGCGTCCGGTACCCGTAAGGAAGAGATCCTGCTCGGCAGCGACGAGCTCGCCGTCACCTGGAAGCTGCGTCGCGTGCTGCACGCGCTCGACCAGCAGCAGGCGATCGAGCTGCTGCTCGACAAGATGAAGCAGACGAAGTCGAACGGCGAGTTCCTGCTCCAGATCCAGAAGACGACGCCGACGCCGGGCAACGGCAACGACTGACGCTTCGCCGCGGGTTTCTCGTAAGGGCTGAGCCCCGTCGCAGGGATGCGACGGGGCTCAGCCCTTTGCCGTGCGCGTTCGTGGGCACTCGGTCCCCCGAGACCTTCACCACATGTATAAGAATTCGCGGCCTCTGTGAAGCATGCGGCTCATGAGGCCAAAAGCGCAGGTGGGAGGGGTACGGGACCTTGGTCCCGTTACGTTCCGTGTCCGGTGCGCTCCGCTGCGGGCACAGGCTGCTGTGCAACGCTTCATGGCGATCAGAACGAACCTGCGAGGAGCACATGCCGGACAGTGACAGCAAGCCCGGGCGCCACCGCGCCAAGGGCCGCCGCCGCAAGCCGCGGGACGGGCGCGGCAAGGCGCTGCGCATCGTGGCGTGGAGCGCCGCGGGCGTCGTCGTCCTCGGCGGCACGGGCCTCGGGTACGTCTACTTCAAGCTCAACGGCAACATCAAGAGCGTCGACATCAACGCGGCCCTGGGCACGGACCGTCCCGAGAACGTCGACAACGGCTCGCAGGACATCCTGGTGCTCGGCTCCGACAGCCGCGCCGGCAACAACAAGAAGGTCGGCGGCGGCACGGACGAGGGCTCGGCCCGCTCCGACACCGCGATGGTGGTCCACATCTACAAGGGCCACAAGAAGGCGAGCATCGTCTCCATACCCAGGGACACGCTCATAGACCGGCCGTCGTGCACCGACAAGAACGGCACGGAGTACCCCGCGGCGAACGACGTCATGTTCAACTCCGCGTACTCCACCGGGGGCGCGGCCTGCGCGGTCAAGACCGTCGAGTCCATGA
The DNA here is from genome assembly GCF_040679615.1 of Streptomyces sp. NPDC052225. NCBI lineage: Bacteria > Bacillati > Actinomycetota > Actinomycetes > Kitasatosporales > Streptomycetaceae > Streptomyces > Streptomyces sp. NPDC052225. Next base: position 16,065 of record NZ_JBFAVD010000043.1, on the reverse strand, counting down.
GCGGCATCCGCATGGACCACTACGTCGAGGTCGACTTCAGCGGCTTCCAGGAGCTGATCGACGACCTCGGCGGCGTCGAGGTCACCACCAGCAAGGCGATCAAGGACCCCGACAGCCATCTGGACCTCGACGCCGGCACCCACAAGCTCGACGGCGAGCAGGCGCTCGGCCTCGTCCGCACCCGGCACGGCGTCGGCGACGGCAGCGACCTCGGCCGCATCCAGCTTCAGCAGGCGTTCATGAAGGCCCTGATGGACCAGATCAAGGACGTCGGCGTCTTCACCAGCCCGAAGAAGCTGTACAACCTGGCGAACACGGCCACCAAGTCGGTGACGACGGACTCGGACCTCGCCTCGGTCACCGACCTCACCTCGTTCGCGAACGGGCTCAAGGGCATCGGCTCCAACGACATGAACATGGTCACGATGCCGGTGCAGTACGACCCGAACGACGCCAACCGCGTCCTGGTCGACCAGACCAAGTCCGACGCGGTCTGGAAGGCGCTGAAGGCCGACAGGGCGGTCCCGAAGACCGCGACGAAGGGCACCGCGACCGGCACCGCCGAGGGCGTCGTCCACTAGCCCCGGACCGGCCCCGACACCCGCCGGGAATAGTTCCGGCCCGACCCCGGTTTTGGGGGATACGGCCAGTCCTGGCAGACTGGTACGTCGGCTCCGGTTCACGCTCCCGTATCCCGCGGTTGCGACCCGGCGCCCTCCCGAAACTAGGAGACACCTTGAAGCGCGACATCCACCCCGAGTACGTCGAGACGCAGGTCAGCTGCACCTGTGGCGCGTCGTTCACCACCCGTAGCACCATCTCGTCCGGCACTGTCCGTGCCGAGGTCTGCTCCGAGTGCCACCCGTTCTACACGGGCAAGCAGAAGATCCTCGACACCGGTGGCCGCGTGGCCCGCTTCGAGGCCCGCTTCGGCAAGGCTGCCGCTGCCAACAAGTAGCGAGGCTTCAGCGCCGGTCTTCGGTGCCCCTGGTCACACGGGGGCACCGGGACCGGCGCTTTGCGGTGCAGCCCCTTTTCCACACCCGTAAGACCAGGAGCCGGAGATGTTCGAGGCCGTCGAGGACCTGATCGGTGAGCACGCCGATCTGGAGAAGAAGCTCGCTGACCCGTCGGTCCATGCCGACCAGGCCAACGCGCGCAAGCTGAACAAGCGCTACGCCGAGCTGACCCCGATCGTCGCGACGTACCGCTCCTGGAAGCAGAACGGGGAGGACATCGAGACGGCGAAGGAGTTCGCCGCCGACGACCCCGACTTCGCCGCCGAGGTCAAGGAACTCGAGAAGGCGCGCGAGGAGATCACCGAGAAGCTGCGGCTTCTCCTGGTGCCCCGCGACCCGTCCGACGACAAGGACGTGATCCTCGAGATCAAGGCCGGCGCGGGCGGCGACGAGTCCGCCCTGTTCGCCGGCGACCTGCTGCGCATGTACCTGCGGTACGCGGAGCGCGTCGGCTGGAAGACCGAGATCATCGACGCCACCGAGTCCGAGCTGGGCGGCTACAAGGACGTCCAGGTCGCCGTGAAGACCAAGGGCGGCAACGGCGCGACCGAGCCCGGCCAGGGCGTGTGGGCCCGCCTCAAGTACGAGGGCGGCGTGCACCGCGTGCAGCGCGTGCCCGCGACCGAGTCGCAGGGCCGCATCCACACCTCCGCCGCCGGCGTGCTCGTCACGCCCGAGGCCGAGGAGGTCGACGTCGAGATCAACATGAACGATCTCCGTATCGACGTGTACCGCTCCTCGGGCCCCGGCGGCCAGTCCGTCAACACGACCGACTCCGCCGTGCGCATCACGCACATTCCCACCGGAGTCGTCGCGTCCTGCCAGAACGAGAAGAGCCAGCTGCAGAACAAGGAGCAGGCGATGCGTATCCTGCGCTCCAGGCTCCTCGCAGCGGCGCAGGAGAAGGCCGAGGCCGAAGCGGCCGACGCCCGTCGCAGCCAGGTCCGCACCGTCGACCGCTCCGAGAAGATCCGTACGTACAACTTCCCGGAGAACCGCATCTCGGACCACCGCGTCGGCTTCAAGGCGTACAACTTGGACCAGGTGCTCGACGGCGACCTCGACGCCATGATCCAGGCGTGCGTCGACGCGGACTCGGCCGCCAAGCTCGCCGCCGCGTAAGCCTTCTGTACGCCCGTACGTCCACAGCTCAGCCCGGAGGACCAGCGTGAACCTGCTGCTCGCGGAAGTGGCCCAGGCCACCCAGCGGCTGGCCGACGCCGGCGTGCCCTCGCCGCGCAACGACGCGGAGGAGCTCGCCGCGTTCGTGCACGGCGTCAAGCGGGGCGAGCTGCACACCGTCAAGGACGCGGACTTCGACGCCCGGTACTGGGAGGTGACCGCGCGCCGCGAGGCCCGCGAGCCGCTCCAGCACATCACCGGCCGCGCCTACTTCCGCTACCTGGAGCTCCAGGTCGGACCCGGTGTCTTCGTGCCGCGCCCGGAGACCGAGTCGGTCGTCGGCTGGGCCATAGACGCCGTGCGCGCGATGGACGTCGTCGAGCCGCTCATCGTCGACCTGTGCACCGGCTCCGGCGCCATCGCGCTCGCTCTCGCCCAGGAAGTCCCGCGCTCGCGTGTCCACGCCGTGGAGCTGTCCGAGGACGCCCTGAAGTGGACGCGCAAGAACGTCGAGGGGTCCAGGGTCGACCTGCGCCAGGGCGACGCCCTCGACGCCTTCCCCGACCTCGACGGCCAGGTCGACCTCGTCGTCTCCAACCCGCCGTACATCCCGCTCACCGAGTGGGAGTACGTGGCTCCCGAGGCCCGCGACTACGACCCGGACATGGCGCTGTTCTCCGGCGAGGACGGCCTCGACCTGATCCGCGGCATCGAGCGCACCGCCCACCGGCTGCTCCGTCCCGGCGGCGTCGTCGTCATCGAGCACGCCGACACCCAGGGCGGCCTGGTGCCGTGGATCTTCACCGAGGAGCGGGGCTGGGCCGACGCGGCCGACCACCCGGACCTCAACAACCGGCCGAGGTTCGCGACCGCCCGCAAGGCGATGCCGTGACCCACTTCTTCCACGTATACGTACCTGAGCAGGAGGCCCGCTAAATGGCACGGCGTTACGACACCAACGACGCGACCGACCGCGCAACCGGTCTGCGTGAAGCCGCGTCCGCCGTCCGCCGCGGCGAACTCGTCGTGCTGCCCACCGACACCGTCTACGGGATCGGCGCCGACGCGTTCACGCCCGAGGCGGTCGGTGACCTCCTGGAGGCCAAGGGCCGCGGCCGCAACATGCCCAGCCCCGTCCTGATCGGCTCGCCGAACACCCTGCACGGCCTCGTCACGGACTTCTCCGAGATGGCCTGGGAGCTCGTCGACGCGTTCTGGCCCGGCGCCCTGACGATCGTCGCCAAGCACCAGCCGTCCCTCCAGTGGGACCTGGGGGAGACCCGCGGCACCGTCGCCGTGCGCATGCCGCTGCACCCGGTCGCCATCGAGCTGCTCACCGAGGTCGGCCCGATGGCCGTGTCCTCCGCGAACCTGACCGGCCACGCCGCCCCCGAGGACTGCGACGCCGCGCAGGAGATGCTCGGCGACTCCGTCTCCGTGTACCTCGACGGCGGTCCCACCCCGGGCATCGTCCCGTCGTCCATCGTCGACGTGACGGGCAAGGTGCCGGTGCTGCTGCGCGCGGGCTCGCTCAGCGCCGAGGAGCTGCGCAAGGTGGTACCCGACCTCGAGGTGGCGAATTGACAGCCCCTGAGACGGGGCGTGGCATAGGCAACGAGGCCATCGAGTACGCGGAGCCCCTGGTGCTCCCCGGCGATTCCTTCCGCATCCTCCACGTCAGCACCGGCAACGTGTGCCGCTCGCCGATCACCGAGCGGCTGACCAGGCATGCCCTGGCGGACCGCCTCGGCGACCCGCTGGCCGGCGGCCTCGTCGTGGAGAGCGCGGGCACCTGGGGCCACGAGGGCGCCCCCATGGAGGCCAACGCGGAGCAGGTCCTGGCCGACTTCGGCGCCGACCCCTCCGGCTTCGTCGGGCGCGAGCTCCTCGACGACCACGTCATAAGGGCCGACCTGGTCCTGACCGCGACCCGGGACCACCGGGCGCAGGTCATCTCCATGGGCCACAGCGCGGGCCTGCGCACGTTCACCCTGAAGGAGTTCACGCGCCTCGTACGGGCCATAGACCCGGCGACCCTCCCGGACCCGCTGGAGGGCGGCGTGGTGGAGCGTGCGCGGGCCCTGGTGCGCGCCGCGGCGGCTCTACGCGGGTGGCTCCTGGCCCCGTCGGTGGAGGCGGACGAGGTGTACGACCCGTACGGCGCACCGCTGCCGTTCTTCCGCTCGGTGGGCTCCGAGATCAACGAGGCCCTCGACCCGGTCGTCGCGGCCCTGACGGGCGTCACCAAGTAGCCCCATCAAGCCCCTCCGGCGATTGAGGAGCGGGGCCCGGGGCGGAGCCCCGTGACAGCAACCTCAGGCGCCCCGAAGCTCCCGGACCTACATTGGAAGGCACCTACCTCCCACCGCGAGGCCCGGAGCCCAAGATGCCGGTCACCACAGCACCCGCACCCCTGGCGGAGCTACTGCGTCAGGACCCCGAACTGGCCGAGGTCATCCTCGGGGAGACGGCCCGCCAGGCCGACTCGCTCCAGCTGATCGCGGCCGAGAACTTCACGTCCCCCGCCGTCCTGGCCGCCCTCGGCTCCCCGCTGGCCAACAAGTACGCGGAGGGCTACCCCGGAGCCCGCCACCACGGCGGCTGCGAACTGGTCGACGTGGCCGAGCGCATCGCCGTGGACCGCGCGCAGGCCCTCTTCGGGGCCGAACACGTCAACGTCCAGGCGCACAGCGGCTCTTCGGCCGTCCTGGCGGCGTACGCGGTCCTCCTCAAGCCCGGCGACACCGTCCTCGCCATGGGCCTGCCGTCCGGCGGCCACCTCACGCACGGCTCCCCGGCGAACTTCTCGGGCCGCTGGTTCGACTTCGTGCCCTACGGCGTCGACCCGGAGAGCGGTCTCATCGACCACGACGAGGTCCTCGCCCTGGCCCGCGCGCACCGCCCCAAGGCGATCGTGTGCGGCTCGATCTCGTACCCCCGGCACATCGACTACGCGGCCTTCCGCGCCATCGCCGACGACGTGGGCGCGTACCTCATCGCGGACGCCGCGCACCCCATCGGGCTCGTCGCCGGGGGAGCGGCCCCGAACCCGGTCCCGTACGCGGACATCGTCTGCGCCACCACCCACAAGGTCCTGCGCGGCCCGCGCGGCGGCATGCTGCTGTGCTCCGCCGAGCTCGCGGACCGCGTCGACCGGGCGGTCTTCCCGTTCACGCAGGGCGGCGCGCAGATGCACACCATCGCCGCGAAGGCCGTCGCGTTCGGCGAGGCGGCGGCGCCCGCGTTCACCGCGTACGCCCATCAGGTGGTCGCCAACGCGCGCATGCTGGCCGGAACGCTCGCGGCGGAAGGCTTCGGCGTCACGACCGGCGGCACGGACACCCACCTCGTCACCGTCGACCCGGCGCCCCTCGGCGTACCCGGCCGAACGGCCCGCGGCCGGCTGGCCTCCGCCGGCATGGTCCTCGACACCTGCGCGCTTCCGTACGGGGACGAGCGCGGGCTGCGGCTGGGCACCGCCGCGATCACCACACAGGGCATGGGCGAGCCGGAGGCGGCCCGGATCGCGGTGCTCTTCTCGGGTGTCGTACGCGGCGATCTGGACCCGCGCGCGGCCCGCGAGGAGGTCAGTGATCTGGCCGGAAGATTTCCCCCGTACCCCGCCGGATAACGGGTAGGCGGCCCCCGGGGACCGGTCCGGAACACTCGCGGTACGTCACCACGGCGCAACCGGAACGTCACTCGTGCAACCATCGTCGCTACCCGGAAGTCCTCAACCTCAACCACGCGAAGCTAGGGTGTGGGGCTGAGATGGCCAGCGATACCTGTGGGGAAGCCCGTGCGTGAATATCTGCTGACGCTCTGCATCACGGCCGCGGTGACCTATCTGCTCACAGGCCCGGTGCGGAAGTTCGCGATCGTGGCCGGCGCCATGCCGGAAATCCGGGCACGTGACGTGCACCGGGAGCCCACACCGCGGCTCGGCGGTATCGCCATGTTCTTCGGCCTGTGCGCGGGTCTCCTGGTCGCCGACCACCTGGCCAACCTGGACCAGGTCTTCGAGTCGTCGAACGAGCCGCGCGCGCTGCTGTCCGGCGCCGCCCTGATCTGGCTGATCGGCGTCCTGGACGACAAGTTCGAGATCGACGCGCTCATCAAGCTCGGCGGCCAGATGATCGCCGCGGGCGTCATGGTCATGCAGGGCCTGACGATCCTCTGGCTGCCGGTACCGGGCGTGGGGACCGTGTCCCTGACCCAGTGGCAGGGCACGCTCCTGACCGTCGCCCTCGTCGTCATCACCATCAACGCCGTGAACTTCGTCGACGGTCTCGACGGTCTCGCGGCGGGCATGGTGTGCATCGCCGCCGCCGCGTTCTTCCTGTACGCGTACCGGATCTGGTACGGCTACGGCATCGAGGCCGCCGCCCCCGCGACGCTGTTCGCCGCGATCCTCATGGGCATGTGCCTGGGCTTCCTGCCGCACAACATGCACCCCGCGCGGATCTTCATGGGCGACTCGGGCTCGATGCTCATCGGTCTGGTCCTCGCGGCGGGCGCCATCTCCATGACGGGGCAGATCGACCCCGACGCCATGGCCCTCAACTTCGGCGGCTCGACCCGCGACACCACGCACGCGATGCTCCCGGTCTTCATCCCGCTGGTGATGCCGCTGACGATCATCGCGATCCCGTTCGCGGACCTCGTGCTCGCCATCGTGCGCCGCACCTGGAACGGCCAGTCGCCGTTCGCCGCCGACCGCGGGCACCTGCACCACCGGCTCCTGGAGATCGGCCACTCGCACTCCCGCGCGGTGCTGATCATGTACTTCTGGTCGGCGCTCATCGCCTTCGGCGCGGTCGCGTACTCGGTGCACTCGGCGTCGGGGATGTGGGTCGTGCTCACGATCGTCGCGCTCAGCTTCGTCGGTCTGGTGCTGCTCCTGCTGCCGCGCTTCACACCCCACGCGCCGCGCTGGGCCGAGCACTTGGTGCCGCCGCGCTACCGGCGCCGCAAGGCTGGGGCCGAGGAGTCGCACGAGGCCGGGGAGGCCGTCGACGAACCGGACCGCACGCCGATCCCCGCAGGAGTCAACGGAGCGACGGCAATTGGCGCCCGATCTCGCTTCACGGATCGGCGTAAGGCCGGATCGTCACGTTGACTCGGGTCCGCACCGCGGGTTGAAATGGCTCCAATACCAGACAAGTTGACCCCGTGGACGCACAGACGCGCAGGTTCCCTCTCACGTGTGACGGTTGGCACACCATCTAGGTAAAGACCGCATCAAATAGTTTGTGATACCGTTCACGAGACCCGGGGATAGAGCCGAAGGACCGTAGTGCGACGGTCTATTGGCCCGAAGTTCCCTCTCGGCCCCGGACTACGCTCGTCCATGACGACACCCTGCCCCCATCAAAAAGCGGAGCTGCCGCCATGCCGTCCAACGACGCACGGACCCTTCTTCAGGCCCTCGTACCCACCGCCATCGCCGGCGTGATTGCCGCGGTGATCAGTGGTGTGGTTGCGGGTGGCAAGGGGGCCGTCGGTGCGGTCGTCGGGACGCTGCTGGTCATCGCTTTCATGGGACTTGGGCAGTTCGTCCTTTATCGGACGGCAAAATCGCTTCCGCAGCTCTTCCAGGCGATGGGCATGATGCTCTACGTCGCCCAGCTGCTGCTGCTCCTCATCTTCGTGGCTGTCTTCAAGAACACCACGCTGTTCAACCCCCGGGCCTTCGCCGCCACCCTCGTGGCCACGACCGTCGTGTGGATGGGCTTCCAGGCCCGCGCGCACCTCAAGGCGAAGGTCTTCTACGTCGATCCCGATTCGGCGACCGCCTCCACCACCAGCGAGAACCCCGAGAAGACCGGGTCTTCGTCGTGAGGGGTAGGGGCGGGATAAAGGGGCGATCGGGATACTGCTATCGTCCGGTGCCAACTGCGGCATCGCTGGCGCGGGCATCTGAGCTGACGCCTGCACGATCGCGAGGCTCATTGCCTGCCCGCCGCCCCCACACCCGAAACACCAGACCGGTGCCGATCCGCGGCTGCGCGCCGCACCGACACAACGAGGTTGCCGTACTTATGCGTCACGCCGAAGGAGCCCGCGGTGAGTGCTGACACGACCCAGCTCGCGTTTGACTGGAGCTGTCGGATCATGTCCGACAACGGGTGTGGCTTCCCGGCGCCGGGCCTGCACTCCTTCCTGTTCCAGCCGATCTTCACCATCGGCGGGTTCGAGTTCAACAAGGTGATGCTGCTCGCCCTGCTGACCTCGCTCGTGGTCGTGAGCTTCTTCTACGCCGCGTTCGGTCGCGCGAAGGTCGTCCCGGGCAAGACCCAGATGATCGCCGAGGCCGGCTACGACTTCGTGCGCCGCAGCATCGTCTACGAGACGCTCGGCAAGCGCGAGGGCGAGAAGTACGTCCCGCTGATGGTCTCGCTGTTCTTCTTCGTCTGGATCATGAACGTCTGGTCCGTGATCCCGCTGGCGCAGTTCCCGGTCGCCTCGGTCATCGCCTACCCGGCGGTCCTCGCGATCATCGTCTACGTGCTGTGGGTCTCGCTGACCTTCAAGCGCCACGGTTTCGTGGGCGGTTGGAAGAACATCGTCGGTTACGACCCGTCGCTCGGCCCGATCAAGTGGCTGGTCTCGTTCATCGAGTTCTTCTCGAACCTGCTGGTGCGCCCGTTCACGCACGCGGTGCGACTCTTCGCCAACATGTTCGCCGGTCACCTCATGCTGGTCATGTTCACGGTCGCCTCCTGGTACCTGCTGAACAGCTACATGATCCCGGCCGCGGGCGTCTCGTTCGTCATGACCGTCGTCATGATCCTCTTCGAGCTTTTCGTGCAGGCCGTCCAGGCGTACGTCTTCGTGCTCCTCGCCTGCTCGTACATCCAGGGCGCGCTCGCCGAGCACCACTGAGCCAGCCCGCTCCGCTTCACCCCCGATTCGTCCGGTGGCCAACCCCCACCGGCCCTTGAAAGAGAAGGAAGAACCGGCATGTCCGCTCTCCAGACCCTCGCCGCCGAAGGCCTCCACGGCTCCACTGGTTCGATCGGTTACGGCCTTGCCGCCATCGGCCCCGGCATCGGCGTCGGCATCGTGTTCGGTAAGGGCACCGAGGCTCTCGCCCGTCAGCCCGAAGCCGCTGGTCTGATCCGCGCCAACCAGATCCTTGGTTTCGCCTTCTGTGAGGCGCTCGCCCTCATCGGCATCGTTATGCCGTTCGTGTTCGGTAAGTAATCACCTCTTACTGACACGATTCGACGAAAGGCACTGATGTGATCGCCAACCTGGTTGCACTCGCGGCCGAGGAGGAGCAGAACCCGCTCATCCCGCCCGGCCCCGAGCTGCTCGTCGGCACCCTTGCCTTCGCCATCGTCTTCTTCTTCTTCGCCAAGAAGCTTCTTCCGCGTATCAACAAGACGCTGGAAGAGCGCCGCGAGCTGATCGAAGGCGGTATCGAGAAGGCCGAGGCCGCTCAGACCGAGGCACAGAGCGTTCTTGAGCAGTACAAGGCTCAGCTCGCCGAGGCCCGGCACGAGGCCGCGCGGCTGCGCCAGGAGGCGCAGGAGCAGGGCGCCACGCTCATCGCGGAGATGCGCGCGGAAGGCCAGCGGCAGCGTGAGGAGATCATCGCCGCCGGTCACGCCCAGATCGAGGCCGACCGCAAGGCCGCCTCTCAGGCGCTGCGCCAGGACGTCGGCCAGCTGGCCACCGACCTGGCCGGCAAGCTGGTCGGCGAGTCCCTCGACGACTACGCCCGGCAGTCGCGCACCATCGACCGCTTCCTCGACGAGCTCGAGGAGAAGGCCGAGGCTGCTCGATGACCGCCCACGGAGCGAGCCGCGAGGCCCTCGCCGCCGCGCGTGAGCGTCTGGACGCGCTGACCGACTCCACGTCGGTCGACGCCGAGGCGCTCGCCGGCGACCTGGCCGCGGTGACCGCGCTGTTCGACCGCGAGGTGTCGCTGCGTCGGGTCCTGACCGACCCGGCGCAGGCCGGCGACGCCAAGGCCGAGCTTGCGAACCGCCTGCTCGGCGGTCAGGTCGGCGGCGAAGCCGTCGACCTGGTCTCCGGTCTGGTCCGCTCCCGCTGGTCGGCCTCGCGCGACCTGGTCGACTCCCTCGAGGAGCTGGCCAACACCGCGGACCTCACCGCGGCGCAGAAGAGCGGCGAGCTGGACGACGTCGAGGACGAGCTGTTCCGGTTCGACCGGATCGTCTCCTCCAGCGCCGAGCTGCGCGCTGCGCTGACCGACAAGGGTGCCTCGGCCTCGGCCAAGGGCTCCCTGGTCAAGGAGCTCCTGGGTGGCCGGGCCAAGCCCACCACCGAGCGGCTCGTCGCGCGTCTTGTGACCGCGCCCCGGGGACGTAGCCTGGAAGCGGGACTCGAGTCCCTCTCCAAGCTCGCCGCCGAGCGCAGGCAGCGCATGGTGGCGACCGTCACCACCGCGGTGCCGCTGACCGACACGCAGAAGCAGCGCCTGGGTGCGTCCCTGGCGAAGCTCTACGGGCGTCAGATGCACCTGAACCTGGACGTGGACCCCGAGGTCCTCGGCGGGATCAAGGTGCAGGTGGGCGACGAGGTCATCAACGGCTCCATCGCGGACCGCATCGAGGACGCCAGCCGCCGTATGGCCGGCTGACACCTCAACCACGTACGACTACGGCCCTAGTTGGGCCGTGCAGAGGATTCCTGGGGGCTGACCCCAGACCCCAAGAACACTTCGGGCCCAACAAGGAGAGCAGGGAACCCAGATGGCGGAGCTCACGATCCGGCCGGAGGAGATCCGGGACGCGCTGGAGAACTTTGTCCAGGCGTACAAGCCGGACGCGGCCTCGCGCGAGGAGGTCGGTACGGTCACCCTTGCCGGCGACGGCATCGCGAAGGTCGAGGGTCTTCCCTCGGCCATGGCCAACGAACTGCTGAAGTTCGAGGACGGCACCCTCGGCCTCGCGCTCAACCTCGAAGAGCGCGAGATCGGTGCCATCGTCCTCGGCGAGTTCAGTGGCATCGAGGAGGGTCAGCCGGTCACGCGTACCGGTGAGGTCCTCTCCGTCGGTGTCGGCGAGGGCTACCTCGGCCGCGTCGTCGACCCGCTCGGCAACCCGATCGACGGCCTCGGCGAGATCGAGACCAGCGGCCGACGCGCCCTTGAGCTGCAGGCCCCGGGCGTCATGGCCCGTAAGTCGGTGCACGAGCCGATGGAGACCGGCTACAAGGCCGTCGACGCGATGACCCCCGTCGGCCGTGGTCAGCGTCAGCTGATCATCGGTGACCGCCAGACCGGCAAGACCGCCCTGGCTGTCGACACGATCATCAACCAGCGTGACAACTGGCGCACCGGCGACCCGTCGAAGCAGGTCCGCTGCGTCTACGTCGCCATCGGTCAGAAGGGCTCCACCATCGCCTCCGTGCGTGGTGCGCTCGAAGAGGCCGGTGCCCTGGAGTACACGACCATCGTCGCCGCCCCGGCGTCCGACCCGGCCGGCTTCAAGTACCTGGCGCCGTACACCGGTTCGGCCATCGGCCAGCAGTGGATGTACGAGGGCAAGCACGTCCTCATCATCTTCGACGACCTCTCGAAGCAGGCCGACGCCTACCGCGCCGTGTCCCTGCTGCTCCGCCGCCCGCCGGGGCGCGAGGCCTACCCGGGTGACGTCTTCTACCTGCACTCGCGTCTGCTCGAGCGCTGCGCGAAGCTCTCGGACGAGCTCGGTGCCGGTTCGATGACGGGTCTGCCGATCGTCGAGACCAAGGCGAACGACGTGTCGGCGTTCATCCCGACCAACGTCATCTCCATCACCGACGGTCAGTGCTTCCTCGAGTCCGACCTGTTCAACGCCGGTCAGCGCCCCGCGCTGAACGTCGGTATCTCGGTCTCCCGCGTGGGTGGTTCCGCCCAGCACAAGGCCATGAAGCAGGTCTCCGGCCGTCTCCGTCTCGACCTGGCCCAGTACCGCGAGCTGGAGGCGTTCGCCGCCTTCGGTTCCGACCTGGACGCCGCGTCGAAGGCGCAGCTGGAGCGCGGTCAGCGTCTGGTCGAGCTGCTCAAGCAGGCTCAGTACCAGCCGATGCCGACCGAGGACCAGGTCGTCTCCGTGTGGGCCGGCACCACCGGCAAGATGGACGACGTGCCGGTCGCCGACATCCGCCGCTTCGAGAAGGAGCTCCTCGAGCACCTGCACCGCAAGGAGCAGGGCCTGATGACCTCCATCAAGGAGGGCGGCAAGATGTCCGACGACACGCTCACCGCCGTCGCCGACGCCATCGCGGAGTTCAAGAAGCAGTTCGAGACCTCGGACGGGAAGCTTCTCGGCGAGGACGCTCCGGCCGCCGCCGGTAAGTGACGACGGAAGGGACCTGACTCATGGGAGCCCAGCTCCGGGTCTACAAGCGTCGCATCCGATCCGTCACCGCGACCAAGAAGATCACCAAGGCGATGGAGATGATCGCCGCCTCGCGCGTCGTCAAGGCGCAGCGCAAGGTGGCGGCCTCCGCGCCGTACGCGACCGAGCTCACGCGCGCGGTCACGGCGGTGGGGACCGGGTCGAACACGAAGCACCCGCTGACGACCGAGGCCGAGACGGCGACCCGTTCCGCGGTTCTGCTCCTCACGAGCGACCGCGGTCTGGCCGGCGCCTTCAACTCGAACGCGATCAAGGCCGCCGAGCAGCTCACCGAGCGGCTCGTGGCCGAGGGCAAGGAGGTCGACACGTACATCGTCGGCCGCCGTGGTCTGGCTCACTACAACTTCCGCGAGCGCAAGGTCGTGGAGTCGTGGTCGGGCTTCACCGACGAGCCCACGTACGCGGACGCCAAGAAGGTCGCGGGCCCGCTGATCGAGGCCATCGAGAAGGAGACGGCGGAGGGCGGCGTGGATGAACTCCACATCGTCTACACCGAGTTCGTCTCGATGATGACGCAGTCGGCGGTCGACAGCCGGCTGCTGCCGCTCAGCCTCGAAGAGGTGGCGGAGGAGTCGTCGTCCAAGGACGAGATCCTTCCGCTGTACGACTTCGAGCCGTCGGCGGAGGACGTCCTCGACGCCCTTCTGCCGCGCTACGTCGAGAGCCGTATCTACAACGCGATGCTCCAGTCGGCTGCCTCCAAGCACGCCGCCACGCGCCGCGCGATGAAGTCGGCGACCGACAACGCGGGAGAGCTCATCAACACGCTCTCCCGACTTGCCAACGCGGCCCGCCAGGCCGAAATCACCCAGGAAATCAGCGAGATCGTCGGTGGCGCCAGCGCCCTGGCCGACGCGAACGCGGGGAGTGACAAGTAATGACGACCACTGTTGAGACCGCGACGGCCACGGGCCGCGTCGCCCGGGTCATCGGCCCGGTCGTCGACGTGGAGTTCCCCGTCGACGCGATGCCGGAGATCTACAACGCTCTGCACGTCGAGGTCAGCGACCCGGCCGAGGACGGCAAGAAGAAGACCCTGACGCTCGAGGTCGCTCAGCACCTCGGTGACGGCCTGGTCCGTGCCATCTCGATGCAGCCGACCGACGGTCTGGTCCGCCAGGCCCCGGTGACCGACACGGGTACCTCCATCACCGTGCCGGTCGGCGACTTCACCAAGGGCAAGGTGTTCAACACCCTCGGCGAGGTCCTGAACGTCGACGAGAAGTACGAGGGCGAGCGCTGGGGCATCCACCGCAAGGCCCCGAACTTCGACGAGCTCGAGTCGAAGACCGAGATGTTCGAGACCGGCATCAAGGTCGTCGACCTTCTCACCCCGTACGTCAAGGGTGGAAAGATCGGCCTGTTCGGCGGTGCCGGCGTCGGCAAGACGGTGCTCATCCAGGAGATGATCTACCGCGTCGCCAACAACCACGACGGTGTCTCCGTGTTCGCCGGTGTCGGTGAGCGCACCCGTGAGGGCAACGACCTCATCGAGGAAATGGCCGACTCGGGCGTCATCGACAAGACCGCGCTTGTCTTCGGTCAGATGGACGAGCCGCCGGGCACCCGTCTGCGCGTGGCCCTCGCGGGCCTGACCATGGCGGAGTACTTCCGCGATGTGCAGAAGCAGGACGTGCTGTTCTTCATCGACAACATCTTCCGCTTCACGCAGGCCGGTTCCGAGGTCTCCACGCTGCTCGGCCGTATGCCGTCCGCCGTGGGTTACCAGCCGAACCTGGCCGACGAGATGGGTCTCCTCCAGGAGCGCATCACGTCGACCCGTGGTCACTCGATCACGTCCATGCAGGCCATTTACGTGCCCGCGGACGACCTGACCGACCCGGCCCCGGCGACGACCTTCGCCCACCTCGACGCGACGACGGTTCTGTCCCGTCCGATCTCCGAGAAGGGCATCTACCCGGCCGTGGACCCGCTGGACTCCACGTCCCGCATCCTGGACCCCCGCTACATCGCGGCGGACCACTACAACACGGCCATGCGTGTCAAGACGGTCCTCCAGAAGTACAAGGACCTTCAGGACATCATCGCGATCCTCGGTATCGACGAGCTCGGCGAGGAGGACAAGCTCACTGTCCACCGCGCCCGTCGTGTGGAGCGCTTCCTGTCCCAGAACACCCACGTCGCCAAGCAGTTCACCGGCGTCGACGGTTCGGACGTGCCGCTGGACGAGTCGATCGTGGCGTTCAACGCGATCATCGACGGCGAGTACGACCACTTCCCGGAGCAGGCGTTCTTCCTCTGCGGTGGCATTGAGGACCTCAAGGCCAACGCCAAGGAGCTCGGCGTCTCCTGAAGTCGTTGACTTCATGACGGGGGGCGGGTGTCCCGCCCCCCGTCGTACGCCCACTAGACTTTGACCCAACACCCGGCAGCGGATGCCGCCGGGTGGTGACCCGAGGAGCCCACCTTGGCTGCTGAGCTGCACGTCGAGCTCGTCGCCGCGGACCGCAGTGTCTGGTCCGGCGAGGCCACCCTGGTCGTCGCGCGCACCACGTCCGGCGACATCGGCGTCATGCCCGGTCACCAGCCGCTGCTCGGTGTGCTGGAGTCGGGCCCGGTGACGATCCGTACGAGCGACGGTGACACGATCGTGGCGGCTGTCCACGGCGGTTTCATCTCGTTCGCGGACAACAAGCTGTCGCTGCTGGCCGAGATCGCCGAGCTGTCGGACGAGATCGACGTCCAGCGTGCGGAGCGGGCGCTGGACCGTGCCAAGTCGGACGCCGACGCGTCCGCCGAGCGGCGCGCCGATGTCCGTCTGCGTGCGGTGGCGGCTCGCTGACCCCAGCGAGCCCTATGACGTACCTCAGCCGCGGCCCAGGCCGGAGATGACCTCCGGACCGGGTCGCGGCTGAGGCGATCTACAACTGTTTTTGCTGTTCCGTTATCAGGCGTTTGAATCCGTCGCGAAGCGAGGAGGTCGGTGCAGATGGTCCTCGTTCTCGTGCTGTGCGTAGTCGCGGTCGTCGTACTCGTACTGCTGGGGCTGTTCGTCTTCGGTCTCCGGCGCCGGCTGATCCAGCGCTCGGGCGGCACGTTCGACTGCTCGCTGCGGTGGGACGCGCCCGGGCCGGACGACGACGACACCTCCGGCAAGGGCTGGGGCTACGGCATCGCCCGCTACAACGGCGACCGCATCGAGTGGTTCCGCGTCTTCTCGTACGCGCCCCGGCCGCGGCGGGTCCTGGAACGGGCGGCGATCGAGGTCACCGGGCGCCGTGCGCCCGAGGGCGAGGAGGAGCTCGCGCTCCTGTCGGACGCGATCGTCCTTGCCTGTACGCATCGGGGCTCGCGGCTCGAACTGGCCATGAGCGAGGACGCGTTGACGGGGTTCCTGGCCTGGCTGGAGGCGGCGCCTCCTGGCCAGCGGGTGAATGTGGCTTGACGGTCGGCTGCGGGTGCGTGGGGGCTGGTCGCGCAGTTCCCCGCGCCCCTGAAATGCCTGCGCTGCGCGCGCATTTCCCCGATAAAGGCTGAGCGGCGAAGCCGCTCGCCTTCAGGGGCCGCCTCGCCTTCGACGTGGCGCT
>NZ_JBFAVD010000042.1:0-48691 GCF_040679615.1 Streptomyces sp. NPDC052225 | reverse complement strand
CCCCTGGGGGCGCCGGGGCGGGGGGGGGGGGGGGCGGGGGGGCCGGGGGGGGGGGCGGGGGGGCGCCCGGCCCCCCCCCCCCCCCCCCGGGGGGGGGGGGGGGGCCCGGGGGCCCCCCCCCCCCCGCCACGGCGTCCCCCGGGAGGGCCGCAGCATGTCGAGCAGTACGTTGTGCTTCGTCGAGAGCCCGGTGCAGCTCCTGAACGTCCTGGAGTGGGCCCACCACGCCCAGGCCACGGCGACCGTCGTCGTCCTGTCGCCCAACGACCCCATGACCCGCGGACAACTGCGCCGCATGGCGGAACTCGCGCGCGCCGAGGGTCACTTGGTGCGCTGGGAGGAGGCGCGCGGCGGCGCGTCCGCCCCCTTCCGGACCATCGGCGGGCTCGCGGGCCCCCTGCGCAGCGCGGACCGCGTCGTCATCGGCGACCCGTTCTCCCGCTACGTCCAACTGCTGCTCACGCTGCATACATTCATTGGGCGCGGCGCCCGCGACCTGGTCGTCGTCGACGACGGCACGGCCACGATGGAGTTCGTCTCCCAACTCGCCCGCGGCGAACGGCTGGTGCGCTGGCACCGGCGCGGCGGCCGCCCCGGGCCGCGTGACATCGCCTTCGGCCCCGTCTCGTCCGCCGCCCGTCGCAGACTCACGCCGCAGGAGGGCCGCAGCAAGGTCTCCCTGTTCACGTCCATGCCGGTCGACGAGGCGCCCGACGGCGTCGACATCACCGCGAACGACTACGCCTGGACCCGCGCCCGCTTCGGCCCGCCCCGTCTCACGCGCGGCGCCGACCTCGTCGGAACGTCCCTGGTGGAGACGGGAGTTGTCGACCTGGACCGCTATCTGGAGGCGGTCCGCGGCCTGGCCGCGGCCCACGGCGCCACCCGCTACTTCGCCCACCGCCGCGAGAGCGCGGAGAAGCTCCACCGCCTCGCCGTCGAGACCGGCCTCCAGATCGTCCGCCCCGACCTCCCCCTGGAGCTCATCGCCCGGCGCGGCCCCATCGGCCGCACGATCCTCAGCTTCCCGTCCACCGTCGTGCACACCCTGCCCATCGCCCTCGCGGGTACGGACGTGAAGGTCGCCGTCTGCGAGATCGACCCGGCCTGGCTGAAGCAGGGCGTCTCCGACCACGCGCAGGGGTTCCTCGCGGGGATCGCGGGGTCGGCGCGCGGCGTGCGGACGGTGTGAGCTTCCGGGTCGACGCGGCGCGGCACGGTGGCCGATCATGCGTGCATGCCTCTGAGAGAGACCCTCGCCCGAGTCGACGCGGACCTGGCCGCCGGCCGGGTCCCCGTCGCACGCCAGCGCCTGCGCGGTCTCGTCTCGTCGTTCCCGCACGATCCGACGCTCCGCCGCCGCCTGGCCGAGGTGTACCGGCTCTACGGCGACGCCGCCGAGGCCGGGCGCTGGATGTACCTCGAAGAGGACCGGAACGCCGAGGAGACCGCCGCCTTCGAGGCGCGGTACGGGTCCGCGGGCCGGCGGATGAAGGCCATCGCCTGGCGCGGCCCCGAGACCGAGGCCGCCACCGCCTTCGCGCGGGAGCGGCTGGGCGCCCTGCGGGCCGCCTGCGCCGAGGAACGGGGCCACCCCGTCGACTGGGACGACCCCGCCTCCTACCTGGACGGCCCGGCAGGGGAGCACGCGGAGCCCTCGGAGCCGTGGACGGTCCGCGAGGCACTGGCCGTCGGCGGCTGCCTGGTGGTGGCCCTCGCGTCCCTCGCGATCTGGGTGAACGGGATCATCGCCCTCTTCGACTGACGCGGACCGCGCGAAACCCGGTGGCCCGGCGCGGGGCGGGCCCCCTACCCTGGCCCCGTGAACAGCCCCGAGTCCGACAGACTCCGGCCACCGGCAGCCGTCCGGTGGCCTTCCCGCCCGTGAAGTGCTGAGGCCGCGCCCGCCAGGGCCCCGCCTCCGCCGACGCGCGCCGCCGCCACCGCCCGGACCGCCGTACCGCGACCACCTCGTCACTTCTCTGTACGGTCACGGAGTCCGCTGTGCCTGTTCCGCTGTACCTCCTCGCCCTTGCCGTGTTCGCGCAAGGAACCTCCGAGTTCATGCTGTCCGGCCTCGTCCCGGACATCGCCCACGACCTGGGCGTCTCCGTCCCCGCCGCCGGGTCGCTCACCTCCGCCTTCGCCGTCGGCATGATCGTCGGCGCACCCCTGACCGCGGTGCTCGCCGTCCGCTGGTCGCGCCGCGCCGCCCTCACCGGCTTCCTCGCGGTCTTCCTGCTCGTCCACGTCGTGGGCGCGCTGACCAGCAGTTACGGAGTCCTGCTCGCGACCCGGGTCGTCGCCGCCCTGGCCAACGCCGGGTTCCTCGCGGTCGCCCTCGCCGCGGCCGCCGCCATGGTCCCGCCCGGCGCGAAGGGCCGCGCCACCTCCGTCCTCCTCGGCGGCACGACCCTCGCCTGCGTCGCCGGGGTGCCGGGCGGCGCGCTGCTGGGCCAGTTCCTCGGGTGGCGGGCCGCCTTCTGGGCCGTCGCCGCGCTGTGCGTCCCCGCGCTCGTGGTCGTGGCCCGCTCGATCCCGGCCCGCTCCGGAGCCGCACCCGTCCCCGTACGCACCGAACTCCGTGCCCTGCGCGCCCCCGGCCTCGCCACCGTCCTCGCGCTCGGCGCCCTGGTGAACGCGGCCACCTTCTGCACCTTCACCTACCTCGCCCCGCTCGCCACCGAGGTGACAGGGCTGGCTCCCGGCGGCGTCCCCGCGCTCCTCGCCCTCTTCGGCCTCGGCTCGTTCGTGGGGGTCACCGCGGCGGGCCGCCTCTCGGACGCGCACCCGGTGCCGGTCCTCGTGGGCGGGGGAGCGGCGCTCGCCGCGGGCTGGGTCCTGTTCGCCGCGGCGGCGGGCAACGCCCCGGCCGTCCTCGCCCTCGCCTTCGTCCAGGGCGCCCTGTCCTTCGCCGTCGGCTCCACGCTCATCGCCCGGGCCCTGTACGCGGCGTCCGGCGCCCCCGGCCTCGCGGGCGGACTCGCCACGGCGGCCCTCAACACCGGCGCCGCGCTCGGCCCGTGGCTCGGCGGACTCGCGATCGGCGCGGGCGCCGGCTACCGGGGCGTGACGGTGGTGAGCGCGGGGCTCGTGGGGCTGGCGTTCGCAACGGGAGGCGTGCGCCGGGCCTTCCGTACGCGACAGGCGCTGAAACCGCAGGTGGAAAGAGACGTTCTACCCACCTCCTCCGATCCACATGCGTAGCCCGGCCAGATTTCTTACGTCAATCCGGCTGAACTTTTGTTGATCGCGGGTTAGTTGGCCCCTGCATCGCCCTACCCTTCACAGGGTGAACCATCTGATGTCCCGAGAGTCCGAGGCCGAACAGCCCGGGGAAGCCGCCCCCGGCAGCACGCTCCCCGGCGTGCTGCCCGAGGCCCTGCGCGCCGAACTGGTCGCCTTCCGCCGCGACTTGCACATGTACCCCGAGCTCGGCAACCAGGAGTTCCGCACGACCGCCGCGCTCAAGGCCCGCCTGGAGAAGGCGGGGCTCGTACCGCGCGTCCTCGGCATCGGCACCGGTCTCGTCTGCGACATCGGCGTCGAGGGCGGCGGCGAGTGGCGCGGCGGCCCCGGCATGCTCGCGCTGCGCGCCGACATCGACGCGCTGCCCATCCCGGACACCAAGAGCGACTGCGCGTACCGCTCGACCGTGCCCGACCGCGCGCACGCCTGCGGCCACGACGTGCACACCACCGTCGTGCTCGGCGCCGGGCTCGTCCTCGCCGACCTGCACCGCAAGGGCCGACTCCCGCACCCCGTACGGCTGATCTTCCAGCCCGCCGAAGAGGTGCTGCCCGGCGGCGCCCCCGACGTGATCGAGTGCGGAGTCCTCGACGGCGTACGGAAGATCGTCGGCGTGCACTGCGACCCGAAGGTCGACGCCGGCCGGATCGGGCTGCGGCACGGCGCCATCACGTCGGCGTGCGACCGCCTGGAGGTCACGCTCGACGGGCCCGGCGGCCACACCGCCCGCCCGCACCTGACCACCGACCTGGTCGTCGCCGCGGCCAAGGTCGCCACCGACGTCCCGGCGCTCGTCGCCCGCCGCGTCGACGCCCGCTCCGGCCTCTCCGTGACCTGGGGCCGCCTGGAGACGGGCCACGCCTGCAATGTCATCCCGCAGCACGCCGAGCTGTCCGGCACCGTGCGCTGCCTCGACCTCGACGCGTGGCGGCAGGCCCCCGACCTGGTGCACGCCGCGATCCAGGAGATCGCCGACCTCTACCGCGCCAAGCCCGTCGTGAACTACATCCGCGGCGTCCCGCCCGTGGTCAACGACCCGGCGGTGACGGACCTGTTGAGGGACGCCATGGCCGCGCGCCTCGGCCCCGACTCCGTCGAGGACACCCCGCAGAGCCTGGGCGGCGAGGACTTCTCCTGGTACCTGGAGCACGTGCCCGGCGCGATGGCCCGGCTCGGCGTGAAGACCCCGGGCGACCGGACGTCCCGCGATCTGCACCAGGGCGACTTCGACGCGGACGAGTACGCGATCACGGTCGGCGTCGAACTCTTCACCGCCGCGGCCCTCATGGACGGACAGGCCTGATGCGCGGACAGGCCTGATGCGCGGACAGGCCTGATGCGCGGACAGGCCTGATGCGCGGACAGGCCTGAGCGACCCGCACGACTGAGCCACGTGGCCGGTTCGACCCCCTTCGCCGGAGTCCGTCACCGGGGCGTAACCGGCCAGCGGCACGAATCGGTAACGGCGGCTCCGAAGGGCATTCCTCGGGCTTTCTACGCGCGTTATGGTGCGCCGAACTGAGCGCCACAGAAGGCGTGTTGGAGATAGGGGCTTCCTGATGCGTCGAATACCGCGGCTTACGCAGATCGCCGTCGGCGTCACCGGCCTGGCGCTCGCCGCCACCGCTTGTGGCGGTACCAGCAGTGACAACAGCTCGAGCGGCGGCAAGAAGGAGAACCTCGGCCTCGCCATCGCGTACGACGTCGGCGGCAAGGGCGACCAGTCGTTCAACGACTCCGCCTACGAGGGCCTGGAGAAGGCGAAGGCGGAGTTCGGCTACAAGACCGCCGACCAGGAGCCCAAGGACGGCGAGTCCGACGACGACAAGGCGCAGCGCCTGGGGAACCTGGCGAAGGCCGGCTACAACCCGGTCGTCGGCATCGGCTACGCCTACGGCCCGGCGCTCGAGAAGGTCGCGAAGAAGTACCCGAAGACCACCTTCGGCATCGTCGACTCGGTCGTGAAGGGCGACAACGTCGCCTCCCTGGTCTTCGCCGAGAACGAGTCCTCGTACCTCGCCGGTGTCGCCGCGGCCAAGGCCACCAAGACCGACCACGTCGGCTTCGTCGGCGGTGTCGACAACGAACTGATCAACAAGTTCGAGGCCGGCTTCGAGCAGGGCGTCGCGGACACCAAGAAGGGGATCAAGGTCGAGGTCCAGTACCTCGACGAGGACCCCGCGAAGGGCTTCGCCAGCCCCGACCTCGGTGAGGCCGCCGCCAAGAAGCAGCTGGAGGACGGCGCCGACGTGATCTACCACGCGGCCGGCCTCTCCGGGCAGGGCGTGATCAAGGCCGCCGCGACGCAGAAGAAGTGGGTCATCGGCGTCGACTCCGACCAGTACAACCAGAAGACGCTCGCCGCGTACAAGGACTACATCCTCACCTCCGCGCTCAAGGAGGTCGGCGGCTCCGTCTACGCCCTGGCCAAGTCGGTCCACGACAAGAAGCCGCTGACCGGTGTGCAGACCTTCGACCTCAAGGTCGACGGCGTCGGCGCCTCCGAGTCCAACCCGAAGTTCAAGACCATCGCCGGCCTCGCCGACGCGGTCGCCAAGGCCAAGCAGGGCATCGTCGACGGTTCGATCAAGGTCGACACCAAGCCCAAGAAGAAGTAGGTCAACCGCACGTCATACGTACAACGTCCAAGGCGGGCGCGGAATCCCTTCCGCGCCCGCCTTTCTTTGCTTTCGGCAACGCCTGTTTGCTGTGTGTCGGGGGTCTCGCACCCGGCCGGTAACAGGTTGGACAATCAGGGTTTTATGTTTTGTCTACGCGCGTTACTCTGCGGCGAACTCAGCGTCGGTCCCTGCTGTTCCGGCGCTTGTACGAAGGAGCACTTCTCATGCGCCGGGTTTCCCGCATAGCGGTCGCAGGCACCGCCACCGCCTCGCTCGCCCTCGCCCTCTCCGCCTGTGGCGGCACGTCCTCGGACGCCTCGTCGTCGTCCGCCGGCGGCAAGGACCTCGGTCTCGCCATCGCCTACGACGTGGGCGGCAAGGGCGACCAGTCGTTCAACGACGCCGCCTACGAGGGTCTGAAGAAGGCCGAGAGCGAGTTCGGCTACAAGACCGCCGACCAGGAGCCGAAGGACGGCGAGTCCGACGACGACAAGGCGGCCCGCCTGATCAACCTGGCGAAGATGGGCTACAACCCGGTCGTCGGCATCGGCTACTCCTACGCCCCGGCCGTGGAGCAGGCCGCGAAGAAGTACCCGAAGACCACCTTCGGCATCGTCGACGACGCCTCGAAGACCGGCAAGAACATCGCCGACCTGGTCTTCCAGGAGAACGAGGTCTCCTACCTGGCCGGCGTCACCGCCGCCATGAAGACCAAGTCGAACACCGTCGGCTTCGTGGGCGGCGTGGACAACGCGCTGATCAACAAGTTCGAGGCGGGCTTCACCAAGGGCGTCAAGGACACCAAGAAGAACGTCCAGGTCAAGGTCCAGTACCTCGACGAGGACCCGGCCAAGGGCTTCGCCTCCCCGGACCTCGGCAAGGCCGCCGCCGAGAAGCAGATCGAGGACGGCGCCGACGTGGTGTACCACGCCGCGGGCCTGTCCGGTCAGGGCGTCATCGAGGCCGCCGCCGGCGCGAAGAAGTACGCGATCGGCGTCGACTCCGACCAGTACAACCAGAAGGCGCTCGCCGCCTACAAGAAGTACATCATCACCTCCGCGACCAAGGGCGTCGCCGAGTCGATCTACAAGCTGGCCAAGTCCGTCGAGGACGGCAAGCCGGAGACCGGTGTCGTCACCGGCAACCTGAAGTCCGGTGAGGTCGCCCTCGCCGACTCCAACCCGGAGTTCAAGAACGACGCCAAGCTCCAGGCGGCCCTGAAGAAGGCCGAGGCGGGCATCGTCGACGGCACGATCCAGGTGCCGGTCAAGTAACACCACCCGAGCAGCAGGGCGCGGGGGAGAGCGGTTCCCACGTGTACGTCCGTCGTATACAGGGACCTTCTTCCCCGCGCCCCGTTCGTGCGATCCTGCTCGGCATCGCACGAACTCACTTCTCGCACACCGCTGTTGGGGCGCTACGCGTGTAGGCGACCCCCTTTCCCAGGAGAGTGCGCCATCGCCACGTCAAGCTCCCCGCCGGCCGTCGTCGCCGTAGAACTCAAGGGCATCACCAAGCGCTTCCCCGGTGTCGTCGCCAACCACGACATCTGCCTCACCGTGACCAAGGGCACCGTGCATGCCCTCGTCGGTGAGAACGGCGCGGGCAAGTCCACCCTGATGAAGATCCTCTACGGCATGCAGAAGCCGGACGAGGGCACCATCGCCATCGACGGCGAGCAGGTCTCGTACTCCTCGCCCGCCGACGCGATCGCCCGCGGCATCGGCATGGTCCACCAGCACTTCATGCTCGCGGACAACCTCACGGTCCTGGAGAACGTCGTCCTCGGCAGCGAGAAGCTGTACGGGATCGGCGGCAAGGCCCGCCGCAAGATCCTCGAGATATCCGAGCGCTACGGCCTCGGCGTGCGCCCGGACGTCCTCGTCGAGGACCTCGGCGTCGCCGACCGCCAGCGCGTGGAGATCCTCAAGGTCCTCTACCGCGGCGCCACCACCCTGATCCTCGACGAGCCGACCGCCGTGCTCGTCCCGCAGGAGGTCGACGCGCTCTTCGACAACCTGCGCGAGCTCAAGGCCGAGGGCCTCTCGGTCATCTTCATCTCGCACAAGCTCGGCGAAGTCCTCTCCGTCGCCGACGAGATCACCGTCATCCGGCGCGGCACCACGGTCGGCACGGCCGTCCCCGCCGAGACGACCCCCAAGCAGCTCGCCGAGCTGATGGTCGGCAGCGAACTGCCCACCCCCGAGACGGCCGAGTCGACGGTCACGGACCGCCCGGTCGTCGAGGTGGAGGACCTGCGCCTCGCGGCCCCGCACGGCGGCAAGCCGCTGCTCGACGGCATCACGTTCACCATCCACGCCGGTGAGGTGCTCGGCCTCGCGGGCGTCGAGGGCAACGGCCAGACCGAGCTCATCGAGGCCCTGATCGGCCTGGAGAGCGCGGACAGCGGCGTCATCAAGCTGCTCGGCGACGACGTCACCGCCTGGCCGACCCGCAGGCGCCGCGAGTCGGGCGTCGGCTACATCCCCGAGGACCGCCACCGCCACGGCCTGCTCCTGGACGCGCCGCTGTGGGAGAACCGCATCCTCGGGCACGTCACCGAGAAGCCCAACAGCAAGGGCTTCTGGCTCGACCCGAAGTCCGCGCAGGCCGACACCGAGCGGATCGTCAAGGAGTACGACGTCCGCACGCCCGGCATCGACGTCACCGCGGCCTCGCTGTCCGGCGGCAACCAGCAGAAGCTGATCGTCGGCCGCGAGATGAGCCACGCCCCCAAGTTCCTGATCGCCGCTCACCCCACCCGCGGTGTGGACGTCGGCGCGCAGGCGCAGATCTGGGACCAGATCCGCGAGGCCCGCCGCGAGGGTCTCGCCGTCCTCCTGATCTCGGCCGACCTCGACGAACTGATCGGCCTCTCCGACACCCTCCGGGTCATCTACGACGGCCGCCTGGTCGCCGACGCCGATCCGGCCTCGATCACCCCGGAAGAGCTGGGATCCGCCATGACCGGTGCGGCCTCGGGCCACCTGGAGCACACGGAAGACGGTGCCTGACCTATGAACACCTTCAAGCGCTGGGACTCCGAGAGGGTCCTTCTCGCGGTGGCCGGGCCGGTCATCGCCCTGGTCGTGGCGTTCGCCCTGACCGCGATCGTGCTCGCGGCGTCGGGTGAGAACCCGTTCGACCCGTTCTCGATCATGTTCGAGCAGGCGACGTTCTCCGACGTCCAGGTCCTCATCATCAACGACGCCGCCGGTCTCTACATCGGCGCGCTCGCGGTCGCCATCGGCTTCCGGATGAACCTCTTCAACATCGGCGTCGAGGGCCAGTACCGGCTCGCCGCCTGTGTCGCGGCCATCGTCGGCGCGCACATCGCCTTCCCGGCGTTCCTCCAGATCCCGCTCCTGATGCTGTCGGCCGCCGTGACCGGCGCCATCTGGTCCGGCATCGCGGGCGTGCTCAAGGTGACCCGCGGCGTCAGCGAGGTCGTCTCGACGATCATGCTGAACTCGATCGCGGCCTCCGTCATCGCGTACCTGACGCTGGAGGACGCGTTCGGTGTCGCCGTCGGCAACAACCGCACCACCGGCGAGATGGACAAGGCCGGCTGGTTCCCCGGCATCAACATGGGCGACTCGGTCGGCACGATCTACGGCTTCGTCGTCGTCGCCGTGGTCCTCGGCGTCGTCTACTGGGTGATGCTGAACCGCACCCGCTTCGGCTTCGACCTGCGCGCCTCCGGTGCCTCGGAGTCCGCGGCCGCCGCGTCCGGTGTCTCCGCGAAGAAGATGATCCTCACCGCCATGCTCCTGTCGGGCGCGGTCGCCGGTCTCGCCGGTCTGCCGACGCTGCTCGGCTCGACGCACACCTTCTCCGACTCCTTCCCGGCCTCGCTCGGCTTCAACGCCATCACCGTGGCGCTGCTCGGCCGCAACAGCCCGGCCGGCATGGCCCTCGCCTCGCTCCTGCTCTCCTGGCTGTTCAACGCGGCCGACCCGCTGGACCTCCAGGGCTACAGCTCCGAGATCGCCACGATCATGCAGGGCCTGATCGTGATCTCCGTGGTCGTCTCCTACGAGGCCGTACGCGTCTGGGGCACCCGCCGCCAGCAGTCGCGCGTCGGCGCCGAACTCGCCGCGGGCCACGTCCTCGGCACCTCCGACTCCAACGAGAAGAAGCAGGAGGTGGCCGCCTGATGAGTACGGCACCCGCCCTCGACAAGACGCCTGCCGCCGCCCCCGCGGCGCGGCGCAAGCTCAGCCTCCCCGTCCTGCTCCTGCTCGTCGCCGGACTGCTCTGCCTGGTCTCCGCGGTCCGCATCATCACCGGCGCGGACAGCCTGACCTCGGTCAGCCAGATGTCCACGGCGCTTCAGCTCGCCGTCCCCATCGGCATGGCGGGCCTCGGCGGCCTGTGGGCCGAGCGGGCCGGCGTGGTCAACATCGGCCTCGAAGGCATGCTGATCCTCGGCACCTGGTTCGGCGCCTGGGCCGGCTACCAGTGGGGCCCGTGGGTCGGCGTCTGCGTCGCCCTGATCGGCGGCGCGATCGGCGGCCTGGTGCACGCCATCGCCACCGTCACCTTCAACGTGAACCACATCGTCTCCGGTGTGGCCATCAACATCCTGGCCCTGGGCGCGACCCGCTACCTGTCGGCGATGATCTACGACGGCATGGACAACGCCACGACGCGTCAGTCCCCGCCGGTGCCGAGCCTCGGCGAGTTCACCGTGCCCGGCCTCGCCGACGCCCTGGCCGACCTCAACAAGCACGGCTGGTTCCTGATCTCCGACGTCGCTGGCCTGCTCGGCGGCGTCATGACGGGCGTCTCCTGGCTGACCCTGATCGCCGTCGCGCTGCTCCCGCTGTCCTGGTGGATCCTGTGGCGCACGCCGTTCGGTCTGCGTCTGCGCTCCTGCGGTGAGAACCCGGTCGCGGCCGAGTCCCTCGGCGTGAACGTGATCAAGTACAAGTACATGGCCGTGCTGGTGTCCGGCGCCCTCGCGGGCCTCGGCGGCGCGTTCCTGTCGATGGTCTCCTCCAACTACTACCTGGAGGGCCAGACCGGCGGCCGCGGCTACATCGGCCTCGCCGCGATGATCTTCGGCAACTGGATGCCCGGCGGACTCGCCCTCGGCGCGAGCCTGTTCGGCTACAGCGACACCCTCAAGGTCCGCGGCGGCACGGAGAACACCCACGCGCTGCTCCTGCTGATCGCCATCCTGGCGCTGCTCGCGGTGGCCTGGCTGATCTGGAAGAAGAAGTACGTGGGCGGCGTCGTCACGCTCGCCGTCTCCGTCCTGCTCTTCTTCTGGTACGCCTCCACCGACTCGGTGCCCAGCCAGGTCGCCACGGCCATGCCGTACGTCCTGACCCTCCTCGTTCTGGCACTCTCGGCCCAGCGCCTGAGGATGCCGAAGGCGGACGGACAGCCGTACCGGAAGGGACAGGGCAAGTGACCTCGCAAGCCGACTGGGAGGCGCTGCGGGCCGCGGCCCGTGACGCCATGTCCCGCGCGTACGCCCCGTACTCGGGGTTCCCGGTCGGCGCGGCGGCCCTCGTCGACGACGGCCGCACGGTCTCCGGCTGCAACGTGGAGAACGCGTCGTACGGACTCGGCCTGTGCGCCGAGTGCGGCCTCGTCTCGCAGCTGACCGCCACCGGCGGCGGCCGCCTGACGCACTTCACGTGCGTGGACGGCAAGGGCGACATCCTGATGCCGTGCGGCCGCTGCCGTCAGCTCCTGTACGAGTTCGGGGGCCGCGAGCTGCTCCTGGAGACGGCGTCGGGCGTACGGACGCTGGGCGAGATGCTGCCGGACGCGTTCGGGCCCGAGCACCTCGACTGAGCTGCGCGCACGTCCTCTTGAGGGCCGTCTTTCCGATACGGATCGGGGAGACGGCCCTCTGTGCTGTCACAGGCCCGCCCCGGCCGGCGTCTTCATGCCGAACCAGCACACCGGCAGCGAAGAACCCGTCCGAGGAGGACACGACACCATGGCAGAACTCCGCATCCCCAAGGCCGAACTCCCCGCCGAACTCCGCGCGGGCATGGTCGAGCAGCTCGGCGCGGTCATGGAGCCCGCCGAAGTGCTCTGGCACAACCCGCGCGTCGCCCAGGACGGCCTCGCGCTCGGCCGCCTCGTCGCCCAGTGGGACGCGGCCGACGAGAGCCTCAAGTCGTACGCGCACATGGCGGTGGCCGCGCAGGTCGGTTGCAGCTGGTGCCTCGACATCGGCTACTTCCAGGCGCAGAACGACAAGCTCGACCTGACCAAGGCGAGCCAGGTCCCGCGCTGGCGCGACTCCGACGTCTTCGAGCCCCTTGAGCGGGACGTCATGGAGTACGCCGAGGCGATGACGAACACGCCGCCCACGGTCACCGACGAGCTGTACGCGGGCCTGCTGGAGCGGCTCGGCCCGGCGGCGATGGTCGAACTCACCACGTACATCGCCTTCGTCAACTTCTCGACCCGGGGCAACACGGCCCACGGCATCACCTCGCAGGGCTTCTCGGAGGCCTGCGAGGTGCCGCTGGCCGGACGGTAGGGACCGCGCGGCGGGGGACGATCCGCGGGGGCCGTCAGGCGGGACCGCCGGGCAGCGCGCCGAGCTGGCGCAGCTGCGCGAGGACGTCGACGACCCCCCAGATCTCCACGATGCGCTCGCCGTCGAAGCGGAAGACGAAGATCTCGTCGTACGCGACGGCCTTCCCGGTCGGGGCGATCCCGCGGAACTCGCCCCGGTGCGTGCCGGTCACCCGGTTCCTGAAGACGACCTTGTCGCCCTCGGCGATCACGTCCTCGACGGAGACGTGCAGATCCGGGTAGGCGCGCAGCAGGACGACCCACACCTGCTTCAGGGCCTGCGCGCCGGTCATCCCGGTCGGGGTCGGCGAGTGGAACAGCACGTCGGGGGCGACGAGTTGGTCGACGGCCTTGGCGAAGACCTCCGCGTCACCGGAGTTCATGGCGTCGTGGAAGCGGGCGAACAGCGCCTTGTTGGCGGCGGCCTGGTCGGTGGACATCGGGTCCTCCTCGATGACGGTGATGGGGTTCCGAAGGAGATGACGGATGGGCCCGGCCGTATGTGACATCACCTTCACGCGAGGCGTCTATGCGCGTAGAGTCGGCGTGCCAGAGATCGCATCGCGCCTGCCATGAACCCTTGGAGGATCTGCCATGGACGTCATCTCCGTCATCCGCGCCAAGCGGGACCGGGGCCGCCTCACCGACGAGCAGATCGACTGGGTCGTCGACGCGTACACGCGCGGCGAGGTCGCCGACGAGCAGATGTCGGCCCTGGCCATGGCGATCTTCCTGAACGGGATGGACCGCGCGGAGATCGCCCGCTGGACCGCCGCGATGATCAACTCCGGGGAGCGGATGGACTTCTCCGTCCTCGCCCGCCCCGCCGCCGACAAGCACTCCACGGGCGGCGTCGGCGACAAGATCACGCTGCCGCTCGCCCCGCTGGTCGCGGCGTGCGGCGCCGCCGTGCCGCAGCTGTCCGGGCGCGGCCTCGGCCACACCGGCGGCACCCTCGACAAGCTGGAGTCGATCCCCGGCTGGCGGGCGGACATCTCCAACGACGCCATGATGCGCACCCTGGAGGACGTCGGCGCGGTCATCTGCGCCCCGGGCAGCGGCCTCGCCCCCGCCGACAAGAAGCTCTACGCGCTGCGCGACGTCACCGCGACCGTGGACTGCATCCCGCTGATCGCCTCCTCGATCATGTCGAAGAAGATCGCGGAGGGTACGGGGTCGCTGGTCCTCGACGTCAAGGTCGGCACCGGTGCTTTCATGCAGCAGCTCGACCAGGCCCGCGAACTCGCCCGCACGATGGTCGGGTTGGGCCGCGACCACGGCCTGCCGACCGTTGCCCTGGTGACGGACATGAACACGCCGCTCGGCCTGACCGCGGGCAACGCCCTCGAAGTCCGGGAATCCGTCGAGGTGCTGGCGGGCGGCGGCCCCGCCGACGTCGTCGAACTGACCCTGGCCCTCGCCCGCGAGATGCTCGACGCGGCCGGCCTCAAGGACGCCGACCCGGCGAAGGCGCTCGCCGACGGCTCGGCGATGGACGCCTGGCGCCGGATGATCGCGGCCCAGGGCGGCGACCCGGACGCGGCGCTCCCCGTGGCCCGCGAGACGCACGTCGTGACGGCCCGCGCCTCCGGCGTCCTCACCCGCCTCGACGCCCTCTCGGCGGGCCTCGCCGCCTGGCGCCTCGGTGCCGGCCGCGCCCGCAAGGAGGACCCGGTCCAGGCCGCCGCCGGCGTCGAACTCCACGCCAAGCCCGGCGACTCCGTCTTCGCGGGCCAGGTACTGATGACCCTGCACACGGACACCCCCGAACGCTTCGCGTACGCGGTCGAGGCCTTGGAGGGTTCGTACGACATCGCACCCGCGGGCACGGAGTTCACGGCGGGGCCGATCGTGCTGGAACGTATCGGCTGACCTGGGGTTTCCTCGTACGGGTGAACGGGACTGGTGGACCTGCGCCGGTCCCGTTCGGCATGCTGGTCTCGGTGACGCACTGATAGGAGATCGCCATGAGCGCACTCACCGTCCGCCATGACCCCGAGCAGAGCTGGGACGAACTGGTCCGGTTCTGGGAGGAGATGGAATGGCCTGAGGGCAGCAAGGTGGAGATCATCGACGGGACCATCACCGTGTCACCTTCGCCTGCTTACCAGCACAACGTGATCGCGGCGCGCATGCAGCGGCGTCTGTACTCCGTGATCCCTGACGACTGGGAGATCTTCCAGACCCTGGCTGTCGCCGTGCCGTCCCGCATGGGCATGCTCATCCCGGACCTGCTCGTGGCGCCGACGCTGGACGACGTGGAGTCGGACTCGCACATCCCGGCGGCGCTGGCCGAACTCGTCGTCGAGATCACCTCGAAGTCCAATGCCCGGAACGACCGCATCAGCAAGTGCGCCGCATACGCCGCCGCAGGCATCCCGTAC
This sequence comes from Streptomyces sp. NPDC052225, assembly GCF_040679615.1. Taxonomy (NCBI): domain Bacteria; kingdom Bacillati; phylum Actinomycetota; class Actinomycetes; order Kitasatosporales; family Streptomycetaceae; genus Streptomyces; species Streptomyces sp. NPDC052225. The sequence goes on along the minus strand of NZ_JBFAVD010000042.1, from coordinate 33,891 downwards.
TACCTGCTCGTCGACCGCTGGGCCCCCGAAGGCCCCACGTCGACGCTGTCCGGGGAACCGCACGACGACGTGTACCGGCCTCTGAGCGTCGTGAAGTTCGGGGACCCGCTGACCCTTCCCGAACCCTTCGGGCTGACCATCGACACCGGCGAGTTCCCCACGCCGTAGGTCACCCCAAGATCGCCGCCACCACCACGAGCACCGGCACCGAAGCCATCGTCGACAGCAGGATCGACTCCCGGGCGAGACGCTCGCCCACCTGGTAGCGGCTCGCGTACGTGAACAGGTTCTGGGCCGCCGGAAGCGCCGACGTCACCACGACGTCCAGCAGGCGATCGCCGTGCAGGCCGAAGACGTACGAGGCCAGCGCCCACGCCGCCACCGGCTGACCGACCGCCTTCAGCGCCGTCGACAGCAGCACGGGGACGCGGTCCGCGCCCCGGCCGCCCGGCCATGAACTCCCGCACAGCGATATCCCGAACGCGATCAGGATCGCCGGCACCGACATGTTCGCGATCAGTTCGAGCGGGTCGAGGACGGGGGAGGGGACCGTGACACCGGTCGCCGACGCCAGGACCCCCGACAGCGCGCCGATCGCGATCGGATTGCGGAACGGGGTGAGCAGCCGCTGCCACCACGTCTGCCGCGTCCCCGACGCCTCCGCCAGATCGAGGATCGTCAGCGCGACGGGCGTCACCACGATCTGCTGGAAGAGCAGCACCGGCGCCACCAGCGAGGCGTCGCCGAGCACGTACACCGCGATCGGGATGCCGAGATTCCCCGAGTTCACGTAACTGGAGCAGAGCGCACCGATCGTCGTACGGCCCACGCCCCACCGGCGGACGACCGCGACCGCCACGAAGACCCCTGCGACCGCCACCGTCGACAACGCCGTGACCAGCAGGCTCGGCGAGAGGATCAGCGCCAGGTCCGCCTTCGCCAGCATGGTGAAGAGCAGCGCCGGGGTCGCCACGTGGAAGGCCAGCCTGGTCAGGACCTCCCGGCCGTTCTCCCCCAGGTAGCCGCGCCGGCCGATGACGTAGCCGACCGCGATGACGAGCGCGATGACCGCGAACCCGTTGAGAACCCCCTGCACGGGTCCCACCCTCGGCCGCGAAGGAACCGCAGGTCAACGTTGATCCCCGTCAACGTGACCCAGCACACGCCCGCGCCACGGCCCGCGCGCCGATGAGTTCCGCCGCGCCGTCCGGTCTTGTCTACGTGGCTGCTTCCTCGTCTCCCTCCGGGCCCGCCTCCGGGGCCTCTTCCGTCGTGGTCGTCGCCGGGCCGATCCGCCCCGGCGACGCACCGCAGTGGTGCGACCGCGTCCGCGCCGCCGCACGAACCGGCGCGCCGGGCGCCGACGTCGTGTGCGACGTGTCCGGCGTGACCAGCACCGACCTCGCCACGATCGACGCCCTCGCCCGGATGCAGCTCGCCGCCCGCCGGGCCGGGGGACGGATCAGACTGCGCGACCCGTCCCCGAAACTGGCCCTCGTCCTCCAACTCGCCGGACTCGACGCCCTGTTGGGCCTATGCGTCGAGGTGCTCGGGGACGCCGAAGAGCGGGAACCACCGGTCGCTGAGGTCCAGGAAGCAGTGGAAGCCGGCGATCCGGCCCTCTGAGATCTCCAGGACCTGGATCGCCCAGGGCTTGAACCCGCCGTTGTCCGGGTCGGGCTTGTAGTGGGCGAACGCCGGTGTCCCGTTGGCCGAGACGGGCAGCAGCCGCGAGTTCTCGCACTCGTGGCCGAGCGACAGCATGAAGCCCGTGATGTCGTCCGTCCCCTGCAGCCACAGGTCGAACGGCGGCATCGTCATGACCGCGTCCTCGGCGAGCAGTTCGGTGAGCGCCTTCATGTCGTAGCCCTCGAAGGCCGCGACGTAGCGGTCCAGGAGCTTGCGCTGCTCGTCGTCGAGCGGGTCCGCCGTCGCCGAGTCGGCCGGTGGCGCCTCCGCGAGTGTCGCCCGCGCCCGCTGGAGCGCGCTGTTCACCGACGCCACCGAGGTGTCGAGCAGCTCGGCGACCTCGCTGGCCTTCCACGCGAGGACCTCGCGCAGGATGAGCACCGCCCGCTGCTTCGAGGGCAGTTGCTGGAGCGCCGCGACGAAGGCGAGCCGCACCGACTCACGGGCGACGGCGGCCTCCGCCGGGTCGTGCACGGTCGGCAGCACACGGGCGTCGGGCATGGGCTCCAACCAGACATTGTCCGGGCGGGGGTTGAGCGCGGCCTGCGCGAGCGGCGCGGCCGCGGTCAGGTCCATCGGACGGGCCCGCTTGTTCCCCGCGTTCAACAAGTCCAGGCACACGTTCGTCGCGATGCGGTACAGCCAGGAGCGGAGGCTGGAGCGGCCCTCGAACTTGTCGAAGCTGCGCCAGGCCCGCACCATCGTGTCCTGCACGGCGTCCTCGGCCTCGAACGCCGAGCCCAGCATCCGATAGCAGTACCCGGTCAGCTCGACCCGGTGCTTCTCCAGGTCGTCGAGTCCGGCTTTCGTAGCGGTGTCGCTCATTGTCCAACGCCCCCATCGCGGCTGTGATTCCCAGCACAACGCAAGCTACCGCAGCCCACTGACAACGGCCCCCGGACCAGCGAAATGCGCAGGTCCGAGGGCCGAAGGGGAAACGTGGGAGGCCGGTGTGGTCAGTGCGCCGCGAGTGCGCCCGCCGTCGTGTGACGCCGCTGCGCGCGGGCCGCGTACGTGCCCCACGCCGTGATCGAGACGACGCCGAGCACCGCCACGAGGCCCAGGCACACCGTCCCGGCCCAGCCGCCCGCGTGGAAGGCGATCGCGCCGACCGCCGAGCCCGCGCTGGAGCCGACGTAGTAGGCGGACTGGTAGAGCGCGGAGGCCTGCGCCCTGCCGTGCGTGGCCGTGTGGCTGACCGCCGACGAGGCCGTCGCGTGCCCGGCGAAGAAGCCCGCCGTGATCAGCATCAACCCGAGCAGGACGACGGGGAGTCGGGGCACCAGGGCCAGGAGCAGGCCCGCGGTCGTGGTGCCCGCCGCCAGGTACAGCGTGCCGCGCCGCCCGAGCCGCGCGACGAACCTGCCCGCCGCGGCGGACGACACCGTGCCCACCAGGTAGACCAGGAAGATCGAGCCGACGATGCCCTGCGGCAGGGAGAAGGGCGCGGCCGTCAGCCGGTAGCCGATCACCGTGTACACCGCGCCGAACACCGTCATGAACAGCGCGCCGATCACGTACAGGCGGCGCAGCAGCGGGTTCGCGAGGTGGCCGCCCACCGTCTGCGCGAGCGCCCGGGGCCGCAGCGATCCGGGGCTGAAGTGCTTCGGCTCCGGCAGCAGCATGCGGAACGCGACCGCGCACACCACCGCCATCACGCCGATCGTCCCGACGGCGACCCGCCAGCCCCACGCCTGAGCGATCCAGCCGCCGATGACCCGGCCGCTCATCCCGCCGATGGAGTTGCCCGCCACGAACAGGCCGATCGCCGCGACCAGCGCCTTCGGCCGCACCTCCTCCGCCAGGTACGCCATCGCGGACGCCGGCAGACCGGCCAGGGCGGCGCCCTGCAACGCGCGCAGCGCGATCAGCACGCCGAGCGACGGCGCGAAGGGGACCAGGAGCCCGACCGTGACGGCGACCGTCAGCGACGCCGTCATGATCGTGCGCCGCCCGAACCGCTCGGAGAGCGCGCTCAGCGGCAGCACGCACAGCGCCAGCGCGAACGTCGCTCCCGACACCGTCCAGCTCGCCGTGGACGCGCTCGCCCCGAAGTCGTCGGAGACCAGCGGCAGCAGCGCCTGCGTGGAGTAGAGGAGGGCGAAGGTGGCGACGCCCGCGAGGAACAGGGCGAAGCTCATCCGGCGGTAGCCGGGACCGCCCGGACGCATGCGCGTATCGGCATCGGACGCGGGGACGACGGGGGCGGCGACCGCGTGGGTGGCGGCCGCCTGGCTACTGGCAGGAGACATGCCACGAAGGTAGGACCGGCCGACTCATGCGTCCAATGCACAGACACTCCATAATCGTTCCCATGGAGCATCAACACAGGTCACAGCCGCGCCTGTCACCGTCCAGTGACACAGAAGACATGGTCACCCTCCTCGCGCCGCGGCTCTCCTACTTCGCCGCCGTCGCCCGCACCGAGCACGTCACGCGCGCCGCGCAGGAGCTCCAGGTCCCGCAGTCGACGCTCTCGCGCGCCATGGTGCGGCTCGAACACGACCTGGGCGTCGACCTGTTCGCCCGCCACGGCCGCACCGTCTCGCTCACCCCCGCGGGCCGCACCTTCCTCGGCTCGGTCGAGCGCGCGCTCGGCGAGGTCGGCAAGGCCGCCGAGTCCGTCCGCGCCGACGCCGACCCCGAGTCCGGCAAGGTCGCGTTCGGCTTCCTGCACACGATGGGCACGGAGACGGTCCCCGGCCTGATCCGCGCCTTCCGCGCCGACCACCCCCGCATCCGCTTCAGCCTCGTCCAGAACTACGGCGAGGCGATGCTGGAGAAGCTGCGCGCCGGCGAACTCGACCTCTGCCTCACCTCGCCCGTCCCGGACGCCCCCGGCCTGGTCGCCCGGCGCCTCGACGAACAGCGGCTGCGCCTGGTCGTCCCCGAGGACCACCGCCTCGCCGGCCGCAAGCGCATCCGCCTCGCCGAGACGGCCGACGAGGTCTTCGTCACCCTCGAACCCGGTTACGGCCTGCGCCGCATCACCGACGACCTGTGCGCGGAGGCCGGGTTCAAGCCCCGTATCGCGTTCGAGGGCGAGGAGGCGGAGACGCTGCGCGGCCTCGTCGCGGCGGGCCTCGGCGTGGCCCTCCTGCCGCCGCCCGCCGTACCCCGCCCCGGAGTCGTGGAACTCGCGGTCACCGGCCAGCGCGCCGTCCGCGAGATCGGCGTCGCCTGGCTGGACGGCCACCCGGACACGCCACCCGTCGCGGCCTTCAAGAAGTTCCTGCTGTCCCGGCGGGGGAGACTGCTGCCGGAACAGGCGGGGACGGAGTGACAGGGCGGACGGCGGACATGGCGCACACGAGCGAGGGGAACGGACCGCGGCGCCGGCTGCGGGCTCGCTGGGGCCTGCTCTTCCTCGCGCTCGGCGCGGTCCTCTTCGCCCTCGTCCTGCCCGCGGAGGCGGACAACCGCGCCTACGAAACGGCCCCGCCGTGCCCCGCAGCCCGGCCCTGCACCACGACCGTGCCCGCGACCGTCACCGGCAAGGAGACGGAGAGCGGCCGCAAGAGCAGCCGCTACTACCTGCGGCTCACCGACCGCGGCACGGACACCGCGCACCGCGTCCGGCTGGCGGGACGCACGCCCGTTTACGCGGCCGTGGGCGTCGGCGACAGGGTCCGCGTGACGTACTGGAAGGGCGAGCCGCGCGCGGTCACGTCCGGCTCCGCCACGCAGCGCATGTGGCGCTTCCCGTTCACGGACGGCCGCCTGCCCGGCGCGTTCGCGGTCCTCGCCCTCGGCACCGGACTCGGGGTCCTGTGGGCCGCATGGTGGCAGCGGCGCCGGGCCGCGCCCGAGGGGTACCCGTGGCAGATCGCGGCGGGCCTCGTCGCGGGCATCGGGACCGGCTGCGTCGGCCTCGCCGTCACGCTCATGGGCGACGACGTGTGGCAGGCGTCGCGGTTCACGGCGCTCGCCGCCGTACCGGTCGTCCTCGCCTCCGTCCTGCTCTGCTGGGGGATCGCGCGCCGTACGGCCCGCGCCGCCCGCCGCGTCGTCCCGGTGCCGCCCACCGGGCGCCGGGTCGTCAGGGCCGCCGTGCACGGGGACGTGCCCTACAGCAGGCCGGGCTACGGCCACCTGGTGATCGGCGACGGCGCCCCCGCGGCCACCCCCGACCCCAGCGGCAGCGTCGCGCTCGCCCCGCTCCCGCCGACGCTCACGGTGCGCCGCGTACGGGCCCTGTCGGCCGGCGACCCCGACGGCTGGTGGTCCGACACCAAGCACCGCGGCGTCGTCATCGAGTGCGCCGACGGCGACCGCACGGTCCTCGTCGCCGCCGGCCGAAAGGACGCGTCACTGATCCTCGGCGCGCTGGACTACCGCCCGAGCGACTGACCGAACCCCGACGCCAGCGGCATCCGCAGGCCCAGCGGCGGCGGCGCCGCGAGCGCGTCCTGGAGCGGCCGCGAGAACGGATGGCCGAAGAGCGTGCCGCGGACGAAGTCGACGGCCAGGGCGGTCACTTCGGCCCGGTGCTGCGCCAGGCGGTGCCCGTCCGAGTGGACCTCGAATCGGCACACGTCCCGGTTCGCCTTCTTCGCCCGCCCCGCGAGCCGGAACGACAGCTCCGGGTCGGTGCGCCGGTCGTCGGTGCCGTGCACGATCAGGACCCGTCGGCCCGCGAGCTGCTTCACCGGTTCGGGCGGCGCCGCGACATCGTCCTCCGGCAGCCAAGGGGCGAGCGCCAGAACGGAGTTGACGGCCGGGTGCCCGCCCGCGTGCAGGGCCGCGCGCCCGCCCATGTCCCGGCCCACCAGGCAGACCGGCACGTCGCCGTAGCGTCGTACGACCTCGTCGGCGGCCCACGCGGCGTCCCGGGCGAGCTCTGCCTGCGGACCGTTCCAGCCGCGGAAGCGGTACTGCACGACATGCGTGACCAGGCCGTCCTCGCGGCCCGCGCGCGTGAGGCGGCGCGCCAGGCGCCGCAGGGACGGGGCCGTGAGCGGCGACGGTCTGCGGGTGGAGGTCTCGTCGCCCCCGGGAAGCAGCAGCACCACGCCGCTGACCGCTCCGGGGACGGGCCCCGCCGCCTTGCCGAGTCCGGCCGCGCGGACCGGCGTCGCTTCCTGCTGCATGACAGAACAGTGTCAGAAGCCGTGATGTACGCCACCCGTCCGCAGGGTCACTGTTACGTATCGGCGGAGCATGTCCGGATCACTTTCTTTCGGCGACTCGGTCCGATCTACGCGCGTAGGGACTACAGTGCCGAAATGACGAGCCAGACCACCGCGAACCCCAGCAGCCCCCAGGTTCCGACCCCGGAGCAGATCCGCCGCGCGCCCAAGGTGCTCCTCCACGACCACCTCGACGGCGGCCTGCGCCCCGGCACCGTCGTCGACCTGGCCCGCGAACAGGGCTACGAGAATCTGCCGGAGACCGACCCCGACAAGCTCGGGACCTGGTTCCGCGAGGCCGCCGACTCCGGTTCCCTGGAGCGGTACCTGGAGACGTTCGCCCACACCTGCGCCGTCATGCAGACGCGCGAGGCGCTGGTCCGCGTCGCCGCCGAGTGCGCCGAGGACCTCGCCGAGGACGGCGTCGTCTACGCCGAGGTCCGCTACGCCCCCGAGCAGCACCTGGAGCGGGGCCTCACCCTCGAAGAGGTCGTCGAGGCGGTCAACGAGGGCTTCAGGGAAGGCGAGCGGCGCGCCAAGGCCAACGGCCACCGCATCCGCGTCGGCGCGCTCCTGACCGCCATGCGGCACGCGGCCCGCGCTCTGGAGATCGCCGAACTCGCCAACCGCTACCGCGACGCGGGCGTCGTCGGCTTCGACATCGCGGGCGCCGAGGCGGGCTTTCCTCCCACCCGCCACCTCGACGCGTTCGAGTACCTCAAGCGCGAGAACAACCACTTCACGATCCACGCGGGCGAGGCCTTCGGCCTGCCGTCGATCTGGCAGGCCCTCCAGTGGTGCGGCGCCGACCGTCTCGGCCACGGCGTGCGCATCATCGACGACATCAAGGTCGAGACCGACGGCACCGTCCAACTCGGCCGCCTCGCCTCCTACGTCCGCGACAAGCGCGTCCCGCTGGAGATGTGCCCGTCCTCCAACCTCCAGACGGGCGCGGCCAGTTCGATCGCCGAGCACCCGATCGGCCTGCTGCGCGCCCTGCGGTTCCGCGTGACGATCAACACGGACAACCGCCTCATGTCCGGGACGTCGATGAGCCGAGAGTTCGGCCTGCTCGCCGACGCGTTCGGCTACACGCTCACCGACTTCGAGTGGTTCACGACCAACGCCCTGAAGTCGGCGTTCATCCCGTTCGACGAGCGCCTCGCCATGATCAACGACGTGATCAAGCCGCGCTACGCCGAGCTGCGCGCGGAGTGGCTCTTCCAGTAGGCGTTCCGGGGTTCCCGGGCCGCCCGGTCAACGCCAGGTTGACGGTGATCGAAGTATTACCGTCCCCTGCGCAACCGGGCGGCCGCGCGCCGCTGACCTGGGGTTCCGCCCTGATGGCCGAGCGCGTGCGGAGCGCGGGCGCGGGGTCGGGGCAGTAACTCCATGGCGATGTCCGGTGTTTGCCGATCAGAACCCCGTCACCAAGGAACCAGGAACAAGGGACCCATGAAGCAGTCTGCCGCCAAGACCCTCGGTGTCGCCGCTCTCGGCGCCGCCTTCGCCGCCGCCGGCGCCGGTGCCGCGAACGCCGCCCCGGCTGTGCCCGACGCCGCCGGGGCCGTCGGATCCGTCACCTCGATGCTCCCCGTCGAGCAGGCGGCGAGCACCCTGCCCGCCGGTGCCCCCGAGTCGCTGGCCGCCGGTCAGAACGCGCTGGGCAGCAGCCTCAGCACCGCCGAGGCGGCCCCCGCCGCGCTCTCCGGCGACAGTGGTGACCCCGTCTCCGGACTGCTCGGCGGCCTGCCGGTCCACCAGGCGCTGCCGACGCAGGGTCTGCCGGTCGCGGGCGGTCTGCCGATCGTCGGCTGACTCCGCTGACTCCACGCACGCCGAAGGGGCGCGCCCGCACATCGCGGGCGCGCCCCTTCGGCGTCTGGACTTCGGGCCGGGTCACCAGGCCTGGCGGGCCTTGCCCTCGCTCGGGAACATGATCCACAGGGCGATGTAGAGCAGGAACTGCGGGCCCGGCAGCAGACAGGACAGCAGGAAGATCACGCGCATCGTCGTCGCGGAGGTGCCGAAGCGCCGTGCCAGCGCTGCGCACACTCCGCCGATCATCCGTCCGTTCGTGGGGCGGGCAAGGGCGGTCATGGTGGGCTCCTTCGCGAACCGTGAAGACTTCGGTGTGTGTCGTGCTTACGTATTCGAAGTTACGGTCACGAAGCGGGCAAAGCGTCAGCTCACGGGGCGATGCCGACCCTGGGAATCGTCGGGGTCGGACCCTGAGCCGGCTCCTCCAGGGGGAGGGGCGGGCACTCGGCCCCCCGGCGGATCCTGGCCCTGAGGGCGGGCACGACGGCCAGATACCCGACGGCCACCCCCACCGTGTTCAGGAGCAGCGAGTCGACATCCACGACCTGCCCCGGCACCCCGGTCTGGAGGAGCTCGATGCCGAGGGAGATCAGGGCGCCGGCCGCGACCGTACGCACCAGCGAACCCCACACCGACACATGGAGCCGCCCGCCGGCCAGCGGCAGCAGCACACCCAGCGGGGCGAGCAGGGCGAGCCCTTCGGCGATGCGCCTCGCCCCCTCGCGCCAGCCGAGCGCCAGATCGGCCCGGATGCCGGCCAGCGGATGCAGATTCGCGGGGCTGACCCACGGCACGTCCAGCGGGCGCAGCGTGAGCCATCCGACGAAAAGGAGATGCACGGCGAGGAGAGCGATCCCTGCCGTACGGAAGCGGAGGGCGGCCCCGTGGCCGCCCGAGCGATGGCGCTGCACGCCCCCCAAGACGCCGGGGGCGGGAGGATCGGTTCCGGGGGATCCGCGATGACGTATGTCACCCCGGGGGCGGGAGGTGTCAGCCGACGGTTTCGGCCGGCGCCGGGATCAGACCGGGCCGCGCCTTCACCGCGTCCGTGCACTCGTAGGAGCGCAGCGGGTCGCCCGACGGGCCGCCGAGGACGACGTGGTCGCTGCCGTCCGTCGTCACCTTGCTGTTCGCGAACGTGCAGACGATCTGGGCCAGCGCGTTCGGCGAGAGGTCGTCCGGCGGCGTGCTCAGGCGCAGCGCGTCGACCGGGTCGCCCTTGAGCGGCCCGGAGACCTTGGTGGCGGCCGCGACGTCCGTCGAGTAGCCGGCCTCCTTCTCGGCCGCCGTCAGCGACTTGCCGAGCTCGGCGAGCAGCGCCTGCGCGACCAGGACGCGGTCGGAGGACGAGTCGCGCTCCAGCGTCACCGTACGGTCGACCGTCACCAGCTGCGAGGTGCACACGAGATACACCTGCACCGGGAACTCGCCGCCCGCGCGGGCCCGCATGTCGTCGGCGCCCGACAGGGAGCAGCCCACGCGCGTGGGCGCGGCGCCGAAGTCGGTCGGTACCTCCGTGGAGCGGATCCCGCAGCCGGAGAGCAGAACGGCGCTGAGCCCGAGCAGGCTCAACAGCCTTGTACGCAGCCTCACTTGACGCCACCGTCTTCCTGGGGCGCGGAGTCGGGGTCGTGGGCGTCGTCCCGCGCCGACTCGGTCAGCGCCGACGCGTCGCGCGGCAGGCGCAGGGTGAACACGGCGCCGCCGTCGGGGGAGTTGGCCGCGGTGATCTCGCCGCCGTGGATGTGGGCGTTCTCCATCGCGATGGACAGGCCCAGGCCGCTGCCCTCCGAGCGCGGGCGGGAGGCGCTCGCCTTGTAGAACCGGTCGAAGACGTGCGGCAGCACGTCCTCGGGGATGCCCGGGCCGTGGTCCCGTACGGCGATGACGAGGTCGTCGCCCTCCATCCGGACGGCCACCCGCACCGGCGATCCGCCGTGCTTGAGTGCGTTGCCGATCAGGTTGGCGAGGATCACGTCGAGGCGGCGCGGGTCGAGCATGGCCATGATGCCGCGCTCGGCGTCGAGGTCGACGGCGTCCAGCCAGGCGCGGGCGTCGATGCAGGCGGTGATCTGGTCGGCGATGTCGACGTTGTCGAGGACGAGCCGGGCGGTGCCCGCGTCGAAGCGGGTGACCTCCATCAGGTTCTCGACGAGGTCGTTCAGGCGCCGGGTCTCGCTGACCACGAGCCGCACGGCGGGCTCGATCATCGGGTCCACGGACCCCGTCTCCGCGTCGAGCTCCTCCTCCAGGACCTCGGTCACGGCGGTGATCGCGGTCAGCGGCGTCCGCAGCTCGTGCGACATGTCGGCGACGAAGCGGCGCGAGGACTCGTCGCGGGCGCTCATGTCCGCGACCTTCTTCTCCAGGTTCTCGGCCGTCTTGTTGAACGTCCTCGACAGCTCGGCGAGTTCGTCGGTTCCCGAGACGCGAAGCCGCGTGTCCAGCTTGCCCTCGCCGAGCCGGCGCGCGGCGACACCGAGCCGGTGCACCGGCTTGAGCACGGTCGTCGCGGCGGCCTGCGCGAGCAGCGCCGAGCCGATCAGGGCGAGCGCGGTGGCGATCCCGAGCGACCAGGCCAGGGAGTTGAGGTCCTTGGCCTCCGGCTCCAGGGACTTGAGCATGTAGCCGGTCGGCCCGCCGGCCACCTTCGCGCCGCCGACCAGGTACGGGGTGTCGTCCTGCGTGGAGCGCTGCCAGTACAGGTGGTACGCGTACTTGTTGCCGTCGTCGACCGGCTGCTTGTCGTTCACGGCGTGCCGCAAGGACTGCGGTACGTCGTTGATGGTGAAGGCGTCGAGATCCGAATTGCCCTGCACCCGCTTGCCGTTCTCGTCCTCGCCGATGAGCAGCACGCTGAAGTGCTGGCTGCTGTCGGCCATCAGGTTCGCCGCGTGCTGGAGCTCGCCCTGCGTGGGGTGCTCGGGCAGGACGGCGGCCCGGTTCTGCATCTCCTGCTGGAAGTCGCTGAGCGCCGAGTCCTGGGTGCGGGTCAGGACGGCCTCGCGGTTGAGCCAGTACGCGATGCCGGACGCGGAGACGGCGGCCGTCAGGGCGACGAGCGCGAACACGACGACGAGGCGCAGCCGCAGGCTGGTGAAGCGCAGCCCGGACAGGAACGCCTTCTTCGTCGCGGCGACACCGCGGGGCTTGTCGTGCGGCTCCGTCACTGAGGCGTGTCCAGCCGGTAGCCGACGCCGCGCACGGTACGGATCAGGGTCGGCGATGACGGCACGTCCTCGACCTTCGCGCGCAGCCGCTGCACACACGCGTCGACGAGCCGCGAGTCACCGAGGTAGTCGTGCTCCCAGACCAGACGCAGCAGCTGCTGCCGGGACAGGGCCTGGCCCGGCCGCCGGCTCAGCTCCAGCAGCAACCGCAGCTCGGTGGGCGTCAGCTGGAGGTCCTCGCCGTTCTTGGTGACGGTCATCGCCGCGCGGTCGATGACGAGGGAGCCGAACGACGCCGCGTCGTTGGCCTCCCGCTCGCCGCGGCGCAGCACGGCACGGATACGGGCGTCGAGCACCCGCCCCTGCACCGGCTTGACCACGTAGTCGTCGGCGCCCGACTCCAGACCGACGACCACATCGATGTCATCGCTGCGCGCGGTGAGCAGGATGATCGGCAGCTGGTCCGTGCGCCGGATGCGCCGGCACACCTCGAACCCGTCGATGCCGGGCAGCATCACATCGAGAACGATCAGATCCGGCCGCGACTCGCGCAGCAGCTTCAGACCGTCCTCACCGGTGGCAGCGGTGGCGACCCGGTGGCCCTGGCGCGTAAGAGACAGCTCCAGGGCCGTGCGGATGGCGTCGTCGTCCTCGATCAGCAACAGGGAAGGCACGAGCGCCATTCTGGCCCATCAGAGGCCTTTAGTTCGACCGCCGGTGAGGTCTCGCACGCGACCCGCACACGCACAGGCCGCTGTGACAGGTCTGTGACAGTCGACGGACACCGTCATGAAGTCGCCCGGGCAAGCTTTTGGACATCGCAACGAACGACCGCGATGACGCAGGGAACGACCGCAGGGAAGTACCGGAACTCCACGACGGGGGGCGCGAGATGAACACGCTGCACAGCACCACCTCAAGCGCAGTTGTCACGCGTCTGCACGACCTGGGCCGGACGGTCGCCGAGCGTCACGAGAAGTCCGGTGCCGTGAGCGGGCGGGGGTGCGCTCGCGGCACCGGGCGTCAGCACGCCGGTTACATGACGGTGGTTGACGCGTACCAGGCGGTCTCCGAGGGGGGAGCTCACGGGGGAGCCGCGTACAGGGAGGAATCGGGGGAGCAGCGTCCTTCCTTGTCGGAGGCCGAGTTCACGGCCTACGTCCAGGAGCGCCGCGCCTCCCTGTACGCAACCGCCTACCACCTGACCGGTGACCGTTTCGAGGCCGAGGACCTGCTCCAGAGCGCCCTCTTCTCGACGTACCGGGCCTGGGACCGGATCAGCGACAAGGCCGCGGTCGGGGGCTACCTCCGCCGCACCATGACGAACCTGCACATCAGCGCGTGGCGCCGCCGCAAGCTGAACGAGTACCCGACCGAGGAGCTGCCGGAGACGGCCGGCGACACGGACGCGATGCGCGGTACGGAGCTGCGCGCGGTGCTCTGGCAGGCGCTGGCCCGGCTGCCCGAACTCCAGCGCACGATGCTCGTGCTCCGCTACTACGAGGGCCGCACCGACCCGGAGATCGCCGAGATCCTCGACATCAGCGTCGGCACGGTCAAGTCCAGCATCTGGCGCTCGCTGCGCCGGCTGCGCGACGACGAGGTCCTGAGCTTCGGCCGGGACCAGGAGGAATCCTTCGGCGAGCTCGTCGCCTGAGGCCGGGGGACACGGGGGCCCCGCTCGGGGGAGCGGGGTGGCAACAACCGGGGGGATCCGGGGGGATCACGGGGGACCCGGGGGGGGGGATCCAGGGGGGGATCGAGGCGGGATCGGGAGGCCGGGGGGTCTTTCCGGTCCCGTTTCTGTGTTCTCCCGCGCGTGGTTACGCGGCGCGTGCCTTCACGCAGCGTCCGGCCGCGGCGGCCGCCAGCCGGCCGAGGGCCTCCTCCTTGCCGCAGGCGTGCGCGCCGAGCGCCACCTGACGCGCCACGATCGAGCGCTCCTCGCGCATCAGGCGCCAGCCGCGCCGCAGCAGGAACGGGACCGACTTGCGGCCCTCCTTGAGGTCGCGAAGGAGCCGGCGGCGGAACGTCGTCGAGGGCCGTCCGCGCAGACACAGGGCGTCCGCGAGCACCCCGAGCTCCCGGCACCGCTCCACGATGTCCGCGGCGAAGATCCCCTCGGCGATGAACAGGGGCGTGCGCGCGATGTCGAGCGCCTCCTCGCCCACCCGGGAGCTGGTCGCGATGTCGTACACCGGGACGTTCGTACGCCCCTTCTCGCACAGCTCGACGATCGCGGCGAGCGCCACGTCCGCGTCCCAGGACAGCGGTGAGTCCCAGTCGATGTCCGAGGTGCCGGGCACCAGCGGCAGCGTCGGGTCGCCGGCCTCCTTGTAGAAGTCGTCGAGGCAGAGCACGGGCAGCCCGGAGCGGGTGGCGAACGACGACTTGCCCGACCCGGAGGGGCCGGCGAGCAGGACGACCCGGGTCGGTATCGGAGGATGCGAACTCACGAGAGAACAGTGTGCGGCATCCGGGGCGGAACGCCGACCCCGCGTGGTGGCGTTGTGGCGCGGACCACGTCAACTACGCTACGTCGCCATACGGTTACTCGTCCTCCGAGAGGCTCAGGCGGAAACATCATGGCTCGACACGCAGCCCCCAAGTCCCTTTCCGGCTCCCGGCGTTCACTGCTGTGCGCCGGTCTGACCCTGGCCGCGGCGGGTGCCGCCGTGGGTGCGGGCGGCGCCGCCGCGAGCGCCGAGCCCCTGCACCCGGCGCAGGCGGCCGGCCTGTCCGCGCCGGGCGGGGACGGCGGCTCCGTGGGCGCGGGCCAGGCGCTGACCGGCGCGCTCCACGCGTCGACCGCGGGCGGCCTCGCCCCCGCCAAGACCCTGCGGCTCGACCCGCTGGCCGGCACGGCCGTCGACCCGCTCGACAACTCCCTCGGCACCCAGGTCGCCGACTTCAAGCCGGTCAGCACGGCCGCGGTCACGGCCCCGCTGACGTCGGGCGGCTCGCTGGACGACCTGCCGGTGGTCGGCCCCGCCACCGGCCTGCTGCCCGGCTGATCTCAGGCGCGCCGGGCACGCAGAGGGACTTCCCGTACGAGGGCGGCCGCCGCGAACGCCACCGCGCACAGCGCCGCCGTGCCGACCGCGACCCCGTGCAGGCCGGCGACGATGCCCGCGGGGCCGGAGCCCTCGTGCGCCCGCTGGGCGAACACCGACCCGAGCACCGCGACCCCGAGCGAGCCCCCGACGGTCCGCAGCAGCGTCTGCGTGCCGCTCGCCGCGCCGATGTCGCGGGGCTCGGCGCTGTTCATGGTGATCAGCAGCGCGGGCTGGAGCAGGCAGCCGAGGCCGACGCCCAGGACCAGCGTCAGGGCGGACGCCGCCCAGGTCGCCGTCCCCGTGCCGAGCAGCAGCAGGGCCAGTGCGCCGGCCGTCGCCACGGCGCCGCCCGCGAGCGGATAGTGCCGGTAGCGGCCGCCGTCGCCCACCCGCCGCCCGATGGTCAGCTGGGCGCCCATCATGCCGAGCATCAGCGGGAGCAGCAGCAGCCCGCTCCCGGTCGCCGACATGCCCCGTACGTGCTGCGTGTACTGCGGCAGATAGGTGGCGGCCGCGAGCATGGCCGCCCCCGCGGTGAAGCTCAGTACCTGCGCCACCCCGAAGTTGCGGTCGCGGAACAGACGGGGCGGGATCACCGGCTCGGCCGCGCGCCGCTCCACCGCGACGAACCCCGCGAGCGCCGCCACCGAGACCAGGGCGAGCGCCCCGATCGGCGGTGACAGCCAGGCGTACGTCGTCCCCGCCCACGACGACAGCAGTGTCAGGGCGAGGATCGCGGCGGTGAGCAGCGCCGCGCCCGCGAGGTCGGCGCGGGCCTTCACGCGCTCGGTGCGCACCCGCACGCCCACCCCGACGACAGCGAGGGCGAGGGCCCCGACGGGCACATTGACGTAGAACACCCACCGCCAGTCCAGGTGGTCGGTGAGGAAGCCGCCGAGCAGCGGTCCGCCGATCATCGCGGCGGGCAGCAGGACGCCGATGACGGACTGCGAGCGCCCCGCCCCCGCGGGCCCGAGCAGCGTGCCGACGAGCGAGAGCGCCCCGACGAACAGGCCGCCCGCGCCGACGCCCTGCACCGCCCGGAACGCGATCAACTGCCCCATGTCCTGGGCGAGTCCGCACAGCACGGACCCGGCGAGGAAGACGGCGATCGAGGCGAGGTAACCGCCCTTGCGGCCGTAGAGGTCGCCGGCCTTGCCCCACAGCGGGGTGGTCACGGCCGTGGCGAGGAGGTAGGCGGTGACCACCCACGACAGGTGGTCGAGGCCGCCGAGGTCGTCGACGATGACGGGCAGGGCCGTGCCGACGATCGTGCCGTCCAGGGTGGCGAGCACGATGCCGAGCAGCAGTCCGGCGATCACGAACCGGGGCGGTGTCGCCCGCTCCTCGGCCGTCTGCTCCATGAGCGTCGTCATGGCCGCCCTCAAGCCGCGTACGGGCGACGGGACTTGGCGTCGCGCAGGGCGTGCGCCCACCAGGTCAGCTGGTCGAGCATCGCCTTGGCCGCGGCGTCCACGGCCGGGTCGTCGACGCGGCCGTCGGCGTCGAAGGCCCCGTAGGCGTTGTGGAAGCTGACCGTGTTGCGGATGGTCGTGGCGTTCAACTCGGCCATGACGACGCGCAGTTGCTCGACCGCGCGCAGGCCGCCGGACAGGCCCCCGTACGAGACGAAGGCGACCGGCTTGCCGTGCCACTCCGTGTTGTGCCAGTCGATCGCGTTCTTCAGGGACGCCGGGAAGCTGTGGTTGTACTCGGGCGTGACGAGGACGAACGCGTCGGCGGCGGCGAGGCGCGGCGAGACCGTCGCGAGGGCCTCGGCCGTGCCGGGCGGCGGCTGCTCGCCGAAGGCCGGCAGGACGGTCGGCAGCGGTGTCTCGGCGAGGTCGACGACGTCGGCGAACAGATCGGCGCGCTGGGCGAGTTGGCCGGTCAGCCACCGCGTGACGACCGGCGCGAAGCGGCCCTCGCGAGTGGAGCCGACGAGGACGGCGACGCGCAGCGGATCGGAGCTGGACATGGGAACCCCCTGTATGTGTACGGCGTACACTCTGCTGTGCGTACAACGTACACATCGATGTGTACGGCGTCCACCGTGGATACGATGTACACGCCCGCATGCCTGACCGAACCGACCGAACCGACCGAACCCGAGGAGCCCGCCGGTGGCCACGAAGAAGACGGCAGCGCCCGACGTGTCCCTCTGGGAGCGCGTCGAGCGGCCTGCCGCGCCGCGCGCCGGGCTCACCGCGCGGCGGATCGCCGAGGTCGCCGTCGCCGTGGCGGACGCGGAGGGGTTCGCGGCCGTGACCATGCGCCGGATCGCCACGGAACTCGGCGTCGCGCCCATGGCCGCCTACCGCCACGTCTCCGGCAAGGACGACCTGCTCGCGCTGATGGTGGACGGGGTCTCGGCGGAGCTGGTGATCCCCGACGACGTGACCGGCTGGCGGGAGGTGCTGCGCACGTTCGCCGTACGGACGCGGGACGTGACCCTGCGCCACCCGTGGATGATCCAGCTGCCCGCGCCGCTCTTCGTGCTCACACCGACGCGGATGGCCGTCGCGGAGCGACAGTTGGCGTCCCTCGACGGCCTGGGGCTCGACGCCGACGCGATGATGGCCGCGTTCCGCACCGTCGCCTCGTACGTCCACGGGGCGACGCAGTCGGAGGTGGCCCTCGCCCGGTTCATGGAGGAGCACGGGTGGGGCAGCGGCGACGAGACCCGGCGGGAACTCGCGCCGCAGATGAACTACCTGCTGGACACCGGCCGTTACCCGGTCTACCGCGCCTACGCGCACAGCGCGACCCGCAAGGACGACCCCGCCTGGGCCTTCGAGTTCGGCCTCGACTGCGTGCTCGACGGGATCGCGCGGCGCCTGGAGATCTGACTCCGCGGAAAGCGGCGAGGCCCCTGCCCCTCCTGGACGGAGGAGGGGCAGGGGCCTCGGGACCTGAGGGAGGGGCCGCTAGTACGAGGACCCGGACGCGCCCAGCGAACCCGTCGGGTGCCAGACCGTCTTGGTCTCCAGGAAGTACGTCAGGCGGTCCGTGCCCGGGTCCGCCGTGAAGTCCTCCACAGGCTGGGGACGACGCACCCGCTTCAGGTTGTCCGCCGCCGCGATCTCCAGCTCCTTCGCGAGCTCCGCGCCGGCGCCGGTCAGGTCGATGCCGTTGACGTCCTGGTGCGCGGCGAGCGACGGCGCGATCTCCGCGGCCTTGCCGGACAGGATGTTGACGACGCCGCCGGGCACGTCCGACGTGGCGAGCACCTCGCCGAGCGAGAGCGCGGGCAGCGGGGCCTTCTCCGACGCGATCACGACGACCGTGCTGCCGGTGGCGATGACCGGCGCGATCACGGAGACCAGGCCCAGGAAGGACGACTCCTGCGGCGCGAGGACGGTGACGACGCCCGTCGGCTCCGGCGTGGAGAGGTTGAAGAACGGGCCCGCGACCGGGTTCGCCCCGCCCACGACCTGCCCGATCTTGTCGGTCCAGCCCGCGTACCAGACCCAGCGGTCGACGGCCGCGTCGACGACGGCCGCCGCCTTCGACTTGCCGATGCCCTCCGCCTCGGACACCTCGCGCACGAACTGCTCGCGGCGGCCCTCCAGCATCTCGGCGACGCGGTAGAGGACCTGGCCGCGGTTGTACGCGGTCGCGCCCGACCAGCCGCCGAACGCCTTGCGCGCGGCGACGACGGCGTCGCGGCCGTCCTTGCGGGAGGAGAGAGGGGCGTTGGCGAGCCACTCACCCTTGCTGGAGGTCACTTCGTACACCCGGCCGCTCTCGGAACGCGGGAACTTCCCGCCCACGTACAGCTTGTAGGTCTTGAGGACACTCAAACGGTCAGACACTGAGGTACCCCTCCAGGCCGTGACGGCCGCCCTCGCGGCCGAAGCCCGACTCCTTGTAGCCGCCGAAGGGCGAGGTCGGGTCGAACTTGTTGAACGTGTTGGCCCAGACGACACCCGCGCGCAGCTTGTTGGCGACAGCGAGGATCCGCGACCCCTTCTCGGTCCAGATGCCGGCCGAGAGCCCGTACTGCGTGTTGTTCGCCTTGGCGACGGCCTCTTCCGGCGTACGGAACGTCAGGACCGACAGGACCGGGCCGAAGATCTCGTCGCGGGCGACGGTGTGCGCCTGCGTGACGTTCGTGAAGAGCGTCGGCGCGAACCAGTAGCCGGACGACGGGAGTTCGCACGGCGCGGACCAGCGCTCCGCGCCCTCCGCCTCACCGGTCTCGGCGAGCGCGGTGATCCGGGCGAGCTGCTCCGCGGAGTTGATCGCGCCGATGTCGGTGTTCTTGTCGAGCGGGTCGCCGAGGCGCAGGGTCGACAGGCGCCGCTTGAGCGCGTCGAGCACCTCGTCCTGCACGGACTCCTGGACGAGCAGGCGTGAACCCGCGCAGCAGACCTGGCCCTGGTTGAAGAAGATGCCCGTGACGATGCCCTCGACGGCCTGGTCGATCGGGGCGTCGTCGAAGACGATGTTGGCGCCCTTGCCGCCGAGCTCCAGGGTCAGCTTCTTGTCCGTACCGGCGACGGTACGGGCGATCTGCTTGCCGACGGCGGTGGAGCCGGTGAACGCGACCTTGTTCACGTCCGGGTGCGCGACGAGCGCGGCGCCCGCGTCGCCGTATCCCGGAAGGATGTTGACGACGCCCTTCGGCAAGCCCGCCTGGCGGCAGATGTCGGCGAAGAAGAGCGCGGACAGCGGGGTCGTCTCGGCGGGCTTGAGGACCACCGTGTTGCCCGTGGCGAGCGCCGGGGCGATCTTCCACGCCAGCATGAGCAGCGGGAAGTTCCACGGGATGACCTGGCCGGCGACGCCGAGCGGCGCCGGGTTCGGGCCGAAGCCCGCGTGGTCGAGCTTGTCGGCCCAGCCCGCGTAGTAGAAGAAGTGCGCGGCGACCAGGGGGAGGTCCGCGTCGCGGGTCTCCTTGATCGGCTTGCCGTTGTCGAGCGTCTCCAGGACGGCCAGCTCGCGGCCGCGCTCCTGGATGATGCGCGCGATGCGGAACAGGTACTTGCCGCGCTCGGCGCCCGGCAGGGCGCTCCACTTCTCGAACGCCTTGCGGGCGGCCTTCACGGCACGCTCCACGTCGGCCTCGCCGGCCTGCGCGACCTCGGAGAGGACCTCCTCGGTCGACGGCGAGACGGTCTTGAAGACCTTGCCGTCGGCGGCCTCGGTGAACTCGCCGTCGATGAAGAGCCCGTACGAGGGTGCGATGTCGACGACGGACCGCGACTCGGGCGCGGGCGCGTACTCAAATGCGTTTGCCATGGGTGATCAGTCCACCGTCACGTAGTCGGGACCGGAGTAGCGTCCGGTGGCCAGCTTCTGACGCTGCATCAGCAGGTCGTTCAGGAGGCTGGAGGCGCCGAACCGGAACCAGTGGTTGTCGAGCCAGTCCTCGCCCGCCGTCTCGTTCACGAGCACGAGGAACTTCACGGCGTCCTTCGAGGTACGGATGCCGCCGGCGGGCTTCACGCCGATCTGGATGCCGGTGGCGGCGCGGAAGTCGCGCACGGCCTCCAGCATGAGGAGGGTATTGGCGGGAGTGGCGTTCACCCCGACCTTGCCCGTCGACGTCTTGATGAAGTCCGCCCCGGCCAGCATGCCGATCCAGCTCGCGCGCCGGATGTTGTCGTACGTCGACAGCTCGCCGGTCTCGAAGATGACCTTGAGCCGGGCGGACCCGGAGGCCTCCTTCACGGCGCGGATCTCCTCGTAGACCTTCATGTAGTGGCCGGCGAGGAAGGCGCCGCGGTCGATGACCATGTCGATCTCGTCGGCCCCTGCCTCGACGGCGTCCTGCACGTCGGCCAGCTTCACGTCGAGCGCGGCGCGGCCCGCCGGGAAGGCGGTGGCGACGGAGGCGACCTTCACGTCGGTGCCGGCGACGGCGGCCTTCGCGGTGGCCACCATGTCGGGGTAGACGCAGACGGCCGCGGTGCGCGGGGTCGAGCGGTCCGTCGGGTCCGGGTTGACGGCCTTCGCGCCGAGGGCCCGGACCTTGCCCGGGGTGTCGGCGCCCTCAAGGGTCGTCAGGTCGATCATCGAGATGGCGAGGTCGATGGCGTACGCCTTCGCCGCGGCCTTGATGGAACGGGTCCCCAGGGCAGCGGCCCGCGCCTCCAGGCCCACCGCGTCGACGCCAGGCAGTCCCTGGAGGAATCGGCGCAGAGTGGCCTCGGAGGCGGTGGCGTCGGCCAGCGCGTGTTCTTTGGCGGTTGCGGGTGCAGTGGGCATGGTCACGAGGGGAGCATATCTACGCGCGTAGCGGCTGTACAGGGGCGCTCCGCTATGTGCGGGGCTTGCGGCCGGCCCCGCCAGGGGCGCGGGGAACTGCGCGCTCAGCCACGACGGCGTGCCACCCGCCGACGAAGGGCACCCGGCAACGGCGCTGAGGCCTGGGGGCTCCGCCCAGACCCCGCGGCTCAATCGCCCCGCCAGGGGCGCGGGGAACTGCGCGACCAGCCACGACGGAGTGGCACCCGCCGACGAAAGGGCACCCGGCAACGGCGCTGAGGCCCGGGGCTCTGCCCCGGACCCCGCTGCTCAATCGCCGCAGGGGCTTGATTTGCCCAGGCCCGCTGCGCAGGCGCCGGAGGGCTTGATTGGCCCAGGTCCGCTGCGCAGGCGCCGGAGGGCTTGATGGGGCCGATGCGGGGGCGCGGAGGTGGGAGGGGGCCGGCGTCCGGGCCCGACTGCTCCAGCTCAGCGCAGCGTCAGGCAGAATCGGGGGCATGGAGAGCAAAACCACGTCCCCGGACCGCATCTACCGGTCACCCGCCGGCATCGCCGGAGGCGTCGTGCTGCTCGTCATCGGCGCCTGGCTCGGGTTCGACGCGGTGGTGAGCGGCGACGGCCGCACCCCGTGGCTGGCCCTCGCGGGGCTGCTGTTCGCCGTGCCGCTGGTGATCGCGTTCACCATCCGCCCCGCCGTCTACGGCAACGACGACCGCCTCCGCATCCGCAACCCGTTCCGCGTGATCACGCTCCCGTGGGCCGCCGTCGGAGGCTTCCGCTCCAGCTACTCGAACGAGGTGCTCGACCAGCAGGGCGCCAAGTACCAGCTCTGGTCGATCCCGGTCTCCCTGCGCGCCCGCCGCAAGGCGCAGCGCAGCCAGATGCGCGCCGAGACCAAGGCGGCCCGCAATCCCTCGGCCACCCCGGAGCCGCCGGCGCCCCGCCCCTCCGCCGACCAGGCCATGAACGAGCTGCGGGAGCTGTGCGAGGCCCGCGCGCGGGCCACCACGTCGCAGGGCGAGCCGACCGTGCGCTGGGCGTACGAGATCATCGCCCCGGCGATCGCGGGCGCGGTCCTGCTCGTGATCGTCGCCGCCCTCGGATAACGGCTAAGGCGCGCTCGGCCATACGAGCACCATGTACGCGCCGCAGTACGCCCCGCACAGCACCGCGCCGGTCACCCCGAGCACCAGGAACCGCCGCGACGCCCGTGCCATCACCAGCGCCAGAGGCAGCAGCAGCGGGAACGCGGGCAGCAGGAAGCGGGCCCGGGAGAAGTAGACGCCGCCGCTGCCGAGCACGATCGCGAGCAGCACGCCGGTGAAGATCAGCAGGGGCAGCGGCTGACGGTCCCAGACCGACAGCGCGAACAGCACCACCGACGCGAGCAGCGTGGCCGTCACGATCACCAGGAAGAGTTCGGGCGTCGAGTCGTACGCGAGGAACTCCCGCATCCGGCGCAGCGTCTCGACGCCGCCGTCCAGCTCGTTGTGCCAGAGCTTCTGCACGGCGAAGTAGCCGTCCCAGCGGCCGAGCCGCAGCCCGACCCATCCCACGTACGCGAGCCAGCCCAGCGGGGCGATCAGTGCGCCCGTGAGGACCCGCCAGGAGAAGTGGCGGCGCAGGGCGAGGAGTCCGCACAGGCTCACCGCGGCGGCGAGCGCGATGCCGGTGGGCCGGGTCAGGCCGGAGAGCGCGGCGAGGGATCCGGCCCACAGCCACCGTCCGGTGAGGACCGCGTAGAGGGACCACGCCGCGAACGCGGTGAACAGCGACTCGGTGTAGCCCATCCACTCGACCAGGCCGACCGGCAGGCATGCCCACAGGAAGGTCAGCAGGGTGCCGACGCGGCGGCCGTACAGCCGGTTGCCGACCGCGAAGACGCCCCACGCGGCCGGGAACGAGCAGACCACCGCGAGGACGAGGCCGACGCTCGCGCGCGAGCCCGGCGTCACGACCGCGAAGCCCTTCACGAGGTACGGGTACAGCGGGAAGAACGCCAGGTTGTTGGCGTCGTACTCGGTGCCGAGCTCCCGTGCGTAGCCGTGGTCGGCGATGCCCAGGTACCACTTCGAGTCCCAGTCGGCGGCGAGCGTCGGCCAGATGCCGTGGCCCTCCTTGTGCGCCCACACGCCGAGCACGAGCAGCGCGAAGACGCGGACCGCCGTGTACGCGAGCAGCGCGGGGGCGGCCTGGCGCAGGGAGCGGGCGGCGCGGGAGCGGATCCCGTCGAACGTGAGCGACGTGGTGGGGCGGCTGCGCCGGGCCGGGGGGAGGAGAGGGGCCTCGGTGGCGGTCGGGGGCACGTCGGCGGCTCCTGGGAGTCTGTTGGGTGACGGAGTCAGGACGGAGTCGGGGAAGCGACAAGGGCGGGGGCAACGTTCCCGTCGCGCCCCGCCCTTGTCGCCCCGCCTTGCGTCAACTGACCCGCAGAAATCACCCGTTGGAGTGCCCCGGAGGGCCTCCGGTGACGCGGAGCCGCGCCTCAGATCCCGGCGGCCGCCGACAGGTCCCGCTTGATCTCCGCAAGCCGCTCCGCCGCCGCCTCGCGCGCCGCCGGAAGCCCCGCGCGGTCCGCGACCGACACGACGACCTCCAGGTAGCACTTCAGCTTGGGCTCCGTGCCGGACGGGCGGACGATGACGCGCGCGCCGTCCAGGGTGTAGCGCAGGCCGTCCGTCGGGGGCAGCCCGTTCGCACCCTCCGTCAGGTCCTCGGCCTTCGTCACGGCCAGGCCCGCGAGCCGCGCCGGGGGCTGCTCGCGCAGCCGGCGCATGGCGTCCGCGATGACCGTCAGGTCCTCGACGCGCACGCTCAGCTGGTCCGTGGCGTGCAGACCGTGCGCGAGGGCCAGGTCGTCGAGCGCGTCCAGGAGCGTGCGCCCCCGCTCCTTCAGCTCGCTCGCCAGCTCGGTGACGAGCAGCGCGGCCGTGATGCCGTCCTTGTCGCGCACGCCCTCGGGGTCGACGCAGTAGCCGAGCGCCTCCTCGTAGCCGTAGCGCAGGCCCTCGACGCGGGCGATCCACTTGAAGCCGGTCAGCGTCTCCTCGTACGGGAGCGACGCGGCCTCGGCGATCCGGCCGAGCAGCGACGACGACACGATCGACTCGGCGAGCACGCCGGTGACACCGCGCTTGACCAGGTGGGCGGCGAGCAGCGCGCCGACCTCGTCGCCGCGCAGCATGCGCCAGTCGCCGCCGTCCGCGACGGCCACGGCGCAGCGGTCCGCGTCCGGGTCGTTGGCGATGATCAGGTCGGGGGCCTCGGGCAGCGCGCGGGCGGTCGCGAACGACAGGTCCATCGCGCCCGGCTCCTCCGGGTTCGGGAAGGCGACCGTCGGGAAGTCCGGGTCGGGCTCGGCCTGCTCGGCGACCAGCACCGGCGCGGGGAAGCCCGCGCGGGCGAACGCGGCGAGCAGGGTCTCCTTGCCGACGCCGTGCATCGCCGTGTAGACGGTGCGTGCGGTGCGGGCGGACCCGGGGGCCAGGACCGCGTCCGTACGCGCCAGGTAGGCCTCCAGAACCTCGTCACCGAGGGTCTCCCAGCCGCTGTCAGGACGCGGTACGTCGTTCAGCGAGACCACCGCGTCGATCTCGGCGGCGATCTCCGCGTCCGCGGGCGGCACGATCTGCGAGCCGTCGCCGAGGTACACCTTGTAGCCGTTGTCGCGGGGAGGGTTGTGCGAGGCCGTGACCTCCACACCCGCCACCGCGCCCAGGTGCCGTATGGCGAAGGCGAGGACGGGCGTGGGCAGCGGGCGGGGGAGCACCGCGGCGCGCAGCCCGGCACCCACCATGACCGCAGCCGTGTCCCGCGCGAAGTCCGCCGACTTGTGGCGCGCGTCGTAGCCGATCACGACCACGCCGTCCGTCTGCCCCTTGGCCTTCAGGTACGCGGCCAGGCCCGCGGCCGCGCGGATGACCACCGCGCGGTTCATCCGCATGGGGCCCGCGCCCAGCTCACCGCGCAGACCCGCCGTGCCGAACTGCAGCGTTCCCGAGAAACGCTCGCCGATGGCCTCCAGATCGCCGGCCTCGATGAGCTTGGCCAGCTCCTCACGGGTCTCGGCGTCGGGGTCCTCCGCCAGCCAGGTCTTGGCCCGGTCGAGCAGTTCGCTGCCAGATACGGTCACGGTTCGCATTCCTTCGGACGTCAGTCGCGTACGGAGAGTCGTACGGGGAGTCGTACGGGGATCAGATCTTGGCGAGGACCTGGGTCAGGAGCTCGCCCATGCGGACGGCGGAGTCGCGGCCGGCCTGGAGGACTTCCTCGTGGTTGAGCGGCTCGCCGGACAGGCCCGCGGCCAGGTTCGTCACCAGGGAGATACCCAGGACCTCGGCGCCCGCCTCACGGGCCGCGATGGCCTCCAGCGTGGTGGACATGCCGACCAGGTCGGCGCCGAGGATGCCCGCCATGCGGACCTCGGCCGGGGTCTCGTAGTGCGGGCCGGGGAACTGGGCGTACACGCCCTCTTCCAGCGTCGGGTCGATCTCCTGGCACAGCTGGCGCAGGCGCGGCGAGTACAGGTCCGTGAGGTCGACGAAGTTCGCGCCGACGATCGGCGACGTCGCCGTCAGGTTGATGTGGTCCGAGATGAGGACCGGCTGGCCCGGGCGCATGCCCTGGCGCAGACCGCCGCAGCCGTTGGTCAGCACGATGGTCTTGCAGCCCGCCGCGGCGGCCGTGCGCACGCCGTGCGCGACCGAGGCGACGCCGCGGCCCTCGTAGTAGTGGGTGCGGCCCAGGAAGACCAGGGCGCGCTTCTCGCCGACCTGGTACGAGCGCACCTTGCCGCCGTGGCCCGCCACCGCCGCGCCGGTGAAACCGGGCAGCTCGGTGAAGGGGAACTCGGCGGCGGGCGCGCCCAGCGCCTCGGCGGCGGGCGCCCAGCCGGAGCCCATCACGAGGGCGACGTCGTGGGTCTCGGCGCCGGTGAGCTCGCGCAGGCGGGCGGCGGCGGCGTCGGCGGCGGCGTAGGGGTCGCCCTGGAGGTGGTCCGGAGTCACAGATGCGTTCACGCGGTTGAGGGTAGCCGGTCAAGTCCTACGCGCGTAGATGACAAGGCTCACGGGATTGGGATCGTTGTCTTGTCGTTTCCGACGAATGCGCTCCGCTGGGGGCGGGAATTCAGCGCCGTGGGGCGGGGCCGTCGTGGGCGGGTGCGGGTGGGTGGGGGGCTGGTCGCGCAGTTCCCCGCGCCCCTGAGATGCGCACCTTCGGTGCGGCATCTCCCCGATGGCCTCAGCCTTGATCGGGGAAATGCGACGCGAAGCGTCGGCATTTCAGGGGCGCGGGGCTGTGTCATTAGCGGCTCCGCCGCGGGGCGCGACCAGCCCCCACCGGACCCGCACCCGACGACAAAGCACCCCGGTCACATCAGCACGGGCGCTTGCGGAGCTCCATCACGTAGTCGTGCGGGGCGCCCGCCGATTCCGCTGCGTCGGCGATCTCGCCGAGGTACCGCGCCGAGGGGAGGCCCCCCTCGTACCCGTTCAGTACGTAGACCCAGGCGGGCTCCTCGCCCTCAAGGGTGTCGACCCGCACCCGCATCCGCCGGTAGATGTCGAGCCCGACACCCTCCCAGCGGTCCATCGACTCCTCGTCCATCGGGGCGATGTCGAAGAGCGCGACGAAGACCTGCGACCGGGGCGCCTCCACGACGGTGGCGAGCGCGCCTTCCCAGCCCATGTGCTCGCCCCCGAACGTCAGCCGCCAGCCGTTCAGCCAGCCCGTCGCGCGCAGCGGCGAGTGCGGAGCGCGGCGCGTCATGAGCCGCGGGTCGAGATTGCCGGCGTACGCGGCGTAGAGCGACATGAGACCGAGGGTACGTCAGACGGCTCACCCGTCTCCTCGGTAACCGAACCAGCCCTCTTAAGAGGGGATACGCGCGGACGGCACCCGGACGGGGGCCCCGGCTCGGTGCGGGCTTGAAGCGTGCGGGACAATGGGGCATGTGACTCGGATCGTGATCATCGGTGGCGGACCTGGCGGATACGAGGCGGCACTGGTGGCCGCTTCGCTCGGCGCGGAGGTGACCGTCGTCGACTGCGACGGTCTGGGCGGGGCGTCGGTGCTCACCGACTGCGTGCCGTCGAAGACCCTGATCGCCACGGCCGAGGTGATGACCACCTTCGACTCCTCGTACGAGGAGCTCGGCATCATCGTCGAGGACGACACCCCGGACCCGGACTCCCCGGCCCGCGTGGTCGGCGTCGACCTCGGCAAGGTCAACCGCCGTGTGAAGCGCCTCGCGCTCGCCCAGTCCCACGACATCACCGCCTCCGTCACCCGCGCGGGCGCCCGCGTGCTGCGCGGCCGCGGCCGGCTCGACGGACAGCAGGACCTCGACGGCTCCCGCAAGGTGATCGTCACCGCCGCCGACGGCAGCGAGGAGACCCTCGTCGCCGACGCCGTGCTGCTCGCGACCGGCGGCCACCCGCGCGAGGTCCCCGACGCGCAGCCCGACGGCGAGCGCATCTTCAACTGGACGCAGGTCTACGACATGGAGGAGCTCCCCGAGGAGCTCATCGTGGTCGGCTCCGGTGTCACGGGCGCCGAGTTCGCGGGCGCCTACCAGGCCCTCGGCTCCAAGGTCACCCTCGTCTCGTCCCGCGACCGCGTGCTGCCCGGCGAGGACCCGGACGCGGCTGCCGTCCTGGAGGACGTCTTCCGGCGCCGCGGCATGAACGTCATGGCCCGCTCGCGCGCCGCCTCCGCCAAGCGCGTCGGCGACCGTGTCGAGGTCACCCTGAACGACGGCCGGGTCATCTCCGGCACCCACTGCCTGATGGCGGTCGGCGCGATCCCCAACAGCGAGGGCCTCGGCCTGGAGGGTGCCGGCGTCAAGGTGAAGGAGTCCGGGCACATCTGGACCGACAAGGTCTCCCGGACGACCGCTCCCGGCGTGTACGCGGCCGGGGACGTGACCGGGGTCTTCGCCCTCGCCTCCGTGGCGGCGATGCAGGGCCGCATCGCGATGTACCACTTCCTGGGCGACGCGGTGGCGCCGCTCAACCTGAAGACGGTGTCGTCGAACGTCTTCACCGACCCCGAGATCGCCACCGTCGGCGTCTCGCAGGCGGACGTCGACTCCGGCAAGTTCGACGCCCGCGTCGTCAAGCTGCCGCTGCTGCGCAACCCGCGCGCGAAGATGCAGGGCATCCGGGACGGCTTCGTCAAGATCTTCTGCCGTCCGGGTACCGGGATCGTCGTCGGCGGTGTGGTCGTCGCGCCGCGCGCTTCGGAACTGATCCACCCCATCTCGATCGCGGTCGATAACAATCTGACGGTGGAACAGATCGCGAACGCGTTCACCGTGTACCCCTCGCTGTCGGGCTCGATCGCCGAAGTGGCCCGACAGCTGCACACGCGGAAGGTCGCCGAGGAGAGCTGATCCCTCCCTGCGGGGATCAACTCCGTGCAGGTCACGGTGAGTTGCGGCCCATGCGGGCGGCATAGGCGCGACGGGTAGGCACCCCTGTCGCGCCTATACCACTTCCAGGGTTGTTGTGCGAACAGAACCTGTAATTCGGCGCAAACTGCTGAAAGCAGACGGTCGTTGGGGTTACTGTCAGTTTCGTGTTCGCTGCAGAACGTCGTCAATTGATCCTCGAAATGGTGCGGGCCAACGGAGCGGTATCGCTCCGGGAGCTCGCCCGCGTCGTCCAGACCTCCGAAGTGACCGTACGGCGGGACGTGCGCGCACTGGAGGCAGAAGGACTCCTCGACCGCCGACACGGCGGTGCGGTATTGCCGGGCGGATTCACGCGGGAGTCCGGCTTTCCGCAGAAATCACATCTCGCGACCGCAGAGAAGACGGCCATCGCCGATCTCGCCGCGGGTCTCGTCGAAGAGGGCGAGGCCATCGTGGTGGGCGCGGGGACGACCACGCAGGAGCTGGCCCGCCGGCTCGCGCGTGTGCCGGGCCTGACCGTCGTCACCAACTCGCTCCTCGTCGCCCAGGCGTTGGCCCATGCCAACCGGGTCGAGGTCGTCATGACCGGTGGCACGCTGCGGGGCTCCAACTACGCACTGGTCGGCAGCGGTGCGGAGCAGTCCCTGCAAGGCCTGAGAGTGTCCCGGGCGTTCCTGTCCGGCAGCGGTCTCACGGCCGAGCGCGGGCTCTCCACGTCCAACATGCTGTCGGCCTCCGTCGACCGTGCCCTTGTGCAGGCCGCGGCCGAGGTCGTGGTGCTGGCCGATCACTCCAAGCTCGGTACGGACACCATGTTCCAGACCGTGCCCACGGACGTGATCACGCGTCTCGTCACCGACGAGCCGCCGGCTCATGACGACCGCGCCGCCACGGAACTGCAGGCGCTGGCCGATCAGGGCGTGCAGATCGCCGTCGCGGGGTCAGGTCCGGGCTCGGCCTCGGCCGGGGGCGGTGATTCCGTCCCGGCGCGCCAGCAGCGCCGGGATGTCCCCCTGCCGGTCCAGCGCCGAAGCCAACTCCCCGGCGGGGGCCACCCGTTGAGGAACGCGGCGACGCTGGACGCTGGTCCTGAACGTTCAGCCCGGGTCGCGGATCTCCGGCGCCGGTAAGTCATGCTTTTGAGCCCTTCCGGTGCCGGTTGAGCCATTCAAGCCCCTGCGGCGATTGAGCAGCGGGGTCTGGGGCAGAGCCCCAGGGCTCAGCACCGTTGCCGGTGGAGCTTTCGTCGGCACCTACAACGCCGTCGTGGCTGGTCGCGCAGTTCCCCGCGCCCCTCACGGGGCTGTAATACCCCGCAGCGTGAGGCGCAGGAGGCGGTCCGCCAGGTCCGGGTCCGACGGCGTCTCCTCAGCGGCCAGCGCGATCGCATTGGTGAGTTGCAGGAGGTCCGAGATGGACACGTCATGGCGTACCGCGCCCGACTCCTGGGCCCGGGACAGCAGCGCCTGCCCCGCCTCCCGCATCGGATCACTGCACCGCGACAGCGCCGAACTGGCGTCCTGCGACGCCGACATGAGGGCCCGCGAAAGCCCGCGGTACTCGCTCGCGTGGGTGATGATCCCGCGCAGCCACGTCACGAGCGCCGAACACGGCTGCGGAGCGTCGAGGAGAGCCCGCGCCCGGTCGAGCAGATCGCTGACCGCGTCCTCGAAGACGGCGCTCATCAGCGCGTACCGGTTCGGAAAGTGCCGGTACAGCGTCCCGATACCGACCCCGGCAGCCCGGGCCACGTCCTCCAGGGACGCCCCGGTGCCGTGCTCGGCGAACGCCTTGCGCGCCTGGACGAGCAGCCGCTCGTAGTTGCGGCGCGCGTCCGCACGCATGGGACGGGCACGGTCCTGCTCGGTACCGGACGTCATCGGGCCTCCCTGGGCATGCACGGGGCCTTCAAGGATGCCTGATGGTACGACCGGCCCGGTGCGGAGGGACGGCCACCGCAGTAGCGTCGACTCAGGGAACGTCCTGGAGTGCGGGATGGACATCAGCGCCGACGACGTACGGGGTGTGCGGCAGCTCGTACGGGAACTCGAACAGACCGGTGACGTCGAGGAGTTGCGGGCGCTCGCGGTGCGCGAACTCGTCCGCCTCATCCCCGCCGACGGCGGCCAGTGGTACCAGTTCGCGGAGCACGCCCCCGGCGTGCGCGCGCTCGCGCTGCCCGCCGAGTCCTTCCACGCCGACCCGACCGTGATCTACGAGCACCCCGTGGACCACCCGCTGACCGAGGCCATGCTCGTCGCGGGGACCGGCGGCGCCTGGCGGGTCAGCGATGTCGCGGCCGACCTCGACTGGCAGCGCACCCACTGCTACAACCTCGACTTCCGCCCCTTCGGCATGCGCCGCCACCTCGTCGCCAGCAGCCGCGAGCCGGCCGGCGTCGTCGGCTACGCCCTGGTGCGCGGCGGCAGCGACTTCACCGAGCACCAGCGCGAGCTGCTCGGCTACGCCCACCCGCGCATCGCCGCCGCCGAGCGGCTGCTCCTGGAGCGGCAGCGGATGCTCGCCCTGGCCGCCGCCGCGCTCGACTCCGTCGGACGCCCCGGCCACGGTGCGGTCGCCGCGGGGGAGGACGGCTCCCTCCAGCCCCTGGACAGCGTCGCCGAGGCCCTGCTGCCGCTCGTGCGCGACGATCCGCGCCTTGCCGCCCCCGGCACGTTCCGGGTGGCGCACACGCGTGTGCGGGTCGTGCCGTGCGCGGTGCCCGGCGTGCCGCGCCTGGTGCTCCTGCACGACCTGGCGCCGGGCCGCGCAGCCGCCCGGCGCCTCGGCCTCACCGAGCGCGAGCACCGCACGCTGGAACACATCGACGCGGGCCGCACCCCGGCCGAGGCCGCCCGCGCGATGGGCATCTCCCTGACGACCGTACGAGGCTATGTGGCATCCCTGCACCGCAAGCTGGCGGCGGGTCACACCGCCGCACTACTGCGCACGGGACGGGAGTTGGGGCTGCTCGGGGAGTGAGCCCCGCACCGCGCGCGGGCCGCGGGCGCCCCTCAGAATTGACGGATGGCCCGGGCGGGAGGGCGCGGCTTCACTGGTGGCAGCCAAGGCCTCAAGGCACCGAGGGCATCAAGGCACAGGGGGAACGCCATGACCGCCACACCGTCGCCCGCGCACGTACCAGCGGCCCGCTCCGGAGCCACCGCCGGACGGGTGGGCCCCGCCCGCACCACCATGGCCGTGGTGGCGCTCCTGGGGCCCGTCCTGTTCATCCTGGCGTTCCTCTTCGAGCCGTACGGGCTCGACGCGGACGACAAGGGGATGGTGCGGGGCATCGCCGAGCACACCGGGCAGATGAAGGCCGACCTGTGGATCTGGCTGGCCGCCTCGCTGGTGCTCACCGCAGCCGTCCTCGTCGTCGGCGTCTACGCGATGGCCCGCTCGCCGAAACTCGGCCTCGCCGCGACGCTGTTGTTCGGCGGCGCCGTCCTCCTCATCAACGGCACCCCGTCCACCGACGCCGTCACCCTCGCGGGTCTCGACAAGGGGATCGACCAACCGGCCCTGCTCACCCTCCAGAAGGGCATCGAGTCGCTGCCCCAACTGAACGTCGCCATCATCGGGTTCGTCGCCGGCCACGTCATCGGATCGATCCTGATGGGCGTCGCGCTGCTGCGCAGCCGGGCCGTCCCGGTGTGGGCCGCGTGGGCGGTGATCGTGGCGATGCCCCTCAACGTCGCCGGATGGATCAGCGGCGTGGAGGCGCTGGCCATCGTCGGGTTCGCCGCCCTGGCCGTGGGCTTCGGCGCGGTGGGCCTGTCCATCGCCCGCAACGGCACCGGCTGGGCACGCGTCGCGCAGACCTGAGCTTTCCAGGGGGAACGGGAAAGGGCCCGCTGAACCGGTGTCGGTTCAACGGGCCCTTCCTGTATGCCGGTCGAGCGGCGTCAGTCCTTGATCTCGCAGATGGCGGCGCCGGAGGTGAGGGAGCCGCCGACCTCGGCGGACAGGCCCTTGATGGTGCCGGACTTGTGCGCGTTGAGGGGCTGTTCCATCTTCATGGCTTCCAGGACGACGACGAGGTCGCCTTCCTTGACCTCCTGGCCCTCCTCGACGGCGACCTTGACGATGGTGCCCTGCATCGGGGAGGCGAGGGTGTCGCCGGAGGCGGCGGGGCCGGACTTCTTGGCCGCGCGGCGCTTGGGCTTGGCACCCGCCGACAGGCCGGTGCGGGCCAACGACATGCCCATCCCGGCGGGCAGCGAGACCTCAAGACGCTTGCCGCCGACCTCGACGACGATCGTCTCGCGGTCCCCGTCCTCGTCATCGGCGTCCGCGCCACCCGGCGCGAACGGCTTGATGTCGTTGACGAACTCCGTCTCGATCCACCGGGTGAAGATGGTGAACGGCTCGGCGGAGCCGGTCAGTTCCGGGGCGAACGCCGGATCGGTCACGACCTTGCGGTGGAAGGGGATGGCGGTCGCCATGCCCTCGACGTCGAACTCCGCCAGCGCGCGGGCGGCCCGCTCCAGGGCCTCCTTACGGGTGCGGCCGGTGACGATCAGCTTCGCGAGCAGCGAGTCCCAGGCCGGGCCGATGACCGACCCGGACTCGACACCGGCGTCCAGGCGCACCCCGGGGCCGGTGGGCGCCTCGAACTTGGTGACGGTGCCGGGCGCGGGCAGGAAGCCCCGCCCCGGGTCCTCGCCGTTGATACGGAACTCGAAGGAGTGCCCGCGCAACTGCGGGTCGCCGTAGCCGAGTTCCTCACCGTCGGCGATCCGGAACATCTCCCGGACCAGGTCGATCCCGGCGACTTCCTCGGTGACCGGGTGCTCGACCTGGAGGCGCGTGTTGACCTCCAGGAAGGAGATCGTGCCGTCGGCGCCGACCAGGAACTCGACCGTGCCGGCGCCGACGTAGCCGGCCTCCTTCAAGATCGCCTTCGAGGCCGCGTACAGCTCCTCGACCTGCGCGTCGGACAGGAACGGCGCGGGCGCCTCCTCGACGAGCTTTTGGTGGCGGCGCTGCAGCGAGCAGTCACGGGTCGACACGACCACCACGTTGCCGTGGGAGTCGGCCAGGCACTGGGTCTCGACGTGGCGCGGCTTGTCGAGGTAGCGCTCCACGAAGCACTCGCCGCGGCCGAACGCGGCGACGGCCTCGCGCACCGCCGAGTCGTACAGCTCGGGCACCTCGTCCAGGGTGCGGGCGACCTTCAGGCCGCGGCCGCCGCCACCGAAGGCGGCCTTGATCGCGATCGGCAGGCCGTGTTCCTCGGCGAAGGCGACGACCTCGTCGGCACCCGACACCGGATCCGGCGTACCGGCGACGAGCGGAGCACCGGCGCGTTGCGCGATGTGCCGGGCGGCGACCTTGTCACCGAGGTCGCGGATGGCCTGCGGGGGCGGGCCGATCCAGATCAGGCCGGCGTCCAG
>NZ_JBFAVD010000041.1:0-57558 GCF_040679615.1 Streptomyces sp. NPDC052225 | reverse complement strand
GGGGGGGGGGTTCCGGCGGGGCGGGTCGCGCAGTTCCCCGCGCCCCTGAGATGCGCACCTTCGGTGCGGCATCTCAGGGGCGCGTCTCATCGGGGAAATGCGGCGCGCAGCGCCTGCATTTCAGGGGCGCGGGGAACTGCGCGAGCAACCCCCACCGGCCCGCAGCCGAAGTCAGCCGCGATACCCGCCCAGCACCTGCAGCGCAGGAAGCGCACGGTCCGCGAAGTCGAAGAGCGCCAGGTTTTCCCACGCGTTGCCGGAGGCCGGATCCGACGGGTCCCAGCCGTCGCCCTCGCGGTACGTCCAGACGCCCTCCCAGTAGCAGTAGCCGAGGCCCTTGCCGCCGGGGACGTTCGCCTGCATGTCGGCGACCGCGCGGAGCCAGGCGGCCTGGCCTGCGGGGGTCGCCGGGAAGCCCTCGGTCAGCTGCGACTCGCTGTAGAGGATGTCGTTGGTGGCGTCCTCGCTCTTCAGCGTGAACGGGTACGCCGTCTCCGCGATCACCACGGGCTTGCCGTAACGCGCCGACAGATCGGCGAAGTTGGCGGCCGCCGTCGCCAGGTCCCCGTGCCAGAACGGGTAGTACGACTGGGCGATGATGTCGAAGTCCAGGCCGTGGGCGACGGCCTCGTCGAACCACCAGCGGGACGTCGCGTTGTCCCCGCCGGAGGCGATGTGCAGCATCGTGCGGACGCGGGGCGTCGTGTCACGGGCCGCCTGGAGCCCGGCCTTCAGGAACGCCGCCGTGGTGTCCCAACCGCCCGATCCCTCGCCCCAGTTCTTGCCCTCGGGCCACAGCAGACCGCCGTTGATCTCGTTGCCGACCTGGACGAGGCCGGCCGGGGTGCCCTGCCGCTTGAGCGCGCCGAGGACATCGGCGGTGTGGTCGTGGACGGCGCGGGTCAGGCCCGCCACGTCGAGGCCCTCCCAGGCGGCCGGCTTGAACTGCTTCGACGGGTCCGCCCACGTGTCCGAGTAGTGGAAGTCGACCCAGATGCCGATGTCGGCGTTCTTCAGGCGCTTGGCCAGCGGCAGGATCTGCTTCTTGGTGTTGTAGCCGTCGGCCGGGTTCACCCAGACCTTGAGGCGGGCGTGCGTGACGCCGTAGTGGGCGAGGATCTCGACGGCGTCGCCGCGCCGGCCGTTCGGGTAGCGGTAGACCGCGCCGAAGGCCTCGTCCTTGGGCAGCGAGGAGATGTCGCAGCCCCGGATCTCCAGGCTGCGGCGGGCCGGGGCGGCGGAGGTGCTCGCCCGTGCGGGGGCCGCGCCCAGGACGGGGGCGGCGAGCGCCGTCGCCGCCGCGGCGGTCAGGACCGTACGTCTGCGCATGGTGGTTCCTTTCATGGATGTGCAGGGGGTGACAGAAGGGGGCTGAGAAGGCGGCGTCAGCGCGGTACGCGCCACACCTCGACCGCGCCGGGCGCGACCGCCCGGCGGCTGCCGTCGGAGAGGGTCACCTTCGCCTCGGCGCCGGTGTGGTTGACGGCGATGTGGAAGGACGCCGGCGACTCCGACGCGCCCTCGCGGACGACGAGTTCGACGTCGCGGGGCAGTTCGTCCGGCGTGATCCCGGCGTCCGCGAGGACCTGGTCGACGACGGCGGCGAGCGCGTCGCCGGTGAGCCGGGTCGCCAGGTACCAGGCCGCGCCGTCGCCGAGGGCGTGCCGGGTGAGGGCGGGGCCGCCCGCGGTGCGACCGTCGGCGAAGACGGCCACCGTGTCGCAGCCGGCCGGCACGACGGCCTCGGACCACAGGTCGGCCGCGTACCGGTCGCCCTGCCGGGTGCGGACGGTGACCCGCTCGTCCGGGAGCAGCGGGCTGAACTCCTCGACGGTCAGGCCGAGTACGTCGCGCAGGGCGCCGGGGTGCGCGCCGGGGTGGAACGTGTCGTTCTCGTCGACCAGGCCGGAGAAGAACGAGACCAGGACCGTACCGCCGCCCCGTACGTACCGGTCGAGGTCGGCGGCGACGGACGCCGGGGCCAGGTAGAGCTGGGGGACGACGAGGAGCGGGTGGCGGTCCGGATCCAGGTCGGCGATGCCCGCCGGGGGCAGGAAGTCGACGGTGAGATGACGGTCGTAGAGCGTCTCGTAGAAGGCGTCGAGGCGTTCGCGGGCGTCGAGGTCGCTGCTGGGGCGCCACTCCAGGGACTGGGCCCACCAGGACTCCCAGGACCAGATCATGGCGACGTCGCCGCGGGTGCGCGTCCCCCGCAAGTCCGTCAAGTCCGCTACGCGGGCGCCGAGTTCGGTGATCTCGCGCCAGACGCGGGTGCTCGTGCCGCCCTGCGGCAGCATCGCCGAGTGGAACTTCTCCGCGCCGCTGACCGACTGGCGCCACTGGAAGAACATGGCACCCTCGGAGCCGCGTGCGACGTGCGCGAGGGAGTTGCGGGCCATCTCGCCGGGGCGCTTGGCGGGGTTGTGCGGCTGCCAGTTGACGCCGGACGGGGCGTGTTCGAGGAGCAGCCAGGGGCCGCCGCCCGCGACGGAGCGGGTCAGGTCGGCGGCGAGGGCCAGGTTGACGTGCGTGCGGCGGCCGTCGGTCATCAGGTAGTGGTCGTTGGTGACGAGGTCGACCTCCTTCGCCCAGGCCCAGTAGTCCAGTTTGTCGCCCTGGCTGGGGGCCGTCGTGAAGTTGGTGGTGACGGGGACGCCGGGCGAGAGGCGGTGCAGGATGTCCCGTTCGGTGGTGAAACAGGCGCGGGCCTGCGCGTCGGCGAAGCGGCGGTGGTCGAGCTGCTGTGCCGGGTTGCCCGCGCTGGCCGTCACCCGGGGCGGGGTGATCTCCTCCCAGTCACCGTAGCTCTGGCCCCAGAAGGCCGTGCCCCAGGCCGAGTTGAGGGCGTCGAGGGTGCCGTGGCGTGTGCGCAGCCAGTCGCGGAAGGCGGCGGCGCACAGATCGCAGTAGCAGACCACGGCCGGGCCGTCGTACTCGTTGAAGACGTGCCACAGGGCCAGGGCGGGGTGGTCGCCGTAGCGCTCGGCGAGGCGGGTGGTGATGGAGGCGGCGGCCGCCCGGTAGGCGGGGTGCGAGTGGCAGATCGCGGCGCGTGAGCCGAACGCGAGGCGGACGCCGTCGCGGCGCACCGGCAGCGCGTCGGGGCGGGCGCGGTAGAACCAGGCGGGCGGCGCGGCCGTCGGCGTACCGAGGGCGATCCGGATGCCCCACGCGTGCAGCAGGTCGACGGCCTCGTCCAGCCATTCCCAGTCGTACTCCCCCGGGCGCGGTTCGAGCCGGGCCCAGGCGAAGACGCCGAGGCTGACCAGGTTGACGCCGGCCTCGCGCATCAGCGCCACGTCCTCGCGCCACACCTCGCGGGGCCACTGTTCGGGGTTGTAGTCGCCGCCGAACGAGAGCGGGACGGGGCGGGGCATCACATGACTCCCAAGGGGGCAAGGGCGGGCAACTGCCGTACCGGAACGCCTGGTTCAGCTGCGACGCGGAGTGCGTCCCGAGCTGTGTCCCGACCTGTGTCCCGGACTGTAACCGGGCACAGGATTCGGAGCGAGCTTCATCTGTTGGCAACAAGTAAGTAACCCTCAACCCCACGCATTGACAAGGGGGCGAAACAATTCTCTACTGTGCACGATCACAGAACAGCACGGACCAACGTGCTCGGCCGCCCGGTTTCCTGCCCCTTCGTGCCCCCGTCGCGATCGACGGGGAGCCCCCCGCGTGGGACACCCGGACCGGCCCGCCTTCCAGGGGAGAGAACATGTCGATCCACCGTCGCGACATCCGCAGGCGCTCCGTCCTCGCCGGAGCCCTCGCCACCGGCCTTGCCGGTTCCCTCGCCGCCTGCGGCGACTCCGACGACAGCGGCTCCGGCACGAGCTCCGGTCCGGTCAAGCTGACCTACTGGTCGTGGGCGCCGGGCATGGAAAAGGTTGCCGCGATCTGGAACAAGAAGAACCCCGACATCACCGTGACGGTGTCCAAGCAGGCCAGCGGCGGTGAGATGGTCACCAAGCTGATCACCGCGAAGAAGGCGGGCAACGCCCCCGACCTGATCCAGGTCGAGTACCAGTCCCTGCCGACGCTGGTCTCGAACGACGTCCTCGCGGACATAGCGAAGTACGCGAAGGACGCCAAGTCGGGCTTCGCCGAGGGCACCTGGGGCATGGTCACCCTCGGCACGGACGCGGTCTACGCGATCCCGCAGGACGGCGGGGCGCTGATGTTCTACTACCGCGAGGACCTGTTCAAGAAGCACAAGCTGGACGTGCCGAAGACCTGGGACGAGTTCGCCGAGGTGGCCCGCGCCGCGAAGAAGGCCGACCCGGACGTCTTCCTGACCACGTTCTCCGCGAACGACTCCGGCCTGTTCGCCGGTCTCGCCCAGCAGGCCGGCGCCCAGTGGTGGACGGTCGACGGGGGCGGCAAGTGGACCGTCGGCATCGACGACGCCGCGACCAAGAAGGTCACCGAGTTCTGGGGCGGCCTGGTCGAGGAAGGCGTGATCGACAACCAGCCGATGTACACCCCGGCCTGGAACAGCGCCATGAACAAGGGCAAGCACATCGCGTGGGTCTCCGCCGTGTGGGCGCCGGCCCCCCTCAGCTCCGTCGCCTCCGACACCAAGGGCAAGTGGCGCATGGTGGCGCTGCCGCAGTGGAGCGCGGGCGAGAACAAGACCGGCAGCTGGGGCGGTTCGTCCACCGGTGTCTCCAGTGACTCCAAGAACACCGAGGCAGCCGCCAAGTTCGCCAAGTGGCTCAACACCGACCCGGAGGCCCTGGCCGCCCTGGTCAAGTACGCGGGCATCTACCCGGCCGCGACCGCG
The DNA here is from genome assembly GCF_040679615.1 of Streptomyces sp. NPDC052225. Lineage (NCBI taxonomy): Bacteria > Bacillati > Actinomycetota > Actinomycetes > Kitasatosporales > Streptomycetaceae > Streptomyces > Streptomyces sp. NPDC052225. The sequence goes on along the minus strand of NZ_JBFAVD010000041.1, from coordinate 52,772 downwards.
GGCCAGTCGTCGACCGACATCCTCAAGACGCCGGAGTTCTTCCCGAATCAGAAGGACTTCTACACGGACGCCGCGAAGATCGCCGCGACCGCCGTGGCCTCCTCCTGGGGCCCGAACGTGCAGACCGCCTACCAGGCGTTCACCGACGGCTTCGGCGCCGCCGCCAAGGCCAGGAAGAAGGCGAAGTTCTCCTCGGCCCTGGACACCATGCAGGCCAAGACCTACCAGGACATGAAGAAGTCCGGATTCAAGGTGACCGAGGCATGAGCACCACCTCCCTCCAGGGCACCGGCCGCCCGGCGGCCGGGTCCTCGGCGGGGGGCCTCGCCCCGTCCGCCAAGGGGCCCCGCCCCGTACGCCGCGGCCTCGGCCGCTTCGCGCCGTACTGGTTCCTGCTGCCGACGCTGGTCCTGTTCGCCGGCTTCACCGTCGTCCCGATCGGCTACTCGGTCTGGCTCAGCCTGCACAAGGTCGAGGTCAAGGGCATCGGCCTCGGCTCCGGGGCCCGCCAGGAAGTCTGGAACGGGATCGGCAACTACACCGCCGTCCTGCACGACTCCGACTTCGGGCACAGCATCCTGCGGGCCCTCGGCTACGGCGCCATCGTCATCCCGACCATGCTCGGCCTCGCGCTGGTCTTCGCGCTGATGCTGGACACCCCCCGCGCCCGCACCGGTCCGTTCGCCCGGCTCGCGATCTTCCTGCCGTACGCGGTTCCCGGCATCCTCGCGGCCATGATGTGGGGCTTCCTGTACCTGCCCGACGTCAGCCCCTTCTACTACGTGCTGCGCGGGCTCGGCCTGCCGCAGCCCGACCTGTTCGACGGCGGCAACCTGTACCTGTCGTTCGCCAACATCGCGGTCTGGGGCGGCACCGGCTTCAACATGATCGTGATCTACACGGCGCTGCGCGCCATCCCGCAGGAGATCTACGAGGCGGCCCGGATCGACGGCGCGAGCGATCTGAAGATCGCGCTGCGCATCAAGATCCCGATCGTGCTCCCCTCGCTGGTCCTGACCTTCTTCTTCTCGGTCATCGCCACGCTTCAGGTGTTCACCGAGCCCAAGGCCATGCAGGCGATCACCAACGGCATCTCCAACTCCTGGAGCCCGCTGTTCGCGATCTACAACGCCGCGTTCGGCCGCAACGACATGTACGCCTCCTCCGCCACGGCGGTCGTCCTCGCCGCGGGGACGTATCTGCTCTCCTTCACGCTGCTGCGTCTCTCCAACCGGTTCACCAAGGAGGACCAGGCATGACGTCCCTGACCCTGACCGCGGGCACCGGCCTCAAGACGGACGCCGCGCGCCGCGGGCGGCGCACCGCGTGGACGCCCACCCTGGTGCTGCTGCTCGGCGCCCTGTACTGCCTGATCCCGGTGATCTGGGTGTTCATGGCGGCGTCCAAGACCCGCTCCGAACTGTTCTCCACGTTCACGCTGGCGCCGGGCAGCGGCCTGTTCGACAACATCCACGACCTGAGCGTCTACCGCGACGGCATCTTCTGGCAGTGGATGGGCAACTCCGCCCTGTACGCGGGCGGCGGCGCGATCCTGTCGACGCTGGTGTCCGCCGCGGGCGGCTACGCGCTCGGCCGGTTCACCTTCCGCGGCCGGGAGTTCGTCTTCAAGCTGATCCTCGCCGGTGTGCTGGTGCCGGGCATCGTGCTCGCGATCCCGCAGTACCTCCTCCTGTCGGAGATGCACCTGGCGGACTCGTACTGGTCGATGCTCCTGCCGTCGATCCTGTCGCCGTACGGGGTGTATCTCGTCCGCATCTACGCGGCGGCGGCCGTGCCCTTCGAACTGCTCGAGGCGGCGCGGATGGACGGGGCCGGCGAGTGGCGCATCTTCACGCGCATCGCGCTGCCGCTCCTGACGCCGGGCCTGATCACGGTGTTCCTCTTCCAGTTCGTCGGCATCTGGAACAACTTCCTGCTGCCGTACGTGATGCTGGCCGACGACACCAAGTTCCCTGTCACGCTGGGTCTTTACACCCTGCTCGCACAGGGCTCGTCGCAGCCCGCGCTCTACACTCTGGTCATCACGGGCTGTCTGCTGGCGATCCTGCCGCTGATCGCGCTGTTCCTCGTGATCCAGAGGTTCTGGTCTCTCGACCTGTTGAGTGGTTCCATCAAGGCGTAGGCCACAGGTCCGGACCTGTCCCGGGGCGGGACGCGTCCGGTCCGGCACGACCGCACACCGTGCGGAACCACCGCCCCTGCCCGCACCACCGTTGACCGACGAGGACCATGACCACCAGCCCGAATGAACGCCGCAAGCCGCCCACCATCCACGACGTGGCACGGGTGGCGGGGGTGTCGCGCGGCACCGTCTCCCGCTATCTCAACGGCGGGCACTACGTCTCGCCCGCGGCCCGGCAGTCGGTGGAAGTGGCCATCAAGAAGACGGGGTACGTCGTCAACCGGCATGCCCGCAGTCTCAGTACGGGCCGCTCGGACTCGGTGGCGTTCCTGCTGACGGAGCCGCAGGAGAAGTTCTTCGAGGACCCGAACTTCAACGTGCTGCTTCGCGCCTGCACCAAGGCGCTCGCCGAGCGCGACATCACGCTGCTCCTGATGATCGCGGGCACGCCGGACGAGCGGCGCCGCAATCTGCGCTACATCACCTCCGGGCACGTCGACGGCGTGCTGCTCGTCTCGTCGCACTCCGGTGATCCGGTCGCGGCCGAACTGCGGGACGCCGGGGTCCCGTTGGTGGCGTGCGGGCGGCCCATGGGGATCGGTTCGCCGGGCTCGAAGCTGAGCTATGTCGCGGCCGACGACCGGGACGGGGCGCGGGACATGGTCCGGCACCTGCTCTCGCTCGGGCGGCGCCGGATCGCCACCGTCACCGGGCCGCTCGACACGCCGGGCGGCGTCGACCGGCTCGCCGGGTACCGGGAGGTGCTCGCCGAGGCGGGCATCGATGTCGACGAGCGGCTGATCGTCACCGGTGACTACAGCCGGGCCAGCGGTGAGGCCGCCGCGGCGCGGCTCCTCGCGGACGGCGTGGAGTTCGACGCGATGTTCGTCGCCTCGGACCTGATGGCGCAAGGGGTGATGAGCACGCTCGCGCAGGCCGGGCTGCGGGTGCCGGAGGATGTGGCGATCGGGGGGTTCGACGACTCGCCGGCCGCCCTGGCGACGCAGCCGGCGCTCACCACGATCCGGCATCCGTTCGACCGGATCAGCTCGGAGATGGTGCGGGTCCTGCTGGCGCAGATCAGCGGCGAGGACCCGGCGACGGTCATCCTCCCCACGGAACTGGTACGGCGGGGTTCTGCCTGAGATCGCGCAGTTCCCCGCGCCCCTGGCGGGGCTGCCCGTAGCCGCTGCCCCCGCCTTGGGCAATCTGCCGCCTGGGGCGGCAGGGTGGGCAAGGTGGCACCCCGGCGCCGGGTGAGCGCTCCCCATCCGGCGTCCAGCTCGGCCCGGCCGACTCGTTGCCGGGTGCCGCTCGGTGGGGGGCTGAGCGCGCAGTTCCCTGCGCCCATTGCGGGGCTGTTCCTGCCCCGCGCTGCGTGATCAAATCGGCTCAGGACCGCACAGGATCGCACAGGACCGTAAGGAAAGGCCGCCCCATGCCCGCTGCCCGACCCACCAACTGGGCCCGCAACATCACCTTCTCCGCCGACGGGGTGCACCGCCCCGCCTCGCCCGACGACCTGCACGCCCTCGTGGCGAAGAGCCCGCACGTACGCGTGCTCGGCAGCGGGCACTCCTTCAACCGGATCGCCGACGTGGACGCGGACCGGGGCGGCGTCCTCGTCTCGCTCAGCGGCCTGCCGGCCGGGATCGACATCGACGCGGACGCGCGCACGGTCCGGGTCGGCGGCGGCGTCCGCTACGCCGATCTCGCGGCCGTGCTGCACTCCCACCGTCTCGCGCTGCCCAACATGGCCTCTCTGCCGCACATCTCGGTCGCCGGCTCGGTCGCCACGGGCACGCACGGCTCGGGCAACGCGAACAGGTCCCTGGCGGATGCCGTCCGCGCCGTGGAGATCCTCACCGGCGCCGGGGAGACCGTCACCCTGGCGCGCGGCGACGAAGGCTTCGAGGGCGCGGTCGTCTCGCTGGGCGCGCTCGGCGTCGTCCTCTCCCTCACGCTCGACGTCGAGCCGGACTACGAGGTGAGTCAGACCGTCTTCCGTGAACTGCCTTTCCAGGGGCTCGACTTCGAGGCCGTCACCTCGTCCGCGTACAGCGTGAGCCTGTTCACCACATGGCAGGGACCGCACTTCGACCAGGTCTGGGTCAAGCAGCGCCACCCCGACCCCGTCGACTTCCCGTGGGCCGAGCCCGCCACGGAGAAGCAGCACCCCGTCCCGGGCATGCCCGGCGTCAACTGCACCGAGCAGTTCGGCGTTCCGGGCCCCTGGCACGAGCGACTGCCGCATTTCCGGGCGGAGTTCACGCCGAGCAGCGGCGAGGAACTCCAGTCGGAGTACCTGCTGCCGCGTGAGCACGCGCAGGCGGCCCTGGCCGCGCTCGACACCGTACGGGACCGGATCGCGCCGGTGTTGCAGGTGTGCGAGGTGCGGACCGTGGCCGCGGACCGGCAGTGGCTGAGCCCGGCGTACGGGCGGGACACCGTCGCTCTACACTTCACGTGGGTGGCGGACACGGCGCGCGTGCTGCCCGTGGTGTCGCTCGTGGAGGACCGGCTGAGCGCGTTCGAGGCGCGGCCGCACTGGGGGAAGGTGTTCACGACGGCGCCGGACCGGGTCGTCGCGCGGTATCCGCGGGCCGCCGAGTTCGCCGCGCTCGCGGGGCGTCTCGACCCCGAGGGGAAGTTCGCCAACGCGTTCGTCCGGACCCTGCTCGACCGCTGAACTCCCCTGCGCCTACTGGACTTTCGTCACCGGAATTGGAGGGGTGTGCAGGACTTTCGCGAAACCTCTTGGACTTTCGTCAGGGCTTCCACCAACCCCTTGTCGAAGTCTCGGCGGGCGACCTAGCGTGAGTCGGGCGGGACGGTTCGAGCCCTGGAAGGCGACCGTCCCGCGCCCCCCTTCCCCCTCTCACGGAATCCCGGTGTCCCCCCATGCCCGAAGCCGCCCTGGCCGGTGACGTCGCGGCGCCGCCCGCGCCGCGCCTGTTCACGCGTCCCGCGACGGTGGCCTCCTGCGTCGCCTTCGTCCTGATCGGCATGGTGCAGGCGCTGTACGGCCCTTCGGTGCCCGGGCTGCGTGACACGTACGGCCTCTCCCCCGCGGGCGCGGGGCTCGGTCTGAGCCTGCACTTCACCGGCGGCGTCGCCGGTGTGCTGGCCTTCAACGCGATCCACTCCCGGATCAGCAACCGGGCGCTCCTCGCGGCGAGTTACTGCCTCATGGCGGCCGGCGGCGCGGGCTTCGCGCTCGCCCCGAACTGGCCGCTCGCCCTGATCGCCGCGTTCCTCGGCGGGCTCGGTTTCGGCGGTATCGACTACGGCCTCAATCAGCTCTTCGCCGTCGGCTTCGGTGCGCGGTCGACGGCGATGCTCAACATCCTCAACGCCCACTTCGGCATCGGCGCCGTCCTCGGCCCCGCGCTCGTCGCATGGCTGGGCCCCGGCGACTACGCGATGGCCTTCGGCGTGTGCGCGTCGCTCTCGGCCGCCCTGATCCTGTGCACGGGCGGGGTGCGCGACGCCGCGTCGCAGCCGCCGACGGGTCAACCCCGGCCCGCACAAGGGACGTTGGTGTCGCGTGTTCTCGTCGGCTTCCTCGTCCTGTACATCCTGAACGTCGCCGTCGAGGCCGGTGTCGGCGGCTGGGAGCCGACGCACCTGGAGACGGTCGGCTACGGCGTGACCTTCGCCGCGTCCGCCACGTCCGTGTACTGGCTGATGATGACGGTGGGCCGCTTCCTGGTCGTCCCGATCACCCTGCGGTACGCGCCCGAGGTCATCCTCACCGTGTGCGCGGCGGGCATGACGGGCTGTCTGCTGCTCGCCCTGATACCGGGCGCCGCACCGTACGCGTACGCCGGGGTCGGCCTGTTCATCGCTCCGGTGTTCCCGACCGGGCTGCCCTGGCTGAACCGGGCGCTGCCGGGCGCCGAGCGGGCGGGCGCCTGGGTGATCGCCGCGTCGATGGTCGGCGGTGTCGCGGCGCCGCCGCTGCTCGGCGCCGGCATCGAGTCCTCCGGCATCCACGCGGTGCCGTGGCTGCTCGCGGCCCTGTCGGCGGCGTCGCTCGCGGCGACGGTCTGGCTGAAGCGGACGGCCACCGCCGGGCAGGCTCCGGCATGAGGCGCACGTCCCGGGACATCCGCACGGCGAACCGGTACGAGATCCTGCGGCACGTCATCACCGAATCGCCGGTGTCCCGGCCGGAGTTGGCGCGGCTGACGGGGTTGAGCCAGGCGACCGTCGCCACCCTCGTCACCGAGTTGTCGGAGCTGGGCCTGCTCGTCGAGGCCGGTTTCGAGGACTCCGAGGGCGGACGCCCCCGTGCCCTGCTCGCCGTGGCCGCCGGGCGCGGGGCGCTGGTCGGCGTGGACGTGGCCGAGACGTATGTGCACGCCGAGCTGTTCGACCTGTCGCTGACGGTCGTGGCCCGCGCCGACCGTGAGGTCCGCCCGGGCGAGAACGGTCCCGAGCAGGTCGTGGCCCGGATCGCGGACGCCGTCGACGAGGTGCTCGAAGGGCACGTCGGGCGCGTCCTCGGCGTCGGCGTCTCGCTGCCCGGCCAGGTCGACCGGGAGGGCGGCGTCTCCGTCTACGCGCCCAACTGGAACTGGCACGACGTCCCGCTGCGCGCGCTGCTCGCCGAGCGCATCGACCTGCCGCTGCACCTGGACAATCCGCTGCACGCCAGCACGGTCGCCGAGCTGTGGTTCGGTGCGGCCCGCGGCCGGCAGGACGCCGTCGTCGTGAACCTGGGCACGGGCGTCGGCGCGGGTCTCGCGCTCGGCGGCGGCCTGTACCGGGGCATCGGCAACAGCGCGGGCGAGTGGGGCCACACCACGCTCGTCCTGGACGGCCGGCTGTGCCACTGCGGCAACCGCGGCTGTGTGGAGACGTATGTCGGCGCGCCCGGCATCATGCTCAACCTCCGTGAGCTGAGCCCTGGTTCACCGCTGCTGCACCCCGACGACCAGACGGCCACCGTGCGCGCCCTCGCCGCGGCGGCGGCCGAGGGGCAGCCGGTCGCGGTGAAGGCCGTGCAGGAGACGGCGCGCTATCTCGGGGCGGGCATCGCCGATCTGGTGAACCTGCTCAACCCCGAGGTGATCGTGCTCAGCAGCTGGGTGACCACGTGCCTCGGCGAGCTGCTGCTCGACGAGACACGCGCCGCGGTCGCCCGGCACGCGCTGCGCCACTCGCTGGCCGGCGCCGAGATCGTCCTCTCCCCCGTCCCCACGGACCCGGTGTGCCTGGGCGCGGCGACGTTCGCCCTCGAACAGGCCCTGGCCCCGGCCCCCCGACGCACTCCCTGACCCCACTCACCCCGCCCACCCCACCCGCACATCACCACCTGTTGGGAGATCCATGTCCACCCGCCATGTCGATTACGTCGATGACGTCCTGCCCGGCACGGGCGCCCTGCCCCCGCGCGCCTGGTACGCCGACTCGTCCGCCACCTCCCTCTCCCTGAACGGCTCCTGGCGTTTCCGCCTGTCGGCGACCGCCGACGCCGAGGACGATTCCTTCGCGGCCGAGGGGTTCGACGCGGCCGGCTGGTCCGAGGTGCGGGTGCCGGGCCACTGGGTGCTCCAGGGCGACGGCGCGTTCGGGTCCCCGATCTACACGAACCACCTCTACCCGTTCCCGGTCGACCCGCCGTACGTGCCGACGGAGAACCCGACCGGCGACCATCTGCGCGCCTTCGACCTGCCGGCCGACTGGCCCGCCGACAGCTCGGCGACCCTCCGCTTCGACGGGGTCGAGTCGTGCGCCCGGGTCTGGCTGAACGGCACGGACATCGGCGAGTTCAAGGGCAGCCGGCTGCCGCACGAGTTCGCGGTCGGCCACCTCCTGAAGCCCGCAGGGAACGTCCTCGCGGTCCGCGTCCACCAGTGGTCGTCGGGCTCGTACCTGGAGGACCAGGACCAGTGGTGGCTGCCGGGCATCTTCCGTGACGTGACGCTGCTGCACCGCCCCGCGGACTGCGTTCTCGACTTCTTCGCGCATGCCTCGTACGACCACACCACCGGGCTCGGCACGCTGCGTGTCGACAGCGACGTCGACGGCCGGATCACCGTCCCGGAGCTGGGAGTCGACGTCGCCACCGGTGAACCGGTGACCGTGCCCGTCGAGCCGTGGACCGCCGAGACGCCGCGCCTGTACGACGGCGAGCTGGACACCGGCGGCGAGCGGGTGCCACTGCGGATCGGGTTCCGCACGGTGGAGCTGTCGGACGGCCTGATCAAGGTGAACGGCGTCCCGGTCCTGTTCAAGGGCGTCAACCGGCACGAGTGGCATCCGGAGCACGGCCGTACGCTCGATCTCGCGACGATGCGCCGCGACGTCGAGTTGATGAAACGGCACAACATCAACGCGGTCCGCACCTCCCACTACCCGCCGCACCCGGCCTTCCTCGACCTGTGCGACGAGTACGGCCTGTGGGTCATCGACGAGTGCGACCTGGAGACGCACGGCTTCGTCGAGCAGGAGTGGCGCGACAACCCGGTGGACGACGACCGGTGGACGCCCGCGCTCCTCGACCGGGCGGCCCGCATGGTGGAGCGCGACAAGAACCACCCGTCGGTCGTGATGTGGTCGCTCGGCAACGAGGCGGGCATGGGCCGCGGTCTCACGGCGATGGCGGAGTGGATCCGGGGCCGCGACCCGGAGCGCCTCGTGCACTACGAGGGCGACATCAACTGCCGCGACACGGACGTGTATTCACGGATGTACGCCCCGCACGCCGAGGTCGAGCAGATCGGCAAGCGCCTCGACGGGGGCACCGAGCGACGCCGGGGGCTGCCGTTCATCCTGTGCGAGTACGCGCACGCCATGGGCAACGGCCCGGGCGGCCTGAGCGAGTACCAGCAGCTCTTCGAGGCGCACGAGAGGCTTCAGGGCGCCTTCGTGTGGGAGTGGATCGACCACGGGATCAAGGACGAGCGGTACGGGTACGCGTACGGCGGTGACTTCGGCGAGGAGCTGCACGACGGCAACTTCGTCTGCGACGGCCTGCTGTTCCCGGACCGCACGCCGACACCCGGCCTGATCGAGTTCAAGAAGGTGATCGAGCCGGTCCGTATCGAGATCAACTCAGCCGCCGGCACTGTGTCGGTGACGAATCGCCATGACTTCCGCGACCTCTCCCATCTGACCTTCGCGTGGGCGTACCAGGTCGACGGCGAGACGGTCGAGGCGGGCTCGCTGTCCGTGCCGCCGCTCGCCGCGGGCGCCTCCGCCGAGGTGAAACTGCCCGCGCCGCCGGTCGACGCGCGCGGCGCGGAGACCCGGTGGACGGTGCGTGCACTGGACGCCGACGACCGTGAAGTGGCGTGGGGCCAGGGCGAGTTGACTTCCCGCCCGGCACCGAGGCCGGCCACCGGGGTCCGGCCGGTGCGCGATGAGCGCCTGATCACGCTCGGCCCCGCCTCCTTCGACCTCCGCACCGGCGAACTGCGCACCGTCGGCCGCGTTCCGGTCACCGCGCCGCGCCTGGACGTGTGGCGTGCGCCGACCGACAACGACGCGGGGGCGAGCTGGCAGGACGACATCCGGCTCGGCGAACTCTGGCGCAAGCTGGGCCTGCACCGGATGCGACACCGCCTGGACGACGTGGAGTTGACGGACGACGCGCTCACCGTCCGCGGCCGGGTCGCACCGGCGGGCCGCGAGATCGGCCTGCGCACCGTCCACCGCTGGACGTCCGACGGCACGACCCTGCGGCTGACCGTGTCGGTGGCGCCGGAGGGCGACTGGACGGCACCGCTGCCCCGGCTCGGTGTGCGGTTCGGGCTGCCCGAGGGCGCCTCGCGGGTGCGCTGGTTCGGCGGCGGTCCGGGCGAGGCGTACCCGGACACGCGGCAGGCGTCCTCGATCGGCCTGTGGCACGACGACGTGGACGGCCTCCAGACGCCGTACGTGTTCCCGCAGGAGAACGGCGCGCGGGCCGACGTCCGCTGGGCCGAGATCGGGGGCCTGCGCATCGAGGGCGACCCGGAGTTCTGGTTCACGGCCCGCCGCTGGACCAGCGAGCAGCTGGACGCGGCGACGCACCGCACGGACCTCGTCGCCGGGGACACGGTGTGGGTGAACCTGGACCACGCCCAGCAGGGCATCGGCTCCCAGTCGTGCGGCCCGGGCCCGCTGCCGCGGTACCGGCTGACGCCGCGGGCGGCCGAGTTCGCCTTCACGTTCACCGAGGTGGGCGAGGGCTAGGCGCGAGCACGCTCCGCCGCCAGCGGGAACGAGACGCCCGTGCGCTCCTCCGACACCGCCCACAGCCGCTCCGCCGCCGCGACATCGCTCGCGGCGGCGGTCCGGCCGACGAGGGTCGGGGCGCCGCGCATCTCGCGGGGTCCGTCGGGACCGGCGTACGAGCCGCCCGGCAGATCCCGGACGGCGGCGAACAGGGTCGGGGCCGCGCCGTCCTCGGCGGTGGTGGCGATGAACCGGTTGCCGAGAGCGAGCAGCCCGTCCTTGACACGGCTGCCCGTGTGGCTCTGGAGATTGGTCGCCGACCAGCCGGGGTGCGCGGCCAGGGCGCGGACGGGCGATCCGGCGCGAGTCAGGCGCCGCTGGAGTTCCAGGGTGAACAGCAGATTGGCGAGCTTGGACTGGGCGTACGCCTTCATGGGGGTGTAGCCGCGCGTGAGGTCGAGGTCGTCGAAGGCGATGCCGGGCGCGCGGCGGTGAAGGTTCGAGGAGACGGTGACGACGCGGTCGGTGACGTACGGCAGGAGCAGGTTCGACAGGGCGAAGTGGCCGAGGTGGTTGGTGCCGAACTGCATCTCGAAGCCGTCCTCGGTGCGCTGCTCGGGGAGCATCATCACGCCCGCGTTGTTGATGAGCAGGTCGATGGGGCGGCCCTCCCAGGCGTCGGCGAACGCGCGCACCGAGGCGAGGTCGGAGAGGTCGAGGCGGCGGACCTCGGTGCTGCCGCCGATGGCGGCGGCCGCTTCCTCGCCCTTGCCCGGCGAGCGGACGGCGAGGACGACATGGGCTCCGGCGGCGGCCAGCGCGCGGGCGGTGGCGAGGCCGAGTCCGCTGTTGGCGCCGGTGATGACGGCGGTACGGCCGCTCTGGTCGGGCAGGCCGGCGAAGGCGTGGGTCGGGACAGAGCTGTGCCGGGAGTTCTTGACGGAAGAGTTCATGCCCCCAATGTATGCACCGATCACAATGTATGCAACGTCTACAATGTGGGCGTTGCTCACACGCGGTTAGGCTGACCCCATGGAGAACCGCCCCTACCACCACGGAGACCTGCGGGCCGCCCTGCTCGCCCGCGCCGAGCAGACGCTGCGCGAACGGGGCGCGGGGGCGCTGTCCCTGCGGGAGCTGGCCCGCGAGACCGGGGTGAGCCCCGGCGCCCCCAGCCGGCACTTCGCCTCGAAGCAGGCCCTGTTCGACGCCCTGGCCCTCACCGGGTTCGAACGGCTCGGCCGGGCGACGACGGAGGCGCTCGCCGGGGCGGGCGAGACGTTCGCCGACCGTCTGACGGCCGCGGCCCGCGCCTACACCGCCTTCGCCGCCGCCGATGGCGCGCTCCTGGACCTGATGTACTCCTCGAAGCACAGCCCGGAGGCGTCACAGGCGCTCGCCGAGGCCGCGCACCGCTGGGTGACGCAGCTCGAAGGGCTCATCGAGGAGGGCCAGAAGCGGGGCGAGGTGCGCCAGGGCCCTGTCGCACGCGTCGCCCTGCCCGCCTTCACGTCCCTGCACGGCTACACGGTGATGGCGGCCGGGGGCCTGCTCCCCCCGGAGCTGACCACCGACGGCCTCGACGACGTCATCGCGGGGATCCTCCGCGCGTGCGCGCCCGAGGACGCCTGAACCGCCCTACCCCTTGGCGCTCGTGGACAGTTCGCGCCGTTCACCGGGCACGGCGGCGCGCACCGGCTCGGACCGGGTCAGCCACAGGCCGGTCGCCACGGCACCGACCAGGGTGACGAGGCCGGCGACGACGAAGGCGCGGTCGAGGCCGGCCTCGAAGGAGGCGCCGCCGGACTGCTGTCCACGGACCACGGCTCCGAGCACGGCCACGCCGAGCACCCCGCCGATCTGCCGGGCGGTGCTGCTGACGCCCGAGGCGAGGCCGCCCTCCTGCGGGCCGACGGCCTGGACGGCGGCGCCGGTCAGCGGGGACAGCGTCAGGGCGAAGCCGGTGCCGACCGCGGCGAGCCGCCACCAGACGTTCCCGTAACCGGTGTCGGCGTGCACCGAGCCCAGGGCGAGCAGCCCGAGCCCGGCGAGCGCCAGGCCGGCGGTGACCAGGGCACGGAACCCGTAGCGGGCGGCGAGACGGCCCGCGTACGGGCTGACGACCACCATGGCGGCGGAGACCGGCAGGGTCTGGAGTCCGGCGCGCACGAGCGAGCTGCCCTGGACGTACACGAAGAACTGCGAGAAGAAGAACGACGCCCCCATCAGCGCGAACCCCACGGCGCCCATGGCGGAGTTGGAGACGGTGAACAGCCGCTCGCGGAACAGGTGCAACGGCAGCATCGGGGCGGGGCGGCGGCGCTCGACCGCGACGAAAGCGGCGAGGAGTGCGGCCGCGGCGGCGAAGCAGGCCAGGATCTCCGGCGAGGTCCAGCCGCGCGCGCCGCCCTCGATCAGGGCGTAGGTCGCGGCGCCGACACCCAGCACGGACAGGACCGTGCCCGGGACGTCGATCGCGGGCGCCTGCGGGTTGCGGGACTCGCCGAGCACGCGCGCCCCGACCACCAGCAGGACGACGCCGATCGGCACGTTCACCAGGAAGATCGCGGGCCAGCCGAACGTCTCCGCCAGCATGCCGCCGGCCACGGGACCCGCGGCCATGCCGATCCCGCTGAACCCGGCCCACAGCCCGATCGCCCTGACCCGCTCCTGCGGCACGGGGTGGGCGGCGACCAGCAGGGCCAGCGAGGCGGGGCTCAGCGCCGCGGCGCCGATGCCTTGCAGCACCCGCCCGAACACCAGCCAGCCGACCGAGGGCGCGACGCTGCACACCACCGACGCGGCGGTGAACACGCCGGCCCCGGTCAGGTACACGCGCTTGCGGCCGAAGCGGTCGGCGAAGACGCCGCCGGACAGCAGCAGCATCGCGACGAGCAGTACGTACGCGTCAACGATCCATTGCAGTCCGGTCAGTTGGGTGTGCAGCCGGTGCTGCATGTCGGGCAGGGCGGCGCCGACGATCGTGTTGTCGAGCAGCACCATGAACTGACCCAGACAGGTCACCGCCAGCAGGGTCGCGCGGTTCGATACCAAGAAGATCCCCCTCAGCTAAACGCAGCCATCGACTGCATTAACCGAGACCGTAGAGCACCCGTCGCGCAAACGCAACTACTTCCTGCGTTAAGGTGGGTCCATGAGCGATGAGCGACAGCCGACCCGGAGGCCCGGCGGGCGCACCGCCCGCGTCGGCGCGGCGGTGCACCAGGCCGTCACCGAACTGCTGGGAGAGCGGGGCCACGGCGCCTTCACCATCGGCGACGTCGCCGCCCGCGCGGGCGTGGCCGACACCACCGTCTACCGGCGCTGGGGAAGCATGGAGGCGCTGCTCGCCGACGTGACACTGACCCGCCTCAACGCGCGGTCACCGATGCCCGACACCGGAACCCTGGAAGGCGACCTGCGCACCTACGCGGCCGGCGTCGCCCGCGAGATCACCGGCCCCGACGGCCTCGCCCTGCTCCGCCTCGCCGTCGCCCTCTCCGGCCCCGGCGCAGAGGGCACCCAGGCCCTCGACACCCTCGTCGCCGAGCGCAGCCGCCAGCTCCGGTCCATGTTCGACCGCGCCCACGAGCGCGGCGAACGGGCCCCCGACACGGAGACCTTCGTCGACCTGGTCCTGGCGCCGATGTACATCCGCGTCCTGTTCGGCGGAGGGCCGCTCACCGCGGAGTACGTGGACGGGCTGGTCGACCGGCTGCTGTGACCGGTCAGGCCGGCCAGGCCCCCTCCTCCGACGGACCGAACAGCCCGGAGGGCGAGGCGAGGACGACGGTGCGCAGCCGGGTCTTCATCCATCGCGGGCCGACGGCGACGCCCATCGTGCGCTCCATGAGCGCGAAGGACTCGGAGCCGAGGGTCTCCATGGGGAAGTCGATGCCTGCCGCCCAAGCGGGGACCTCCGGCACGGGGTCCGACGGGTCGAGGGGTATCGCGCCCCGCAGCGGCCGGGGCAGGGCGTGCCGCAGCAGATGCATCTCGACTTCGCCGTGGAGGATCTGGACGCCGCCGAGGCGGAGCTGCTTCAACTGGGCGCAGGGAAGCCCGGGTTCGAGCCCGACCGGGAACGGTTCCGGGTGCTGACCGATCCCGCCGGGCATCCCTTCCGCCTCGTCAGGCGGCGAGGCCCCGCTTGACCTGGCGGGTGAGGTCGTCGGCGAGGACCTCGGGAAGGCCGTGGGCGAGGCCGTCCAGGGCCTGTGCGGCGACCTCGGCCGGGTCCGCCTTCTGGTCGGCGGGGACCGAGGCGGCCATGTCGGTGTCCATGTAGCCGACGTGCAGCGCGGTCACCGTGATGCCGCGCGGCGCCAACTCCTCGCGTACGGCGCCGGTCTGGGCCCACGCCGCGGCCTTCGCGGCCGCGTACGCGCCGAGCGCGCCCGGGTGGAACCAGGACAGGACCGACAGGACGTTCAGGACGGCGCCGCCGCCGTTGGCCTCGATGACGGGGGCGAAGGCGCGGGTGACGGCGAGCGGCCCGTAGAAGTTCGTGTCCATCTCGCGGCGGACCGCGGCCGGCTCGCCGGCGATCAGCGGCGTGCCGGTGGAGATCCCGGCGTTGTTGATGAGCAGGGTCGCGTCGGAGGCGATGCGGGCCGCCTCGCGGATCGACTCCTCGTCGGTCACGTCGAGGCGCAGCGGGACGGCGCCGGGCAGATCGAGGCGCTCGGGGCTGCGTACGGCCGCGTAGACCGTGGCCCCGCGGTCGAGCAGCTGGGCCGCGAGGTGGCGGCCGAGGCCGCGGTTGGCGCCGGTGACGACGGCGACGGATCCGTTCAGTTCCATGGTGACTCCCTGGGGGTTCAGCGCTGCTTGACCGATGCGCGATTTAGATTATGAACGTAATCTAACTTGCATCTACGATAGATGCCAGTCGACATCCAAACGGGGAGGTGGCCATGGGCCGCGTATCGCAGGCGCAGGCGCAGGAGAACCGCGAGCGGGTCGTGGACACCGCCTCCCGGCTCTTCCGCGAGCAGGGCACGCAGGTCAGCGTCGCCGACCTGATGAAGGCGGCGGGCCTGACGCACGGCGGGTTCTACAAGCAGTTCGCGTCGAAGGAGGCCCTGGTCGACGAGGCCACGGCGCACGCCTTCGGCACGCTCGAACGGCAGCACGCGGCGCAGCTCGAAGCGCATGCGGGGCAGCGCGGGACGGCCCGGCGCGAGCTGATCGACTCGTACCTGTCCGTACGGCACCGGGACGACCCGGCGAACGGCTGCCCCGTCGCCGGGCTCGCCACGGACCTGGCCCGGCACCCGGACGACAGCGGGGCGCACCGCACCTACGCCGACGGCGTGCGCGACTTCGCCGCGCTCCTGTCGACGGACGAAGACGGCGCGGACGGGCTCGCGCAGCTGTCCACGCTGGTCGGGGCGCTCGTGCTGGCCCGCGCCACGGCGGGGTCGGCGCTGTCCGAGGAGATCCTGGAGTCGGCGAAGGCGGCGCTGGATGAAAAGTAGGGGCGCCGGGGCCCCGCGCGCAGCCGCGGCGGGCGTTTGACACGATGGGGACGTGAACTTCCGGTCGATCTACAGCCATGGTTTCGCGCGGGTCGCCGCCTGCACCGGGCACGCCGCCATCGCCGACCCGCCCGCCAACGCGGAGGCGGTGCTGCGTCAGGCCCGCCAGTGCGCACGGGACGGCGTCGCGGTGGCCGTCTTTCCCGAGCTCTCTTTGACGGGGTACTCGATCGAGGACCTGTTGTTGCAGGACGCGGTGCTCGACGACGTGGAGCGCGCGCTGCGCACCGTCGTGGAGGGCTCCGCCGAACTGCTGCCCGTCCTGCTCGTGGGCGCCCCGCTGCGCCACCGCAACCGCATCTACAACTGCGCCGTCGTCGTGCACCGCGGCCGGATCCTCGGCGTCGCGCCGAAGTCGTACCTGCCGACCTACCGCGAGTTCTACGAGAAGCGCCAGATCGCCTCCGGTGACGACGAGCGCGGCGGCACGATCCGGATCGGCGGTACGGACGTCCCGTTCGGCACCGATCTGCTGTTCGCCGCCGAGGACGTGCCGAACCTCGTGCTGCACGCCGAGATCTGCGAGGACATGTGGGTGCCGGTGCCGCCGAGCGCGGAGGCCGCGCTCGCCGGGGCGACCGTGCTCGCGAACCTGTCCGGCAGCCCGATCACCGTCGGCCGCGCCGAGGACCGCAAGCTGCTGTGCCGTTCGGCGTCCGCGCGCTGCCTGGCCGCGTACGTGTACTCGGCCGCCGGGCTCGGGGAGTCGACCACCGACCTGTCGTGGGACGGGCAGACGCTGATCTACGAGAACGGGTCGCTGCTCGCCGAGACCGAGCGGTTCGCGCAGGGCGACCAGTACGCGGTCGCCGACATCGACCTCGATCTGCTGCACCAGGAGCGGCAGCGGATGGGCACGTTCGACGACAACCGCCGTACGCACGCCGCCCGCACGGGCTCGTTCCGGCAGGTCGACTTCCATCTCGGGGCGCCGACCTCCGACTTCGGCCTGCGCCGCCGCGTCGAGCGGTTCCCGTTCGTGCCCGCGGACGCGGAGCGGCTCGCGCAGGACTGCTACGAGGCGTACAACATCCAGGTCGCGGGGTTGCAGCAGCGGCTCGGCGCGATCGGCGGGCCGAAGGTCGTCATCGGTGTCTCGGGCGGTCTGGACTCGACGCACGCGCTGATCGTCGCCGCCCGGGCGATGGACCGTGCGGGGCGCCCGCGCAGCGACATCCTCGCCTACACGATGCCGGGGTTCGCGACGAGCGACCACACGAAGACCAACGCCCACAAGCTGATGGAGGCGCTCGGCGTCACGGCGACCGAGCTGGACATCACGGCGACGGCAACGCTGATGCTGAAGGAGATGGGCCACCCGTTCTCGGACGGCGAGCCCGTCTACGACGTCACCTTCGAGAACGTGCAGGCCGGGCTGCGCACCGACTACCTGTTCCGGCTCGCCAACCAGCACGGCGGCATCGTGCTCGGCACCGGTGACCTCTCCGAACTGGCGCTCGGCTGGTGCACGTACGGCGTCGGCGACCAGATGAGCCACTACAACGTGAACTCGGGCGTGCCGAAGACGCTGATCCAGCATCTGATCCGCTGGGTCGTCTCCACGGGCGAGTTCGGCGACGAGGCCGGCAAGACGCTGACCGCGATCCTCGACACGGAGATCAGCCCCGAGCTGGTGCCGGGCGAGGAGATGCAGTCGACCGAGGACAAGATCGGTCCGTACGCGCTGCACGACTTCACCCTGTTCCACGTGCTGCGGTACGGGTTCCGGCCGTCGAAGATCGCGTTCCTGGCGTGGCACGCCTGGCGCGACGCGGAAGCGGGCGCGTGGCCGCCCGGGTTCCCCGCCTCCGACCACACGGCGTACGACCTCGCGGAGATCCACCACTGGCTGGAGTACTTCTGCCGGCGCTTCTTCGCGTTCGCCCAGTTCAAGCGGTCCGCGATGCCGAACGGGCCGAAGGTCTCCGCGGGCGGTTCGCTCTCGCCGCGCGGCGACTGGCGCGCGCCGTCGGACGGCAACGCGCGGGCGTGGCTGCGGGATCTCGACCGCTTCGAGTGGCCGGAGCGCACGCGGTAGCGGACGCCGCGGGTCAGCCCACGGGCGCGGCGGCCGTGGGCGCGGCCCGGAACGTGCGGCGGTAGGCCTGCGGCGACACCCCGATCGCGGCGTGCAGATGCTGGCGCAGTGACGTGCCCGTCGCGAAGCCGACCTCCGCCGCGATCCGGTCGACCGGCAGATCGCTCGACTCCAGGAGGTGGCGGGCCCGGTGCACCCGCTGCTGGATCAGCCAGCGGCCGGGGCTGGTGCCCGTCTCCTCCTGGAAGCGGCGGGCGAACGTGCGCGGGCTCATCCGGGCGTGCGCCGCCAACTCCCTCAGCGACAACGGCCGTTCGAGCCGCTCCAGGGCCCAGGCGCGGGTGTCGCCGGTGCCGGTGGCGCCCTCGTCCGGTACGGGCTGCTCGATGTACTGGGCCTGGCCGCCCTCGCGCCAGGGCGGGACGACGCAGCACTTGGCGACGGAGTTGGCGACGGCGCTGCCGTGGTCGGAGCGCACGATGTGCAGGCAGGCGTCGAGTCCGGACGCGGCGCCCGCGGACGTGATCACGTCACCGTCGTCGACGAACAGCACATCCGGGTCGAGCCGCACCCGGGGGAACATGCGCCGGAACCGGTCCGCGAGCGCCCAGTGCGTCGTCGCGGGACGCCCGTCGAGCAGCCCGGCCGCGGCGAGCGTGAAGGCCCCCGTGCAGATGGACACGGTGCGGGTGCCGGGGCGGATCCGGGCGAGGGCGGCGCGCACGGGCTCCGGCAGCTCGGCGCTGATCCTGCGCAGGTCGTACGGCGGGATCACGACGGTGTCCGCGCTCTCCAGTGCCTCCGGGCCGTGCCGCACGGTGATCGTGAAGTCGGCGCTGGTCTCCACCGTGCGGTCGTCGGTCGCGGCGCAGGTGATCACGTCGTACGCGGCGCCGGCGTCGGCGAAGACACGCTTGGGGATCCCCAGCTCGAACGGGTACACGCCGTCGAGGGCGAGGACGACGACCCGGTGCGGAGGCCCTGCGGGGAGTTTCGGAACAGCCATGGCACGATTCTATCGCCGATTGGCAATCTTGCCATTGTCCAGGTCAGAGCCGTGCCGCAGGCTGGAACCATGACCACGAACACCAACGCCCACGCCAACCCCACGACGCCCACGCTCATGAAGGCCGTCCGCCAGGACACCCTCGGCGGCCCCGAGGTGCTCGGGGAGGTCGAGACCGTCCGCCCGCAGGCCGGGATCGGGCAGATCCTCGTCGCCGTGCACGCGGCGGGCGTGAACCCGACCGACTGGAAGCACCGCGCCTTCGGCCTCTTCCTGGGCGAGCCGCCGTTCACGCTCGGCTGGGACGTCTCGGGCGTCGTCGAGGCCGTCGGCCTCGGCGTCTCCCTCTTCCAGCCCGGCGACGAGGTCTTCGGCATGCTCCCCTACCCGTACGGTGCCGGTTCGCACGCCGAGTACGTGGCCGGGCCCGCCCGCGCCTTCGTGCCCAAGCCCGCCGCCCTGAGCCACGTGGAGGCCGGCGCGCTGCCGCTGGTGTCCCTCACCGCCTGGCAGGCCCTCGTCGACAACGCCGACGTGCGGCCCGGGCAGCGCGTGCTGATCCACGCGGCGGCCGGCGGCGTCGGACACGTCGCCGTGCAGATCGCGAAGGCCCGCGGCGCGTACGTCATCGGCACGGCCTCCGCCGCCAAGCACGACTTCGTGCGCGGCCTCGGCGCCGACGAGGTCGTCGACTACCGCACCACGGACGTCTCCGAGGAGGTCCGCGACATCGACGTGGTGCTCGACCCGCTGGGCGGCGAGGAGCGGCTGCGCTCGCTCAAGACGCTCAGGCCGGGCGGCATCCTCGTGTCGATCCTGCCGCACGGCCTGGAGGAAGTGCCGGGCCGCGCGGCCGAGTTGGGTGTGCGGGCGACCGCGATGCTCGTCGAGCACGACCAGGCCGGCATGAAGGCGATCGCCGACCTCGCCGCGTCCGGGAAGCTGCGCGTCCACGTCTCCGGGACCTACCCCCTCGCCGAGGCGGCGAAGGCCCATGCGGAGGGCGAGACGGGCCGGGTCACGGGCAAGCTGGTGCTGACCGTGCGCCCGTGACACAGCGCCCCGGACCACCTGCGACCTCCCTCAACCCGCCGTAGACTGGGGGTACTTGAGTTCTTCGTGACTCACGTGGAGCCCTGGGGGGAGGGAGCCCACCGTGTCGCAGCAGCAGCTGAACCGGACGAACCGCAATACGCCGCCGCCCCGCGCCGGTGTGCCGGTGCGGGCGCGCCGCGTGTCGCCGCCGCAGCGCCTGGTGGGCTGGCTCGGCGGATTCGGGGCGGTGGCCGCCGCGTACACCGTGTTCCAGGCGCTGTACGGGCTGCTGCCCGACGGGCTGTCCGGGGACTCCGCGCGGTACGCGATCGCCGCGGCGGGCGGGCTCGGGGCGGGCGTCACGGTGTGGCTCGCGGCGGCCCTGGTCCGCTCCCGGCAGGCCGAACAGGCGGCGCGGGCGCGGCAGTCGAGCCCGCTGAGCACCGATCCGGGCCGGCTCACCGCGCTGGTCTCGGCGACGTACACGACCCTCGCCGAGGAGCTGTGCACCGCCGACGACCCGTCCTCCGGCGCCCGGCTCACCGGCTGGACGCACTCGCTCGGCGAGCCGGGCCGGGTCCGACCGACGGCGACCGGCACGGCGTACGGGCTGCATCTCGCGCTCGACCTGGGCGCGTCCGACGGGCGGCTGAGCACCGGTGAACTGGTGCGCACGCTCTGGGCGTTGCGGCTGCCGGACGGCGGCTGGTCGGCGCGTTCGCAGGGCACGCAGGCGCGGCCCGAGGTGACCGCCCTCGTGCTCGGGGCGCTGGCCCGCGCGGGCGCCGACCCGGACCGGGTCGCGGCCGAGGCCGACCGCTGCGCCGCCGGCTTCACCCGCGAACTCGACCGGCAGGGCTACGAGTTGACGCACGTCGTCACGACGGTGCTGCGCGGCATGCTGCGGGCGACGCCGCACGAGCGGGACCGCCTGCGCACCCTGCGCGACGTCCTGGTGGCGGGCGCCGTCGCCGACCCGCAGCGCGCCGCCCACCCCCGCTGGGGGTACCGTCTCGTCGCCCCGCAGGGCCCGCCGTCCGCGCTGCACACGGCGCAGGCCGTCGTCGCGCTCGACCGCACGGCCCGGGTGCTCGGCGAGGAGAGCGACGCGGCGCGCGCGGCCCGCGAGGGCGGGGTGCGCTGGCTGCTCGCCTGCCCGGACCCGGACCACGACGGCTGCCTCGACCTGGAGAACCTGCGGGAGGAGGTGCGCCGCCCGCGCGCCGACGACCCGGACCGGGTCGAGGTCCTGAACGTCCGCCATTTCACGGCGAGTTGGCTGATCCGGGCGCTGCTCACACCGGGCGCCCGGGAGGTCGCGCGGGCGAGCGGAGCCGAGCGGCTGCGGCGCGACCAGCTCTCCGGCGCGGCCGCCGCCGTGTGGCGCGGGCAGACCGACGGGATCTGGACCTGGGTCAGGGACGACACGGGCCAGCTGCGGCGGCCGATATGGATGACCTATCAAGGTCTTTCAGCACTGCGGGCCCATGCCCTATGGATGTATGAGCCATGATTCAGAGCCTGTCTTCGAACCAGCCCCGGGAGGCTTACGCATGGGTGGTCGGCACGTGGCTTCTGTACGGCGGCTGCTCGCCGACACCCTCGACGTGGCGGCATCGGAGGCCGCTCTGGCCCGGGCGGCGCACGACGTGGTCGCCGAACTCGGCACCCCCGAGCGCCTGTCGGGGCTGCTCCAGGATCTCGTCGCGGGCGGCGGCGACCCCGCGGGATGCGCGCGGCTCTCGTACCGGCACGTCCTCGGCTTCGACAAGCTGCTGCTCATCGACGGCGGACCGCACCACATGCTCCGCGCGCACGTGTGGCATCCGGGCGCCCGTACCCCCGAGGACATCCACAACCACCGCTCGCCGCTCGCCTCGCACATCGTGCGCGGGGCGCTGCGCATGGAGCTGTACGCGGACGGCGCGGCGCCGGGGGCCGGTGCGGCGGCGGCCCGCTACCAGGAGTCCCTGTCCCCCGGCACCGCGGACTGGCTCCTCGAACCGGCGGGCGAGGCCCGGCTGCGGCTCGTGCAGGTCGCCGAGTACGCGGCGGGCAGCAGCTACGCGCTTCCGGCGCTCACCCTGCACCGGGCGTGGAGCACGGCCCCGTATCCGACCGTGACGCTGTTCCTGGAGACCGGAGCGGGGCGCCGGCGGCACACGGACGTGTTCCTCGGCGCGCAGGCGGAGCGGCACGCCGCGGCCGTGCCGAAGACGCCGCTGGACGTGAAGGAGTATCTGGCCGAACTGGAGTCGGTCATCGGGCTGTTGAGCCCGCACCCGGCGTGAGCGACGTCCTCGGGGTCAGAGGTACGGGAGCGCCTGCTTCACGATGTCGCGGTTGTACGCGTCGATCTCGACGGAGTCGAGGTCGGCGGGGGCCAGCCACGCGGCGGCCTGGTCCGGGTGCGGCAGCAGGATCTTGCCGGCCGGATCGCCGGCCGGGCGGACCAGGAAGTTGTCCTGCCTGTTCTTGACCTCGCGGCCGCGGTAGTCGCTGACGAAGGAGGACTCGCCGACCTTGCGCTCGATGTGTCCGAGCAGGCCGGTCTCCTCCTTCAGCTCGCGCAGCACACCGTCCTCGGGCCCTTCGCCCGGTTCGAGCTTGCCGCAGGGCACGCCCCACACCCGGGGCAGAAACCGCTCGGTCTCACTGCGTCTGACCAGCAGGACGCGCCCGCCGAGCACGACGACGGCGGCGGCGAGCCGGATCTCCGGGGGCATGTCCACGTGCTCCACGGTAGCGCGTGGCACGGACGACGGCATCCGCTCCCAACGTGCTTTCGGACACCGGGAGTTCGAGGCACAGGCCAAGGCGCTACCGTGAGCCACTCGTGACCCGCCGACACGACAGGGATGCCCGATGGCCGACTCCATACCGAGCACCACCACCGCCGCCGAGCACGCCGAGCGGCTGCGCGCCCGCATCGACACGTCGCGGCCGCACCCGGCCCGGGTCTACGACGCGCTGCTCGGCGGCAAGAACCACTACTCGGTCGACCGGGAGGCCGCCGTGCACGCGCTCGGCCGCAACCCGCGCGGCTACCTCGACGTGCGGCACAACCGGGACTTCGTACGGCGCGCCGTGGTGCACCTGACGCGCGATGCGGGCCTGCGCCAGTTCCTCGACATCGGCACCGGCCTGCCGACCCAGCCGAACGTCCACGAGATGGCGCAGGGCATCGCCCCCGAGACGCGTGTGGTGTACGTCGACCACGACCCGGTCGTCCTCGCGCACGCGCGGGCGCTGCTGTCCGGCGGGCCCGAGGGCAGCACCGACTATCTGGACGCCGATCTGCGCGACCCCGGGGCGATCCTCGCCGGGGCCCGCGCGACGCTGGACCTGGACCGCCCGGTGGCGCTCGGCCTGGCCGCGATCCTGCACTTCGTGGAGGCCCCCGCGGCGTACGAGATCATGGCGACGCTGGTGGACGCGCTGCCGTCGGGGAGCGCCGTCTTCCTGAGCCACCTCACGGCCGACCTCAACCCGGAGAAGATCCTGCCCGGCCTGAAGGCCACGGGTCTGCCCTTCACCCTGCGCTCCCGCGACGAGTTCCTGCGCTTCTTCACGGACAACGGCCTGGAGCCGGTCGAGCCCGGCATCGTCCCGGTCCACGAGTGGCGCCCGGACGGCAGCTGGGAGCAACCGCCCGCCGACGACGACGAGTTGACGGGCCTCGACCCGCTGGAGCGCGCGGCGCGCAGCGGCATCGGTGACGTACGGGCCGAGGACATCAACATCTACGGGGCGGTCGCCCTGAAGCCGTGAGCCGCACCGGGCGCAAGGCCACGCACCTCGGCCTCAGAAGCCGACGGGCTCGCGGAGCAGGAGGACGGTGCCGCGCCCGGGGACGTACTCGGCGTTCAGGACGAGCAGGCGGTTCACGGCGCTGGGCTGCCCGTAGACCCGCTGGGCGCGCTCGTTCTCCAGCGGGAGGCAGTGCTCCTCGACGCGGCGCAGCGCGGTGGCGAGGTCGGGCACGATCTTCTGCGCGCCGACGATCCACAGCGCGCGGGCGGCGCCGCCCGCACAGCTGGGGAGCTGGCTTCCGCTGCCGGAGGCGATCACGAGGGAGCCGGTCTCGGTGACCGCGTGGACGCTGCCCACGACGACGTCGGGCGCGGCGCTCAGCCGCCGGATCTCGTCGCCCTGGGTGGCCCGGTCCATGGCGAGCAGGCGCGGCTTGACGGGCGCGTACCGGCCGCCGACGGCGTTGATGTCGTCCTCGATGCCGGACAGGCGCAGCGTCTCGCTGGCCGCCGTGAAGACCGAGGCGCCCGCCGGGATCACCTCCTCGACACGGGCCCGCGCGGCGGCGACGTCGTCGAGGATCTCCACCGTGAACCCGTGCGCGGTGAGCGCGGCGGCGGCGCGCTCCAGGCGGTCGGCGGGGGCAGGGGCGGCAAAGGCATCGGTGGGCACGGGGGTTGTCGTCATGGTGTCTCCCGGCTGTGTGTGCGGCTGAGCGACGCGTTCATCGCGTCTGTGCACCCTCGACAACGCAGCCCACGAGAATGTGAGGCGGCGCCCGCCTGACATTCGGGCGTGCCGCGTTGTCGTAGGGGTGAAGGCGGACGCGACCGAGGGAGTTGGCGAGAGCATGACCACCCGTGACGGGACCGAAGACGAACGGCCGGAGCCGCACCCGGAACCAGGCCTCGACGCCGTGATGGGCGAGCGGCGCCGGCTCGTCAACATCGCCTACCGGCTCCTCGGCTCCCTCGCGGAGGCCGAGGACGCCGTGCAGGAGACGTACATCCGCTGGTACGCCCTGTCGCCGCGGCAGCGGGACGCCGTCGAGACGCCGGGCGCCTGGCTGACCACCGTCGTCAGCCGGGTCTGCCTGAACGTGCTCGGCTCCGCGCGGGTCCGGCGCGAGACGTACGTGGGCGAGTGGCTTCCCGAGCCGCTGCCCGACCGCACGGAGTGGCTCGGCGGGCGGCCGGACGGCGCCGCGCCCGACCCCGCCGACCGGGTCACCCTGGACGAGTCGGTCGACCTGGCCCTGATGGTCGTGCTCGACGCGATGACGCCGGCGGAGCGCATCGCGTTCATCCTGCACGACGTGTTCCGCTACTCCTTCGCCGAGGTGGCCGAGGTCGTGGGCCGCACCCCGGCGGCCTGCCGCCAGCTCGCCTCTTCGGCCCGCCGTCGCGTGCGCGAGGCCCGCCCCTCCCCCACATCGCCGCCCCAACACGCCTACGTCGTACGGGACTTCAAGCGGGCCTGGGAGGCCAGGGACATCGAGGCGCTCATCGGCTTGCTCGACCCCGGGGCCACGGCGATCGCCGACGGCGGCGGCCTCGCCCTCACCTTCCTCGACCCGATCGAGGGCGGCGAGCGCATCGCCC
This sequence comes from Streptomyces sp. NPDC052225, assembly GCF_040679615.1. NCBI lineage: Bacteria > Bacillati > Actinomycetota > Actinomycetes > Kitasatosporales > Streptomycetaceae > Streptomyces > Streptomyces sp. NPDC052225. The sequence goes on along the minus strand of NZ_JBFAVD010000041.1, from coordinate 27,490 downwards.
ACGCCTGGGCCGAACTGGCCCGCCTGCGCCACGCGTCGACGACGCTCCTGGAGCGGACGGTCAACGGCCGCCCCGGCCTGGTGTCCCAGGAGGACGGCGTGACGGTCACGGTGTTCGCGTTCGACGTGACGAAGGACGCGCGGATCAGGCACATCTGGGTCATGCGGAACCCAGAGAAGCTCCGGGCGTGGACGGTGGGTTGAGAGCCCGCGTCCGCTTCCCGTCCCCCCCGTCGTCCGCACTCAGGCGCGGGACGGCAGCGTGCCGCGCACCAACTCCGGTCGCACCAGGCCCAGTTCCCTCAAGGAGTCCCGCACGAACTGCGCGTACTCCGTAGCGCCCCGCACGGACGTGTGCGTGTTGTCCCGCTTCTCGTTGTACAGGTACAGCGCCTTCGAGCCCTCGACCCCCAGCTCTTCCACCCGCGCCTTGGTGAGCGCCGTCAGGTCGATCAGCGGGACCGACTCCGTCGCCGCCAACTCCCGTACGACGGCCGGGTGGTCGACGCCCAGGCCGTTCACCAGCAGCGCGGTGCCGTTGTTGAGGGTGCCGTCCGCGTTGAACCAGCGGCGCACGATCGGCGTGACGAGGACCGGTTCGCCGCCCCGCGCCCGCACCCGGTCGACCAGCGTCTTGAGGTTGGCCCGGTAGGTCGGGCCGTCGGTCGTCTTGTCGTTGTGGGCGAGCTGGATGAGGGCCAGGTCGCCGCGGCGGATCTGCGGCTCGACGGTGGCGAAGAGCGCGGGGTTCTCCAGGTACGTCACCGAACTCTCGCCGGAGTCGGCGTAGTTGGCGACGGACACGCCCCGCTTGAGGAACTGCGGCAGCTCCTGCCCCCACCCGGTGTACGGGTCGGCCGGCTGGTCGCACACGGTCGAGTCGCCGATGAGGAAGATCCGTGGGGTGGTGGGCCGCGCCGGCTTGACCTGAATCGATGCAAGCTCGGGCGCCGATCCGGCGAAGGTGAGGTCGAGTCCGTCGGTGCCGGAGGCGCCCGTCGGCTCGCCTTCCGGCGTACGGACGTCGACCGTGAAGGAGCGGTGGACGGTCCGTCCCGCCTCGGTCGCCGTCTCCGCGAGCAGCGCCCGCCGCGTCTCGCCGCTGACCGACGTGCTGCCCGCCGCATCGCCACCCAGCTCGACGCGGACGTCGTAGTTTCCGGGCGCCACGTCGAAGTGGCAGGTCACGGGCGCGGTTCCGGTGCAGTGGTCAAGGCCGCGGCCGGTGGACCCGGCGTGTGCGGGGGTGAGGACACCGGCGGTCACGGCTGCGGTGACGCAGGCGACGGCGAGGACACGTCTCACGGTGGAGCTCCTTCGGCGGGTGCGATGCGGTGCGGGACATGCGGGGGCTCGACGCCTCCGTGGGCGACGGCGCAGGACCCTAGCCCAGACGGCAAGCGCTTTCTAGTCTTCTTGCAACGATTCAAAGATTTCGGTGTCTTTCTCAAGTCGCTTTTGTTTCAAGGGCTTTCGCGAACGCCGTTCGACTGCCACGCTGCCGAATCACTCGCACCACTCACCGCACCACCCACCCCACCCTCAGGAGGGCACCCCCATGCCCAAGCACACGTTCGGCCGCCGCACCCTGCTCACCACCGCCGCGGCGACGGCCGCCACGGCGGCCGTCGCGGGCCCGCTCTCCGCCACGGCCTCGGCGGCGGCGTTCGGCTACACCGACGACGGCTCGAACTACGTCGTCGACACCGGCGCGAGCCTCGTCTTCAAGGTCAGCAAGACCAACGGCGACCTGACCTCGCTGGTCCACAAGGGCACCGAGTACCAGGGCTACGGCGGCAAGAACTCGCACGTCGAGTCGGGCCTCGGCACCTCCACGGTGACCATCAAGCAGTCCGGTCCGACGATCCTGATCTCGGTCGTGTACGGCACGCTGAAGCTCTACTACGCGGCCCGCAGCGGCGAGAACAACGTCTACGTGTGGACGAACAAGGCCGACACCTCGGTCAGCGCGACCCGCTACATCCTGCGCGTCAGGGCGGGGCTGTTCCTCAACGACCAGCCCGACTCGTACACGTACGCGCCGACGACGATCGAGGCCTCGGACGTCTTCGCGAAGTCCGACGGGCAGACCAGATCGAAGCACTACTCGAAGCTGCGCGTCATCGACTACGACTACGTCGGCTGGACGACCGGCAGCGTCGGCCTGTACGTGGTGCGCTCCAACCACGAGAAGGCGTCCGGCGGCCCGTTCTACCGCTCGCTCCTGCGCCACCAGAGCGCGGACGGCGGCGGGCTGTACGAGATCCTCTACTACGGCGAGAACCAGACGGAGGCGCAGCGCTTCGGCCTCCAGGGCCCGTACGTCATCGCCCTCACCGACGGCGGAGCGCCCTCCTCCTCGCTGTACCACGCCAACATCGACACCTCCTGGGCGGACTCCCTCGGCATCTCCGGCTATGTGGCGCCGAGCGCGCGCGGCCGGGTCGCGGGCGTCGGCATCACGGGACGCGACACGGCGTACGCGTACACGGTCGGGATCGCCAACTCCGATGCCCAGTACTGGGCTTCGGCGCGTGCGTCGGACGGCTACTTCTCGATCACGGGAGCGCTCCCGGGCACGTACACGCTCACCGTGTACAAGGGCGAACTCGCCGTGTACACCGGCTCGGTGACGGTCACGGCGGGCGGGACGACGACGCTCAACACGATCGCGATCCCGTCCTCGAACGACCCGTCCAACGCCTCCGCGATCTGGCGCATCGGCAACTGGGACGGCACGCCGAGCGGCTTCAAGAACGCCGACCTGATGACGTACGCGCACCCGTCCGACAGTCGCGCCGCGTCCTGGACCGGCAACGTCGTCATCGGCAGCGGCACCGAGACGTCCGCCTTCCCCTGCTACCTCTGGAAGGACGTGAACAGCGGGATCATCGTCTACTTCAAGCTGACGGCGGCCCAGTTGGCGGCCGCGCACACGCTGCGGATCGGCGTGACGACGGCGTACGCGAACGGCCGGCCGCAGATCACGGTCAACGACACGTACACGTCCGCCGTGCCGACGCCGCCGGCCCAGCCGAGCACGCGCTCGCTGACCGTGGGCTCGTACCGGGGCAACAACTACACGTTCACGTACAGCATCCCGGCGTCCGCCTGGCAGACGGACGCCGGGACGTACAACACGCTGAAGATCTACGTGGCGAGTGGTTCGGGCACGACGTCGTACCTCAGCGCGGGCACGTCGATCGACGCGATCGACCTCCTGGCCTGAGGGTCAACCGGCGCGTGTCCACTGCTGGTTGGCGGCTCCGCTGCAGGTGTACGTGATGAGGGCGGCGGAGTTGGCGGTGGAGGCTCCGTTGACGTCGAGGCACTCGCCGGTGGCGCGGGCCTTGAGGGTCGTGTAGCCGCCGGAGGTGGTGGCGGTCCACTGCTGGTTCGTCGCGCCGGTGCAGTTCTCCTGGGTCACGTTCGTGGCGTTCTCCGTCAGACACAGGGAGCTGCCCCGGCCGACGAGCGCGGAGTAACCGCCACCGAGGTCCTTGAACCAGAATTTCTGGTTGGTGCCGCCGTTGCAGGTGTACTGGGCGGCGGCGACGCCGGTGAGCAGCGACTGGTTCGGGATGTCGGCGCACTTGCCGCTGTGCCGGGCGGTCAGGCTCTCGTACGTGGCGCCTGTGCCGGTGACGGTTCCCGCGGCGGTGTCGACGGTGATCTCCGGCGTCCAACTCATGCTCATGGTCGTGGAGTTGGAGAAGGAGAGGGGCAGCCACACGTACCGGGAGTCGTTCACCGTGGCGCCGAACGAGTTGCCCCAGCGGTCGCCCATGTAGAGGTACGAGGTCCCCGAACTCCCCTGCACGGGAAGGACGTACGCGGTCTGCGAACCGTAGGCCGTCGAGTCGCCGACGTTCTTCATCGCGCTCCACGGCCCGGTAAGGGAGGTGGCGGTGGCGTACTGCTGCTGGTTGGGGCTCCAGCCGGTGGCGCCCGAGGTCAGCATGAAGTAGACGCTGCCGCGCTTGAAGAGGGCCGGCGCCTCGCGGTGGCCGCCGGGCCACGGGTTGGCGACGAGGCTCGCGATGCCGGTGTAGTCGGCGGTGAGCTTGTAGATGTGCAGGTCGTAGTTCTCGTTGGCGGCGGAGGCCATGTAGCCGGTGCCGTCGGTGTCCGTGAAGACGGTGATGTCGCGGGACATGTGCTGGCCGAGCGGCCGGAAGCTGCCCTGGTACGTGTAGTTCCCGTCGACGGTGTCGGAGACGGCGACGGCGGCGCGGGCCTCGCCGTAGTCGGTGCCGTTCTCCTTGTGCATCCACATCACGAACTTCCCGGTGGCCGCGTTGTACATGACCTTGGGCCGCTCGATGTTGGCGGAGGCGAGTTCGGTGGCGCTGGACTGGGTCAGGACGTGGTTCCTGAACTCCCAGTTCTTCAGGTCGGCCGAGCGGTAGGCGTCGACGTAGCGGAAGGTGTTGTCGGCGTTGCGGTGCTCGCCGAACCAGTAGTAGTAGGCGCCGGACTTGATGACCCCGCCGCCGTGCGCGTGAACGGGGTCGCCCGAACCCGTCGTGAACTGCGTGCCGTTGGGGATCGTCTGTGGGGCGGCCTGGGCCGCGGTGCCGGTGAGGAGGACCCCGGCGAGCGCCAGGGCGAAGGCGAGGAGGAGAGCGGAACAGCGTCTGAGGGTGCGGCTCATGCGGACTCCAGAATCTTGTCGGGGGAAGCGTGCCGGGCGTCAGACGCTGTCGGCCACCGGGATGCCGAAGTCCGGGGCGCCGTTCTTGTGCCAGCCGAGTTTCTGGACGCGGGTGTGACGGTTGGGGTCGTTCAGGGGGTCGCCGACGATCTCCTTGTACTGGCGGGCGTGGTAGACGAGGACGTCGGTGCGGCCGTCCTCGGCGACGGTGAAGCAGTTGTGGCCCGGCCCGTACTGTTTCGTCGTGTCGTTGCTGGTGAAGACGGGGGCCGGCGACTTGGCCCAGGACGCCGGGTCCATCAGGTCGCTGTCGGCGTCGGCGGTCAGCAGGCCGAGGCAGTAGTGGTGATCCGTGGCGCTGGCCGAGTACGACATGAAGACCCGGCCGTTGCGGGCGATGACCGACGGGCCTTCGTTGACCTTGTAGCCGATGCACTCCCAGTCGAACTCCGGTGTCGACAGGCGCACTTGCGGCCCCTTCAGCGTCCACGGGTTCGCCATCGTCGAGAGCCAGAGGGCCGTGTTGTTGTCCACGTCGGGCTCGTGCTGCGCCCAGGCCAGATAGCGCTCGCCGCGGTGGCTGAAGGTGGTGGCGTCGAGGGAGAAGGTCTCCCAGGCCGTCTTGATCTGCCCCTTCTCCGTCCACGTACCGCGGAAGGGGTCGGGGTCGGTGTTCTCCAGGACCCAGATGCGGATGTCCCACACGCTCTCGGCGGGCGCGGACGCGAAGTAGATGTACCAGGCGCCGTCGATGTGGTGGATCTCGGGCGCCCAGATGTGGGCGCCCATGGGCCCGGTGGCGTGCTTCGTCCAGATGACGGACTCGGCGGCGCCGGTCAGGCCATGAAGCGTGCGGGAGCGGCGCAGGATGATGCGGTCGTACTCGGGGGCGGTGGCCGTGAAGTAGTAGTGGCCGTCGGTGTGGCGGTGGATGTGCGGGTCGGCGCGCTGCTCGACGAGGGGGTTGCGGTAGCGGGCGGCCGCGGCCTCGGCGGTGCCCGGCAGGGCGGCGGCGGGCAGCGCGGCGAGGGCGCCCGCGGCCGCCGCGGTCTTCAACACGCCTCTACGGGAAGGGAGTTCGTCGGCGCTCATGCGGGTTGCCTTTCCGGTGCGGAGGTGGACGGGGACGGTTCGGCGGTGAGGGCGCGGCGCAGCAGCGGCACGGCGAGCAGGCCGAGGACCGCGACCGCGAGGAGGAAGAGCAGGCCCGTCAGGGCGGACCCGGTGGAGTCGACGACGGCGGCGATGCCGAGCGGACCGAAGCCGCCGCCGAGGTTGCCGACGGCGTTGACCGCGGCGATCCCGGCGGCAGCGGCGGCGCCGGTGAGGAAGCGCGGGATCAGCGCCCAGAAGGCGGGCTGGGCGGCGTATCCGCCGACGGCGGCGGCGCACAGGCCGAGCATCTGGACGACGGGCGAGGCGAAGAGCGCGGCGACGGTGAAGCCGGCGACGGTCAGGCCGAGCATCACCGCGGTCCACAGGTACGGGGTGTCGCGGCGGGCCACGAGCCGCGGCACGACGACGAGCCCGACGGCCACGCATACGTACGGAATGGCGGAGACGAAGCCGACTTGAGTGGTCGTCAGGTCGCCGAAGCCGTCGATGATGGTCGGCAGCCAGAAGGAGAGCCCGTACGTGGACAGCGGGAAGGCCAGGAAGAAGACGGCGGCGGTCAGGACGCGCTTGTCGCGGAGCACCGCGAGGGTGCGGTGCGGCTGCTCGCCGGCTTCGGCGCGGTCGGCGTCGAGCGCCCGTGTGAGCCACTGCTTCTCTTCCGCGGCGAGCCAGTTGGCGTGATCGGGGCCCGTGGGCAGCAGGGCGAGGACGAGGGGCGCGACGAGGACGGCGGGGATGCCGGTGGCGAGGAAGACCCACTGCCAGCCGGACAGGCCCCAAGTGCCGTCGAGGTCCATGAGGACGCCCATCACCGGGTTGCCGATGATGAACGAGACGGGCGCGGCGAGCATGAACGCGCCGATGGCGCGGCCGCGGTGGCGCGCGGGGAACCAGCGCGAGAGGTAGTAGAGGACGCCGGGGAAGAAGCCGGCCTCGGCGGCGCCGAGCGCGAACCGGGCGAGGTAGAACTGCCAGGTGGACTGCACGAGCGTGGTGGCGATCGTGACCAGGCCCCAGGTGAGCAGGATCCGGGCGATCCAGCGGTGCGCGCCGACCCGGTGCAGCATCAGGTTGCTGGGCACTTCGAGCAGTGCGTACGCGGTGAAGAAGAAGACCTGGCCGAGGGTGAACGCCGTGGCGCCGACGCCCAGTTCGGCCTGGAGTTCCAGTTTGGCGAAGCCGACGTTGGACCGGTCGATGTAGGCGATCACATACAGCAGACCGAGGAACGGCAGCAGTCGTGTCGCCGCCTTGGTCATGACCTGGCGCTCCATTGCGCGCGCCCCCTTACCTTGCGTCCGAGATTTCGAACAGCAATCGTCATTACGAACACCGAGACGGTAAAGGCGTGTTACGGGGAGGTCAACGGGTCGGACGGAACTCCTGAGTCCGCTCACGCCATAACCACCGGTTATCGACGAAAGACTTGGACGGCGCGGACGGCGGCGAGAGAGGCTCAAGGCATCGCGAGGGCCGGAAGTCCCGTCCCCCGCAGAGGAGTTGAGGTTGACGATGAGCAAGGTCTGGCTGATCACCGGCGCCAACAGCGGCTTCGGCCGCGCCTTCACCACCGCGGCCGTCGCCGAGGGCGACACGGTCGTGGCCACCGCGCGACGGCCCGAGGCGCTCGCCGATCTGGTCGAGGCGCACGCCGGGCAGGTCGAGGCCCTCGCCCTCGACGTGACGGACCCGGCGGCCGTCGACGCGGCCGTCGCCGGGGTCGTCGAGCGGCACGGCCGGATCGACGTCCTGGTGAACAACGCGGGCCGCGGGCACGTCGGCGCCGCCGAGGAGACCACGGACGCCGAGCTGCGCTCGCTGTTCGAGGTGCACTTCTTCGGGCCCGCCGCGCTGGTGCGGGCGGTGCTTCCGCACATGCGGGCGCGGCGCTCGGGCGCGATCGTGCAGATGAGCAGCATGGGCGGGCAGATGTCGTTCGCCGGGTTCTCCGCGTACAGCGCGACGAAGTTCGCCCTGGAGGGCTTCTCCGAGGCGCTGGCCCAGGAGGTCGCCCCGCTCGGCATCAAGGTGCTCGTGCTGGAACCCGGCGCGTTCCGTACGAACCTGATGACCGGGACGACGGCCAGCGCGCAGCTCGACGACTACGCCCCGACCGTCGGAGCGACCCGCGCCATGATCGACGGCGCCGCCGCCTCCGGGGACGAGCCGGGCGACCCGGCGAAGGCCGCCGCGGCGGTCATCGCGGCGCTCGCCGCGGACAACACCCCGCTGCACCTGCCGCTCGGCGACGACGGCGTGGACGCGGTCGTCGGCCACCTGGACACGGTGCGGGGCGAGATCGCGGCGTGGGAGAAGGTGGCGCGGGCGACGGCGTTCGACGCGTAGCCGCTAGCTCTCGGTCGCCTGCCGGCCGCGCAGCCACACGTACACCGGGATTCCGGCGAAGAGGAACAGCACGCCCTGGTACACGGCCGCGTAGCCGGCGCCCGCGATCAGCCAGAACGAGAAGCCGAACGAGAGGGCGGCCACGGTCAGATCGCGGGCGAGCCCGGCGGGGCGGACCTTCTCGCGGGTGCCGCGGGCCAGCCAGTACAGCTGGGCCGCGGCCGAGAGCAGGTACGGGACGCAGCCGGTGAACGTGGTGATGAGGACCAGCGCGCGGAACGTGGCGTCCGGGCCCGCCGTGTAGTTGAGGGCGATGAGCAGTGTGCCGAGCACGGCGCAGGCCCAGACGCCGAAGCCGGGCACGCCGCCCTTGCCGAGGCGGGCGAACGGCGCGGGGAAGAGTCCGTCGCGCGCGGCGGCGTAGGGCATCTGCGCGGCCATCAGGATCCAGCCGTTGAGGCAGCCGACGATCGAGGCGACCGCGACCAGGGAGATCACGGTGCCGCCCCAGGTGCCGCCGGTGATGGCGTTGACCGCGTCGGCGAACGGGGCGCCGGACGCGGCGAGCTTCTCGTGCGGGACGAGACCGAAGACGGCGACGATGCCGAGGACGTAGACGAGCGCGGAGGCGAGCGTGCCGAGGACGCTCGCGCGGCCGACCGTGCGCTCGGCGTCGCGCACCTCGCCCGCGCTGACGGCGGCGGACTCGACGCCGAGGAAGCTGTAGAGCAGCAGTGCGGCGCAGGCGGCGAGGGCGCTGGGCACGCTGTCCCCCGACGGGTTGAACGGCCCGAAGTTGTCGGTGTCGACGAAGAACAGGCCGACCGTCGCGAGGAGCAGCAACGGCACGAACTTCAAGGCGGTGGACACGATCTGGACCGCGCCGACCCAGCGCGTCCCGGCGAAGTTCGCGGCGGCGGGCAGCCACAGCGCGGCTGCGGCGACGGCCCCTTCGAGGAGGTGGTTGCCGTGCAGCGGGACCACGGCGTCGACGTATCCGACCACCGCGACGGCGAGCGCCGCGATGCTCACCCAGCACATCGTCCAGTACGACCACGCGGACAGGAACCCGGCGAACGGGCCGAAGGCGTCGCGCGGATACACGTACAGACCGCCGGTGACCGGGCTGCGCCGGGCGAGTTTCCCGAAGAGCAGCGCGAGCAGCACGGCTCCGACGGAGAGCACGGCGAAGGCGAGCAGGCTGACCATGCCGTACGGGGCGACGGTGGCGGGGAGCGCGAAGATGCCGCCGCCGATGATGTTGCCCATCACGAGGGCGGTGGCGGTGGCGAGGCCGAAGGTGCGGCGGCGGGGCGCGCGGGCGGCTTCCGGCGCGGCGGCGGGTATGAGGGAGGGTTCAGCGGGGGCAGGCATGACCGTTCTCCGGGGGCGGGGCGGGACGGGGAGAGCGGGATCGTAACCGCGCCGTCTTACATTCCGAGCAGGGTGTTCGTATTGCGGACACCCGGCGCGTGCTCCCGGCCGCGTCGACTAGCGTCGGACCATGCCGAACAGCACCGCCACGCCCGAGTCCTTCCGCGCCGCCCTCACCGCGGGCCCCGTCGTCCTCGACGGCGGCATGTCCAACCAGCTGGGGTCCGCCGGGCACGATCTGAGCGACGAGCTGTGGTCGGCGCGGCTGCTCGCCGAGGAGCCGGAGGCGATCGTCGTGGCGCACCAGGCGTACTACGAGGCGGGCGCGAGCGTCGCCATCACGGCGAGCTACCAGGCGACCTTCGAGGGCTTCGCGCGGCGCGGCATCGACGCGGCGCGCACCAGTGAACTGCTCACGCAGAGCGTCGAGTTGGCGCGGGAGGCCGGGCGTCGCGCGAAGGCGGGGCGGCCGCTGTGGGTGGCGGCGTCGGTCGGCCCGTACGGGGCGATGCTCGCCGACGGTTCGGAGTACCGCGGGCGCTACGGCCTGAGCGTGGACGAGCTGGCGGCGTTCCACCGGCCGCGCCTGGAGGTCCTGGCCGGCGCGGGCGCCGATGTGCTCGCCCTGGAGACGGTGCCGGACGCCGACGAGGCGCGGGCGCTCCTGACGGTCGTACGCGAGCTGGGCACGCCCGCGTATCTGTCGTACTCGGTGGCGGACGGGCGCACGCGGGCGGGCCAGCCGCTGGAGGAGGCGTTCGCGCTCGCCGCCGACGTGGACGAGATCGTGGCCGTGGGCGTCAACTGCTGCGCGCCCGGCGAGGTGGACGAGGCGGTGCGGATCGCCGCACGCGTCACGGGCAAGCCGGTCGTCGTCTACCCGAACAGCGGCGAGGAGTGGGACGCGCGGGCGCGCGCCTGGAAGGGCGCCTCGACGTTCACCACCGGGCAGGCCGCACAGTGGGCCGCCCAGGGTGCGCGGCTGATCGGCGGCTGCTGCCGGGTGGGCCCGGCGGGCGTGCGCGCGATCGCGGACGAACTCGCCCCCTGAGCCCGGGGGTTCACGGCGCGCGGACTTCTTCCCCGGCCGCCCAGTCGATGCCGCCGAGCAGGTGCGCGCGGAACTCCGGATCGTCGTACGCCTCGTCGGCGTGGCCGAGCGCGGTGTAGAAGACCCGCCCTGCGCCCTGCGTACGGCACCACACCAGCGGATGCCGGCCGCCCATTTCGGCGCCTTCGTACGACGACTCGTCCGCGTACGCGAGGACCCGCACCGCCGGATCGGCCTCCCGCGGGTCGGACCGGAAGTCGTACCACTCGTCGGTGAACTCCCATTCCTCACCGAGGTGTCGGGTCGCGGGATGCTCCCGGTCGGCGACGAGCAGCCGTCCCTTCTGGTACGCGGGATGCCGCGCGAACCGTGCGCCGAGCAGCCGTCCGTAGTACGGCCACCCGTACTCGGTGCAGGCCGCGGCGTGGACCCCGACGAACCCGCCGCCCCCGTCGACGTACGCGGCGAGCAGCTCGCGGCCCTCGTCGGTGAGCACGTCGCCGCTGGTGGACAGGAAGACGACGACGGCGGGCCGCTCGCGCAGCGCGTCCGCGAAGGCGACGGGTTCCTCGGTGTGCCGCACGGGCAGGCCCAGCGAACGCAGGGTGGCGACGGCGTGCGGGATGGAGTCGTGGCGGTAGTCGGTGGTGCGGGTGTAGGTGAGCACGGTGGGGGTGGTGGCGGGGGCGGGGTCCGGTGTCATGGATCCGCAGCCTAGAAGGGGCGAGCGGCTCGCGCTCCCCCTGGTCGAGGCGGAACGGCGGACAGGTGTCCGTCATCGGGACCCACGGCCGCGCAGAAGGCGAGGAGCCCTGCGACGCCGCCCGCCGTGGTGGTGCCGCCCACGAGCAGGGACGTGAGAAGCAACTGGGGCAGGACGAGCAGCCAGCCCTTGACTTCACCAGCCACAGCCGGCGCGAGAGTGCGGGGTCGTACGTGGCCTCCAGCGTGACCGGACCGGCCGGCCCCGCGCTCGCCAGGGACGTCTCGGAACAGGTCGTCATAGGTCCCGCACACGACCGGGGTGCTCGGCGCGCAAGAAGACGGGGGACGTCCGTTTCGTACAAGACCTGCGACCTGCGGCGTCCCTACGGTGGAGGCATGAACGAGATCACCGTCCGGATGGACGCCATCGGTGTCAGCACGACCGACCTGGCCGCGTCGCTCGCCTTCTACCGCCTCCTCGGGCTCGGCTTCCCGGAGGGCGCCGAGCAACTCCCGCACGTGGAGACGGAGTTGCCCGGCGGCATCCGGCTGATGTTCGACCCGGACCGCGGCGGCGAGGACCGGGGGCGCGGCCGGATCGGGCTCGCGTTCCACTGCGGTGACGCGGCCGGGGTCGACGCGGTGTACGAGCGGCTGACCGCGGCCGGGCACCACGGCGAGCTGAAGCCGTGGAACGCCGACTGGGGACAGCGCTACGCCGCCGTGCTCGACCCCGACGGGAACCAGATCGACCTGTTCGCCTGGCTCTAGGCGCGCCGCTTCAGCCGGCGGACCGCGAAGTCCTCGATGCGGAAGTGGCTCCACGTCGTACGGAACGCGAAGTGGCCGCTCGTGTACGGGGCCGGGTCCGTGTAGTCGAAGACGAGCCGGCCGTTGTTCCACCATTGAACGGTCGAGCCGTCGGAGACGATCCGGACCCGGTTGGGCTCGTTCGGCGCGAGCAGGGGCTCTGTGTAGTCGCAGACGAGCGGGCGCACCCCGCTCTCGCCGACGTAGCGGCGCAGCCGGGTCGTGGTGTTGTAGTTCGCGCCGTAGCCCGAGTAGTAGGTCGTGAGGTGGTCGTACTCGGCGAGCGCGCCGCCGCGCACCGTGGCGAACAGGTCGTCGGGCGAGCGGACGTCCGTCGCGTTCCAGAAGTTGTTGAGGTCGGAGACCCGGTCGTTGACGCCGCCCGCCGAGACCGGGGTGGCGGTGTACGACAGAACGTAGGGGCCGGTCAGGCGCTGCTTGAGCCAGATCGTGGCGCCGGCGGGCACGTCGACGTCGAGAACGCCGCGGGAGGCGGTGACGGAGCCGCCCTTCTCCAGTTCGACGGCCCACTTGCCGAGTCCGTGCCGGAAGTCGTCGCGGGCGATCAGGCGCCCCCCGTGGGCGGAGGCGGTGGCGGACGCGGTGGCGGAGGGCAGCAGGGCCGCCGCTCCCGCACCGGTGAGGAGGGCGCCGAAGGTGCGCCGGTTCAGGGTCATACGAGGTGCTCCTTGGAGATCAGGTCGAGCAGTCGGTCGGCACTTTTGCGGTGGCCTCGGACGCTGGGGTGGACGTCGCCGTGGACGTCGCCGTCGGCGGCCGCCGGCCAGTCGGTGGTGTCGACGAAGTCGGCGCGACGGTCGGCCAGTTCGGTGACGAGGGCCGCGATGTCGACGGGGGCCGCGATGTCGACGGAGTGCGTGCCGTCGAGGGGCGCAGGGCGGGGAACGCCGCGTCGTTCGTCCCCTGGTTCACCACGATCAACTCGGCGTCACGGTCCGAACGTGGCGCCGATCCCGCACCGTTGAGGCCGCCGCGGCCGCGAACGCGGCGGACGTGATGACGGTGCGGCGGGCGGGGGCGGGCACGGTACTCCTCGGAGCCTCACGGGGACGGGTGATCGTTTCGCTCCCACCCTGCTGATCGAAGCGCATCGACACCAGATCCTCACGGGCCCCGCCATGGGATCGCAATACTCCGCACACAAACACACAGGTTCCATCAGAACCTGTCGGCGATCTGCGGGCTCAGGCGAGCAGCCGCCCCAGCGTCTCCCCCGTCAAGTCCCGCACATCGCGCGCCAGATGGGCCTGGTCCGTGTATCCGGCGCGGGCCGCCGTGGACGCGAAGGGGACGCCGGCGCGGGCCAGGGCCAGCGCCCGCTGCAACCGGAGCACCCGGGCCAGGGTCTTGGGCCCGTAGCCGAACGCGGTGAGGGAACGGCGGTGCAGGCGGCGCGGGTTGAGCCCGGTCGCCTCGGCGGTCTCGGTCACGGTACGGCCCGCGCCGAGCGCCCTGACGACGTGCGCGAGCAGCGGGTCGGGCGGGCCCGCGTCGTGCGCGAGGCGGACGGCGAGCGCCTCGAGGGCGGCGGCCGGGTCGGCGGAGGCGTCGATGCGCTCGGTCAGCCTGCGTGCCTCGGCGCTTGCCCACACGTCCGTCAACTCGGCCCGGGTGTCGCGCAGTTCGTGGGCCGGGACGCCGAGATAGCCGGGCGCGGTGCCGGGGGCGAAGCGGATGCCCGCGTAACGGCGGGCCCCGTCGGGGTCCGTGGCATGGGCGCGGGTGTCGGGCCCGGCCACGAACAGCCGGCCCTCGCTCCAGATCAGGTCCATGCAGCCGTCGGGCAGCACGGGGGCCGCACCCGCCGCGCCGGCGGTGACGGTACGCGTCCACAGGACCGCGCCGGGCACCCGCGCGGCCCGCTCCTCGTACACGTCCGCGGGGCTCACGCCTTCCACGCTACGCCGCGCGCGTGCGGTGTTCCTGCGGGCTGACCCCGTACACCCGCTTGAAGGCGCTGGACAGGGCGAACGCGCTGCCGTAGCCGATCTGCCGCGCTATCGAGGCGACGGTGAGCTCGGTGTCGCGCAGCAGGTCGGCGGCGAGGGCGAGGCGCCAGCCGGTCAGATACGTCATCGGGGGCTCGCCCACGAGGTCGGTGAAGCGGCGGGCGAGCGCGGCCCGCGAGATCCCGGCGCGCTCGGCGAGTTCGGTGACGCTCCACGGGTGGGCCGGCTCGTCCTGGATCAGGCGCAGCGCCCGTCCGACGACCGGGTCGCCCATGGCCCGGTACCAGGCCGGCGCGTCGGCCTCGGGCCGGGAGAACCAGGCCCGCAGGGACGCGATGAGCAGCAGGTCGAGCAGCCGGTCGAGGACGACTTCCTGGCCCGGCTCGTCCCGCACGATCTCCTCGGCGACCAGCGGGGTCAGCGGGCAGTCCCACACCTCGGTCGGCAGCACGAGCAGCGGGGGCAGCGCGTCGAGCAGCCGCGCGCTGAGCTCGCCGCGCATCTGGTAGGTGCCGATGAGCATCTTCGCGGGCCCGTCCGGCGACTCGCCCCACTCCCGTACGCCGAGCTCCTTGTACCGGCCGACGTGCGCGGGCCCGAGCGGCCTGCACACCTGCCCGGGCCCGATCTCGGCGCGCGGCGCGGTCGCCGGGTCGTCGCAGCAGACGTACGGGTCGGGGCCGCGGGCGATGGCGATGTCACCGGGGCGGATGTGCTGCGGCTTGCCCTCGCCGCCGTCATCGTCGGCGGGCAGGATCCATGCGTCGCCCTCCACCATGATCATCACGGTGAGCGGTGCCTCGTCGGCGATGCGCACGGACCACGGCAGCTCGAAACAGGCCCGGATCATGAAGGCCCCGCGCGCCCGCGGCCCTTCCAGAAGCCCTGCGAGTACGTCCATGAGGGCAGCGTAGACGGACGCGTATGGCGGCGAGCGGCTCGCCGATGTTTCCGTGCCCCGCGCGGCAGTTGAGTGGAGACATGACGCAGACGACGAACACCACGCAGACCACTGAGAACACGACGACGGTATTGGTGACCGGGGCGACCGGGCGGACCGGGCGGCGGGTCGCCGACGCCGCGCGCGCCGCCGGGCTGACCGTGCGGGCGGCCTCGCGCTCCGGCGCGGTGCGGTTCGACTGGGCGGACCCGGCGACCTGGGACGCGGCCCTGTCCGGCGCCGACGGCGCGTATCTGGCGTACCCGACGGACATCGGGGCGCCGGACGCGGCGGACGCGGTCGGGGCGCTGTCCCGGCGGGCGGTCGAGCTCGGTGTGCGGCGCCTCGTGCTGCTCTCGGCGCGCGGCGAGGACCAGGCGCTGCCCGCCGAGGAGGCGCTGCGGGCGTCGGGGGCCGCGTGGACGGTGCTGCGGTGCGCCTGGTTCCAGCAGAACTTCAGCGAGGGGCCGCTCCTCGACCAGGTGCGCGGCGACGAGCTGGCGTTCGCGGCGCCGGACGGACTGCGCGAGCCGTTCATCGACGTACAGGACATCGCGGAGACCGCGGTGGCGGTGCTGCGGGATCCGGCCGGGCGGTACGCGGGCGAGGTGCTCGATCTGACGGGGCCCGAGCTGCTCACGTGGGGCGAGGCGCTCGGCGCGGTCGCGCGGGCCACCGGGACGGACAAGGCGTACGTGGCGGTGCCGGCCGGCGACTACGGTGCGGCGCTCGGGGAGTTCGGGGTGCCCGAGGAGGAAGTGGCGTTCCTGGTGGAGCTGTTCACGACGCTGCTCGACGGGCGCAACGCGTCGCTGTCGGGCGACGTCGAGCGGGTCCTGGGGCGGGGCCCCCGGCCGTTCGCCGCGTTCGCCGAGCGGGCCGCCGCCGACGGCGTCTGGAAGTAAGGGGGGCTACGCGCTGTCGTCGCCCGGCGGTGTGTCCCCGCCCTTGCGGACGTGGGTGCGCAGCCGGGACGACACGTCCTCCGGGGGCAGGAACTTGGACCAGCGCTCGGGGAACTCGGACGGCATGCCGGGGTCGTCCAGGTCCACCTCCTCGTCGTCGTCCCCGCCGTGCGCCTCGATGCGGGCCGCGACGCGGGCCACGTACTCCGCGGCGGCCGCCGTGCGCATGCGCTCGTTCGCGGCGCGCGCCGCGGCCGTCGCCACCGACGGCCAGACCCGGTCGATCGCGGCGTTCACGGCCGCGCCGACCAGGACGGCGAACGCGGAGACGCCGATCCACAGGAGCACCGCCACCGGCGCCGCGAGGGAGCCGTAGATCGTGGGCCCCTCGATGGTGTTGGTGAGGTAGAGCCGCAGCAGAAAGCTGCCGGGGATCCACATGGCGAGGGCCACGAGAGCGCCCGGCACGTCCTCGATCCACGGCGAACGCACCGGCACGGACACGTGGTAGAGCGTCGTCAGGAACGCCACCGACAGAACCAGGACCACCGGCCAGTACAGGATCTGGACGAGCGTCTCCGACCAGGGGACGAGGGCGATCACCGCGTCCGGGCCCGCGATCATCAGCGGCAGCGCGATCGCCCCGACGACCAGCCCGACGAGGAAGAGCAGGAAGGCGAGCAGCCGGGTCCTCACGATGCCGCGCACACCGTCCAGGCCGTACATGACGGTCACCGTGTCCACGAAGGTCGACACCGCGCGCGAGCCCGACCACAGCGAGATGAGGAAGCCGATGGAGATGACGTCGGGCCTGCCGCCCTTGATGACGTCGTCCAGGATCGGTTCCGCGATCTCCTTCACGCCCTGGTCGGTGAGGACCGTGCGGGACGCCTCGAGGATGTTGTCGCGGACGCCCGCGATCGTGTCGGCGCCGGTCCACGTGTCGACGTACGCGAGCAGTCCGACCAGCGAGAGCAGCAGCGGCGGCACGGACAGCAGCGTGAAGAACGCCGCCTCGGCCGCGAGGCCCAGGATGCGGTACTCCATGCACGAGTTGACCGTGTCCTTGAGCAGCAGCCAGGCGGTCCTGCGTTTGGAGACGTTCTGGTAGAGCACCCGCGCCCGGTGGAGACGGCCGGACGACGGTTGATCGGGGGATTCACTTGCTGACTGCACGAGCTAAAGGTATCCGCCGCACCGGCGCGGCCCCCATCCCCCGGCCCCACTACCAGCGGCGCGGGTAGGTTCGGGGTATGGCAGGCAGCACGCACTCGGTCACCAACCAGCCCCCGCCGCTGAGCGGCTACGACGTCTTCACGGCCGACCGGGCCCTGGTCGAGGCCGTGGAGCGGCACCTCGATCCGGACCTCCTGGCCGGGGCCCGTGACGAGCTGTCGCTGCTCGGGCGCACCGCGGGATCCGCCCAGGCCCAGGAGTGGGGCCGGCTCGCGGACGCGAACCCGCCGGAGCTGCGCACCCACGACCGCTACGGGCACCGCGTCGACGAGGTCGACTTCCATCCGTCCTGGCACCGGCTCGTCGCCAAGGGGGTGACGGCCGGTCTGACGGCGGCGTGGAAGCGGCCGGGCGGCCATCTGCGGCGCGCCGCCGCGTTCCTGGTGTGGGGGCAGGTGGACGCGGGGCATCTGTGTCCGCTGTCGATGACGTACGCGGCGGTGCCCGCCCTGCGCGCGCAGCCGGATCTCGCCGCGGTGTGGGAGCCGCGCCTGACGTCCACGATCTACGACGCCGGGCTGCGTCCCGCGTCGCAGAAGGCGGGGGTCCTCTTCGGCATGGGGATGACGGAGAAGCAGGGCGGCAGCGACGTACGGTCGAACACGACGCGCGCCGAGCCGCTGGCCGAGGCCGGGGCGTACGCGCTCACCGGGCACAAGTGGTTCTGCAGCGCACCGATGTCGGACGGGTTCCTGGTCCTGGCCCGGGCACCGGAGGGGCTCAGCTGTTTTCTCGTTCCGCGTGTCCTGGAGGACGGGACGCGCAACCCGTTCCTGATCCAGCGGCTCAAGGACAAGCTGGGCAACCGGTCGAACGCGTCGGCGGAGGTCGAGTTCGACGGGACGTGGGCGCGGCGGGTCGGTGACGAGGGGCGCGGGGTGCGCACGATCGTCGACATGGTGGCGGCGACCCGGCTGGACTGCGTGCTCGGCTCGGCGGCGCTGATGCGGCAGGCGGTGGCGCAGGCGATCCACCACTGCACGTACCGCGAGGCGTTCGGGGGTCTCCTTGTCGACAAACCGCTGATGCGCAACGTGCTTGCGGATCTGGCGCTGGAGTCGGAGGCCGCGACGACGCTGGCGCTGCGGCTCGCGGCCGCGTACGACGCGGGCGAGGAGGCGTTCTTGCGGATCGCGGTGCCCGCGGCCAAGTACTGGGTGACGAAGCGGTGCACGCCGATGGTGGCCGAGGCGCTCGAATGTCTCGGGGGCAACGGGTACGTGGAGGAGTCGGGCATGCCGCGGCTGCTGCGCGAGTCGCCGCTGAACTCGATCTGGGAGGGGTCGGGGAACGTCCAGGCGCTCGACGTGCTGCGGGCACTGCAACGCGAGCCGCAGGCGCTGAACGCGTTCCTGATCGAGATCGGCCGGTCGCGCGGCGCCGATCACCGCCTGGACACGGCGGTGAAGGACCTGCTGACCGAACTGGGCGACCTGGACGGCATCGAGGCGCGGGCCCGGCGGATCACGGAGCGGATCGCGCTGGTGCTCCAGGGGTCGTTGCTCGTGCGGTACGCGCCCGCGGACGTGGCGGACGCGTTCTGCGCGTCGCGGTTCGGCGCGGACCGGGGCGCGGCCTTCGGCACGCTGCCGCACACCCTGGATGCCGCCGGCATCGTGGAACGGGCCCGTCCACTGGTGTGAACCCGGTGAACGTCGCTCCCGAGAAGGGCCGGACAACGGCTCCGGAACGGGCTGTTCGCGGGGATGGTGCTGCGCCGACACGGCACCATCCCCGCACTACAGGCCCCGTTGGGGAGCTGTAACGCCGCCTTGACGGCGTTACTGCCAGTTTCAATCGCCGTACGGTTGTTCGCCAGGGTTGCAGGGGGTTGCAACGTGCTTCCGGAAGACCCACCCTGTCCGTGGCTCGGAGGTGCACGATAGGCGTAACTCCCCGCATACCGAGGATTCAGGCATGAACAAGGACTCGACGATCGACCTGGCGCGGCTCTCCGCGATGGACGTGGCGCTCGCGTCCCGGCTCCTCAAGGGCGTGCGCGACGCGACGCTCTCCGGGCACCGGCCGCGCGTCATGCCGCGCCCGGACATCGGCGAGTCCTGGGACCGGATGCTGCGCGGCGGCGTCGACCCGGACCGCGACGTGCGGCGCGGGCTGCTCGGCGTCGACGAGGTGGCGGAGCGCCGGCAGTCGTCGCCGCTCCTGCCGGTCCTGCCGGTCCTGCGGGAGGCGCTCGTCGAGGTGGCCGACGCGGCACAGCACATCATGGTGGTGAGCGACGCCGAGGGCCGCATCCTGTGGCGCGAGGGACATCCCGCGATACTGCGCAAGGGCGACCGGCACGGCTTCGAGGTCGGCGCGCACTGGGCCGAGGACGTCGTGGGGACCAACGGCGTGGGCACGCCGCTCGTGACGCGGCGGCCCGTCCAGGTCTTCTCCGCCGAGCACTTCGTGCGGTCGCACCACCAGTGGACGTGCACGGGCGCGCCGATCGCCGACCCGCGCGACGGACGGCTGCTCGGGGTCGTGGACGTCAGCGGCCCGGTGGAGACGATGCACCCGGCGACGCTGTCGTGGGTGACGTCGGTGGCCCGGCTCGCCGAGGCGCGCCTGCGCGAGCGGCACGTGGCGACGCTGGAGCGGCTGCGGGCCGTGGCCGCGCCGGTCCTGGCGCGGATCGGCGGGCGGGCCCTCGCGGTGGATCCGCACGGCTGGACGGCGGCGGTCACCGGGATGCCGCTGCCCGACCGGGTCGCGCTGCCCAAGTCCCTGGCCGAGGGCGCCTGTTGGATACCCTCGCTCGGCGCGTGCAAGGCCGCTCCGCTGCCCGGCGGCTGGCTGCTCATGGTGGACGACGCGCCGGAGCCGCTGACCGCGACCCGGGTCGTCCTCGACGTGAGCCGGACGCGCCGCTGGTCGGTGCAGGTGGCCGGAGAGGCGGGCGCCTGGACCCATGAACTGAGTCCGCGGCACGCCGAGTTGCTGTACCTCCTCGCCCTGCACCGCGCCGGGCGCAGCGCGTCGGGCCTGGCCGAGGACCTGTTCGGCGACCCGGCCCGTACGGTGACGGTCCGCGCGGAGATGTCCCGGGTCCGCCGCTATCTGGGCGGCCTGCTCGCCCACCGCCCGTACCGCTTCCTGGAGGACACGGAGGTCACGGTCGTGCTGCCGGACGACCCCCAGGACCTGCTGCCGCATTCGACGGCGCCCGCGGTGGTCAGGGCACGCACCTGCGGAGCCTGAGCGGCCCGGGTGCACTCCGCCTGAGTACGCTCCCTCCCCATGACCCCCTTCAGACACTTGCGCCAACTCCGTTTCCGTACGGTGCTGATAGCCACCGTCGCCCTCCTGACGACCACCCTCGGCGTGGCGCCCGCCCAGGCGGCGCCGGGCGACAACCCCGGAGCGCTGACCCCGCTCACCTCCAGCACCGAGCTGAACAAGCTCCAGTTGCAGGAGCACCGGGTCCCCGAGACCTCCCTCGACAACCTGGCCTCCCTGATGGGGACCTCGGTCGGTGTCGACACGGTCCTCAAGAGCGCCAACCACCCGATGCGCAACAAGGCGGCCTGCGCGTCCACCGAGTCGGCGGCGCTCCCCGTCAGCCCGACCGCCTCCGACGCGTACTGCTGGGACGGCGGCGACGCGACCACACAGTCCTGGCTGCCGCAGTCGGTGACGACGTCCGGTGACGCGGACGACGACGGCATGTGGGGCACCAACAAGGTGATCCTCGCGGGCTGGACGCACAACGACGGCAAGTCGGGCGAGCCGACCGCCGACGACCACCTCGCGCGCGTCGCGTTCATCGACGCCAACGACCCGAACAACCTCAAGTACCGCTGGGTGCTGCTCGTCATCCCGATCGACGGCGGCAGCAACTACAAGAAGCTCGAGTCGCACCTCGGCGGCATGGTCTGGTACCAGGACAAGCTGATCGTCACGGCACGCAACGGCGCCGCGGACAACAACGCCCTCTACATCTACGACATGAGCCGCATCCTCCAGGCGAACGTCAACAGCAGCGCGATCGGCAAGGTCGACGGCGGCTGGTCGGCGCACGGCTACCAGTACGTGATGCCTGCGATCGGCTCGTACAGCCTGACCGGCGGCGCCTGCGTCAGCACGAACGACGACGGCGTGCCGTGCTTCGCCTCGATCTCGCTGGACCGCACGTCGACGCCGGACAGCCTGGTCGCCACCGAGTGGTTCTCGTCCGGCGGCAGCCAGGCCGCCCGCGTCTGGCGCTACTACTTCTCGACCGCGTCCGACCGCCCCGGCTTCCTCGGCATCAGCACCAGCGGCTACGCCAACGCCGACGAGGCGTACGAGACGAGGGCCGTCGGGCTTCAGGGCGTGATCGCGCACGACGGCAAGTGGTACGTGGACGACGCGCGCGGCGGCGTGGGACAGCACGGCATCCTGTGGCAGCAGACCACGTCCGGCGCGAAGGCGGCACGGGACTGCGGCACCGACCAGACGTACGCCTGCTGGGGCAAGCACACCGAGTCGATGTCGTACTGGACGAGCACCGGCAAGGTCTGGACGCTGACCGAGTGGGCGGCCAACGCCGACGCCAAGTGGGAGGATCCGGCGATTCCCGAACGCGTCCTGTACGCGACGCCGCTCTCCTCGATCGACAGCGCGCTCAGGAGCTGAAGCGCGGCGGTGGCCGGCCCCGGGAGGCCGGCCACCGCGGCTGCGTCACACCCCGGGGATCCCGCGGGCGGCGAACGCCTTGCGCACCGCGTCCGCGGCCTGCGTCCCGTACATCTTCCGCGCCGTCGCGATCGTCGTCGTGGCGGCGGCCGAGAAGCTCGTGTCCGGCGCGAAGCCGAACTGCGCGTTCACGATGATCCGGTCCGCCGTGCGCGCGCCGAGCGCGCCGCGGATGTCGAACAGCGCCCGCGACCAGATCTCGCCGTCGGCGTGCACCTCCCCGACCTTGTCCGCGTACGTCTTGTCGGTGTCGACGCGGCGCAGGCAGTGCGGCGTCGTGTTCGTGTACGAGACCGAGTCCCAGTCCGCGACGCACGCCAGATCGGTCTTCACCGGCCAGCCGTACTTGGCGTCGGCGGCGGAGCCGACCTCGACGGCGAGGTAGTCGCCGAACGCCTCACCGATCGACCCGGCCTCCAACGACGTGCCGAATCCCGGGACCTGGGCGTTGTGCACGGCGTGGCCGTACTCGTGGACGATGACCTCGGCGTCCTCCGCGTCGTCGACGCCGCCCTTGCCGAAGCGGATCTCGGCCTTCTTGTCGGTGAAGAAGGAGTTGTCGGCGCCCCACTGGTTGATACGGACGGGCTGGGCGCGGTCGTTGGCGCCGGGCAGTTCGCTGCCGAAGCCGAGCGACTGGAGGTACTCCTGCGCCTCGTTGACCCAGAAGTACGCCATGACCTGCTCGAACTGGTCGTCGTGACGGGTGTACGTGCCGACGTCGGCGATCTTCGCGGAGGTGCCGGTGTCGGATCTGACGTAGGCCCACTTGCCGGAGAGGCCGCCGCTCGCGTCGAGGTTGCGGAGGGCGGCGAGGGCGTACTGGTTCGCCGGGACCGCCGTCGCGGAGTCCTTGGCGTCGGTCAGGGACTGGTCGCCGGACGACTGGACCGGGTTCACCATGAAGACGCGGGCCTGCGGGTCGGCGGGCGCGGCGAGGGCGGGCGAGGCGAGCGTGGCGAGGGCCACGGTGAGGGTGGCCGCGGCGAGCAGACCGCGGGGTGTGCGGCGCGTGCGGTGGGGCATCGGGAACATCCTCCGGTGGGTCGGATGTGGGGGGTGGTGCGGTGCGCTGCGGGATCTTCCCGCATGCCCGGCCCTGTTGACCAGAGCGCGTCACGTTCGCGCTGACCGAACAGCCCTGGCCAGTGCCGCTCGCACGTGATCCGATGACCCCATGAGCAGCAGCGACATCACCGTCACCACCTGGTCCCTCGAACAGACCTCGCCGTCCGATCTCCGGCCGGTCGCGGCCCCCGAGGGCGTCGACCTGCGCATCGTGCGCGCCGAGGTGCCCTCGCCGGAATTCAGCCGTTTTCTGTACGCCTCGGTGGGCGGCGACATCAAGTGGATCGACCGGCTCGGCTGGACCTACGCCCAGTGGCAGGAGCAGCTCGCCAGGCCCGGTGCGGAGACCTGGGTCGCGTACGAGAAGGGGACGCCGGCCGGTTACGTGGAGCTGGACGCGCAGGACGACGGCGTCGTCGAGATCGTCTACTTCGGCCTGATCCCGGCCTTCCGCGGGCGCCGGATCGGCGGGCACCTGCTCTCGTACGGGATCGCGCGCGCCTGGGACCTGGCGGAACGCCAACCGGAGCGCCCGGAGACGAAGCGGGTGTGGCTGCACACGTGCTCACTGGACGGCGAGCACGCGATGGCCAACTATGAGCGGCGCGGCTTCCGGCTGTTCAGGACGGAGACGGGCACGGAGCCGGATGTCCCGACTCCAGGGCCGTGGCCCGGAGCCTTTCCCTCCGCCTGACGCGCCGGCGGTGCGATATCGGACGTAAGCGACCTAACGCTCGCGGCGCGTGTGACCGGCGCCACCATTGTCCATACAGTGAGACATCTGCGTCCATATGACGGACAATGGTGGACCGGGCCCAAAGTCCCATGACACGCTTCCGTCATGTCTACAGCTGGAATCGCCTTGGTGAGTCGACGGCACGTCGACTTCGGCCGCATGTCCAGCGCCATCTGTCCGGCGCGCTGAGAGAACCAGCCCCGCCGACTTCCCCCGCTTGATCTGTCTTCCTGCGCACCGCCGCGCCTTCGCGCGAAGTGTGCAGGTCAGAGCCGCCCAAAGCCCTGTCTTGAAGGACGTACTCGCATGGCTGCCACCCCTGAAAAGCCCGCTACCGCCGCGCCACGCCGCAAGGTGAGCCGTCACCGCGGTGAGGGCCAGTGGGCCGTGGGCCACTTCACGCCCCTCAACGGCAACGAGCAGTTCAAGAAGGACGACGACGGTCTCAATGTGCGGACACGCATTGAGACGATCTACTCGAAGCGCGGCTTCGACTCCATCGACCCCAACGACCTGCGCGGACGCATGCGCTGGTGGGGTCTGTACACGCAGCGCAAGCCCGGTATCGACGGCGGCAAGACGGCCGTCCTGGAGCCGGAGGAGCTGGACGACCGCTACTTCATGCTCCGGGTGCGCGTCGACGGCGGCCGCCTCTCCGTGGCGCAGCTGCGCGCCATCGGCGAGGTCTCCGAGCAGTACGCGCGCGGCACCGCCGACATCACCGACCGGCAGAACATCCAGCTGCACTGGGTCCGCATCGAGGACGTGCCCGCCATCTGGGAGAAGCTGGAGGCCGTGGGCCTGTCCACGACCGAGGCGTGCGGCGACTGCCCGCGCGTGATCATCGGCTCCCCGGTGGCCGGGATCGCCGCCGACGAGATCATCGACGGCACGCCGGCCGTGGACGAGATCCACGACCGGTACATCGGCAACAAGGAATTCTCCAACCTGCCGCGCAAGTTCAAGACCGCGATCTCCGGCTCCCCCGTCCAGGACGTGGTCCACGAGATCAACGACGTGGCCTTCGTCGGCGTCGAGCACCCCGAGTACGGGCCCGGCTTCGACGTGTGGGTCGGCGGCGGTCTGTCCACCAACCCCAAGTTGGCGCAGCGCCTGGGGACGTGGGTGCCGCTCGCCGAGGTCGCGGACGTGTGGGCCGGCGTCGTCGGCATCTTCCGTGACTACGGCTACCGGCGCCTGCGCAACCGCGCCCGTCTGAAGTTCCTCATGGCCGACTGGGGCCCGGAGAAGTTCCGCCAGGTCCTGGAGGACGAGTACCTCAAGCGCAAGCTGGTCGACGGTCCCGCGCCCGCCGAGCCGTCGCAGAAGTGGCGCGACCACATCGGTGTCCACCAGCAGAAGGACGGCCGGTACTACGTCGGTTTCGCGCCGCGCGTCGGACGGGTCGACGGCACCACGCTCACCAAGATCGCCGAGCTGGCCGCCGCGCACGGTTCGGACCGGCTGCGCACCACCGTCGAGCAGAAGATGATCATCCTCGACGTCGCCGAGGACCAGGTCGACGGGCTCGTCACGGGTCTGGAGGCGCTCGACTTCCAGGTCAAGCCGTCGCCGTTCCGGCGCGGCACGATGGCCTGCACCGGCATCGAGTTCTGCAAGCTGGCCATCGTCGAGACGAAGGCCCGCGGCTCGCAGCTCATCGACGAACTGGAGCGCCGCCTCCCGGACTTCGACGAGCCGCTCACCATCAACCTCAACGGCTGCCCGAACGCCTGCGCCCGCATCCAGGTCGCGGACATCGGTCTCAAGGGGCAGCTGGTCCTGGACGACAACGGCGAGCAGGTCGAGGGCTACCAGGTGCACCTCGGCGGCGCCCTCGGCCTGGAGGCCGGCTTCGGGCGCAAGGTGCGCGGCCTGAAGGTCACGTCGGCCGAGCTCCCCGACTACATCGAGCGGGTGCTCAAGAACTTCCAGGAGGAGCGCGAGGACGGCGAGCGCTTCGCGACCTGGGCGGCCCGCGCGAGTGCGGAGGCCCTGTCGTGAGCGAGCGTGCCGCGCCGTTCTTCTGCCCCTACTGCGGCGACGAAGATCTCCGGCCGAACGAAGAAGGTCACGGCGCCTGGGAATGCGCGGCGTGCAACCGGGCCTTCCAGTTGAAGTTCCTCGGGCTGCTCGCCCGGGGGCTTCAGAGCAACGACGGTGGAGGGGAACAGATATGACGACCGCTCAAGTCACCTCGGACACTGATGAGTTGAAGGCGCTCGCCGAGCAGGCCGGGCGCGACCTGGAGGACGCGTCGGCCCTGGAGATCCTCCAGTGGGCGGCCGAGACCTTCGGCGAGAAGTTCTGCGTGACCTCGTCCATGGAGGACGCGGTCGTCGCCCACCTCGCCTCGCGGGCCGTGCGGGGCAGTCGAAAAGTCGACGTCGTCTTCCTCGACACGGGCTACCACTTCGAGGAGACCATCGGCACCCGCGACGCCGTCGAGGCCGTGATGGACGTCAACGTCATCACGCTGACGCCGCGTCAGACGGTCGCCGAGCAGGACGCCGAGTTCGGCCCGAAGCTGCACGACCGCAACCCCGACCTGTGCTGCGCCATGCGGAAGGTGAAGCCCCTTGAGGAGGGGCTGACCCAGTACACCGCGTGGGCCACCGGACTGCGCCGCGACGAGTCCCCGACCCGGGCGAACACCCCGGTCGTCGGCTGGGACGAGAAGCGGCAGAAGGTCAAGGTCTCGCCGATCGCTCGCTGGACGCAGGACGACGTCGACGCGTACGTCACGGAGCACGGGGTTCTCACGAACCCGCTCCTGATGGACGGCTACGGGTCCGTGGGCTGCGCCCCCTGCACCCGCCGCCTGCTGGAGGGCGAGGACGCGCGCGCCGGACGCTGGGCGGGCCGGGCGAAGACCGAGTGCGGAATCCACGGCTGAACTCATGGGCCGTATACAGACTTTGGAGAAGCAAGTGACCGGAGCCACCATCTGGCTCACGGGTCTGCCGAGCGCCGGCAAGACCACCATCGCGTACGAGCTGGCGACGACGCTGCGGGCCGAGGGCCGGCAGGTCGAGGTCCTCGACGGCGACGAGATCCGCGAGTACCTCTCGGCGGGCCTCGGCTTCAGCCGCGAGGACCGGCACACGAACGTGCAGCGCATCGGGTTCCTCGCCGAACTCCTCGCCCGTAACGGCGTGTTGGCGCTCGTCCCGGTCATCGCCCCGTACGCGGACAGCCGCGAGGCCGTGCGCAAGCGGCACCAGGCGGGCGGCACCGCCTACCTGGAGGTGCACGTCGCGACGCCGGTGGAGGTCTGCTCCGAGCGCGATGTGAAGGGCCTGTACGCCAAGCAGGCGGCGGGCGAGCTGTCGGGACTGACCGGGGTCGACGACCCGTACGAGGCGCCCGAGTCGCCCGACCTGCGCATCGAGTCGCACACCCAGACCGTGCAGGAGTCCGCGGCGGCGCTGCACGCGCTGCTGACCGAGAGGGGTCTGACCGCATGACGACCGCAGCCACGGTCTCCGAGGAGACCGACAGCCCTTACGCGCTGAGCCACTTGGACGCTCTGGAGTCCGAGGCGGTGCACATCTTCCGCGAGGTGGCGGGTGAGTTCGAGCGGCCGGTGATCCTCTTCTCCGGCGGCAAGGACTCGATCGTCATGCTGCACCTGGCGCTGAAGGCGTTCGCGCCCGCTTCCATTCCCTTCTCCCTGCTGCATGTCGACACCGGGCACAACTTCCCCGAGGTCCTGGAGTACCGCGACCGCGTCGTCGCCGAGCACGGGCTGCGGCTGCACGTCGCCCACGTGCAGGACTACATCGACCGCGGTGTGCTCAAGGAGCGCCCGGACGGGACGCGCAACCCGCTCCAGACGGTGCCGCTCACGGAGAAGATCCAGAGCGAGAAGTTCGACGCCGTCTTCGGCGGCGGCCGCCG
>NZ_JBFAVD010000040.1:0-58036 GCF_040679615.1 Streptomyces sp. NPDC052225 | reverse complement strand
CCTGCTGTACGCGGCGGTGGAGGGGCACTCCCCGTTCCGCCAGGACACCCCGCTCGGCACCTTGCGGGCGGTCGTCGACGACGAATTGCCGGGGAACTGCGCGACCAGCCCCCACCGAAGCCGCGGACGACCGTCTATACACCCCGCGTATACACACGGTGTACAGTCACCCCCATGTCCATCGGCCACGCCCTCCTCGGGCTCCTCGAATCCGGCCCCCGGCACGGATACGACCTGAAGCGCACCTTCGACGAGACGTTCGGGCACGACAAGCCACTGCACTACGGGCAGGTCTACTCGACCATGTCCCGCCTCCTGAAGAACGGCCTCGTCGAGGTCGACGGGGTCGAGGCAGGCGGCGGCCCCGAGCGCAAGCGGTACGCGATCACCGACGCCGGCGTCACCGACGTACGGCAGTGGCTCGCGACACCGGAGAAGCCGGAGCCGTACCTCCAGTCGACCCTGTACACCAAGGTCGTCCTGGCTCTGCTGACCGGGCGCGACGCCGCCGAACTGTTGGACACGCAGCGTGCGGAGCACCTGCGTCTGATGCGCACGCTCACCGATCGCAAGCGCAAGGGCGACCTCGCGGACCAGCTGATCTGCGACCACGCCCTGTTCCACCTCGAAGCCGACCTGCGCTGGCTGGAACTGGCCGCCGCGCGCCTCGACAAGCTCGCCGCGGAGGTCCGTCCCTCATGAGCACCGCAACGCCACCCCCCGGTTCCCTGCTCACCGCGACCGATCTCCGTAAGACCTACGGGCCCACGCCCGCCCTCGACGGCGCCTCCTTCTCCGTGCACCCGGGCGAGATCGTCGCCGTGATGGGCCCCTCGGGCTCGGGCAAGTCGACGCTGCTGCACTGCCTCGCCGGGATCGTCACGCCCGACTCCGGCACGGTCCTGTACGACGGCCGCGACCTGGCCGGGATGTCCGACGCGGAGCGCAGCGCCCTGCGCCGCGGCGAGTTCGGCTTCGTCTTCCAATTCGGCCAGCTCGTACCGGAGTTGACGTGCCTGGAGAACGTCGCGCTGCCCCTGCGGCTGAACGGCGTCAAGCGCAAGGAGGCCGAGCGCCGGGCCGCCGCGCAGTTGGAGCGCCTCGAGGTCGACGACCTGGCCGCCAAGCGCCCCGGTGAGATATCCGGTGGCCAGGGGCAGCGCGTCGCCGTCGCCCGTTCGCTGGTCACGAACCCGCGCGTGCTCTTCGCCGACGAGCCCACCGGCGCCCTCGACTCGCTCAACGGCGAACGCGTCATGGAACTGCTCACCGAGGCCGCGCGCGGGGCCAACGCCGCCGTCGTCCTCGTCACGCACGAGGCCCGCGTCGCCGCCTACTCCGACCGCGAGGTCGTCGTGCGCGACGGCAGGTCCCGTGACATGGAGTTCGTCCGATGATCCTGCGCGACCTCGGTCTCGGCATCCGGTTCGCGGCCTCCGGCGGCCGCGAGGGCTGGATCCGTACCCTGCTCACCGCCGTGGGCGTGGGCCTCGGCGTGGCCCTGCTGCTCGGCGCCGCGTCCGTGCCGACGTTCCTGCACGAGCGCGATGTGCGGGGCGACGCCCGGCACTTGGGCGTCGGCACGGAGGACCGGCTGAAGCCCGGCGACGACACGATGCTCGCCCTCGACGCCTCCTCCGACTTCCGCGACGACACGGTCGGCGGCTATCTGCTGCGCCCCGAGGGTGCGCACCCGCCGGTGCCGCCCGGGGTCGCGAAGCTGCCGGGCCCGGGTGAGATGGTCGTCTCCCCCGCCCTGCGCGACCTGCTCGACTCCCCCGCGGGCGCGCTCCTCAAGGAGCGCTACGACTACCGCGTGATCGGCACGATCGGCGACGCGGGCCTGAACGACCCCTTCGAGCTGTATCTCTACGCGGGCAGCTCGACCCTCACCGACGGCCCGTCCGTCGCGCGTCTGGATCACTTCGGGATGAGTTACGGGGAGGCGCCGCTCGACCCGGTCCTCATCGTGCTCGTCGTCCTGGCCTGCGTCGTCCTGCTCGTACCGGTCGCCATCTTCATCGCGACGGCCGTACGGTTCGGCGGCGAGCGCCGCGACAAGCGGCTCGCCGCGCTGCGCCTGGTGGGCGCGGACGCGCGGATGACGCGGCGGACCGCCGCGGGCGAGGCCCTGTTCGGCACTCTGCTCGGCCTCGTGCTGGGTGTCGCCTTCTTCCTCGCCGGGCGCCAACTGCTCGGCGTCGTACAGATCTGGCGGCTCTCCGCGTTCCCGTCGGACTTCGCGCCGGTGCCCGCGCTCGCGGCGCTGATCCTGGTGGCCGTGCCGGTCGCGGCGGTCGCGGTCACGGTGCTCGCGCTGCGCACCGTGACGATCGAGCCGCTGGGCGTCGTGCGCAGCGGCCGCACGCGGGGCCGCCGCCTGTGGTGGCGGCTGCCCGTGCCCGTCGCCGGCGCGCTGCTGCTGCTCACGTCGGGCTCGGCCCAGACGGCGGACACCCTCGGCGTCATCCGCATCTCGGCCGGTATCGGGCTCACCCTGATCGGTCTCGTCCTGGTCCTCCCATGGGTGGTGGAGGCGACGGTACGCCGCTTGCGCGGTGGCCCGGTCCCCTACCAACTGGGCGTACGCCGCCTGCAGTTGAGCAGCAACGGCGCCAGCCGTGCCGTCGCGGGGATCACGATCGCGGTGGCGGGCGGCATCGCCCTTCAGATGTTCACCGTCGGCATCAACGACGACTTCTCCAAGACGACGGGCGAGGACCCCCGGCGGGCCCAGATCGGCACCGTGGCGAGCGCCCGCGACGGCGTCCTCGCCCAGGGGACGGTCGACGACTTCCGGGCGACCGAGGGCGTCAAGAGCGTCATCGGCACGGTCGACACCTGGGCGAGCCCGGTCGGCGCGAAGCCGAACGGCGACGGCTTCACGCCGAGCGTCCCGCTCTCCGTCGGTACCTGCGCCTCGCTGCGCGAACTGGCGCACCTGCCCTCGTGCACGGACGGCGACGTCTTCCGGGTGACCGGGAGCGACGACCCCGAACTCGACGCCCGGCTGAAGAAACTCGCCCCGGCCGGCGCCCGCCTCAGCGTCGACGACGCGAGCGACTACGACCCCGACGCCCCGGCCCCGACCCGGTGGACGCTCCCCGAGAACGCCCGGCACGCCGAGGCGCGGCGCGACCCGGGCGGCACGTTCTTCGGCGGCATCCTGGCCACGCCCGCCGCGTTCGACGTGAAGACGGTGCACAACGCGTCGACGTCGACGCAGATCCAGGTCGACGAGAGCGTGCCGGACGCCTTCGAGCACGTACGCAACACCGCCTACCGGATCGATCCGAGCATGCGCGTGTGGACGTACCGGGCCACCGAGCGCGACACCGAGTACGCGAGCATCCGCCGGGGCCTGTTCACCGCCGCGGCCCTGACCATGGCGCTCATCGCGGCGTCCATGCTCGTCTCGCAGATCGAGCAACTCCGTGAGCGCAGGCGCCTGTTGTCGGTCCTCGTCGCTTACGGGACCCGCCGCTCGACGCTGGCCTGGTCGGTGCTGTGGCAGACGGCGATCCCGGTCGCCCTCGGACTCGCGGTCGCGATCACGGGCGGACTCGGCCTCGGCTGGCTGATGCTGCGCATGGTCCACAAGCCGGTGACCGACTGGCTGCTGTTCCTGCCGCTGACCGGGGTGGGCGCGGCGGCGATCGCGGCCGTCACCCTGCTGAGCCTGCCGCCGCTGTACCGCCTGATGCGGCCGGAGGGCCTGCGCACGGAGTAGCGCGGGCTCCCCGGCCGGTTCACGGGTGACGGGTCACGGATCAGAGGCTGTACTCCCGTACGACACGGCGCACCTGGGCGACCAGCATGCCCACGTTCACCGACTTGCGGCACACCGTCACGGCGACGATGTCCTGCTGCTCGGTCAGGCGGACGAACAAGTGGGTGATGTTGTCGCTGTTGACGAGGATCTCCTGGAAGAAGTGGTTCTCGTGCTCCTGGCCGCGCCGCTCCTTCCAGACGTCCTCGATCATCAGGACGGTGCGGCCCTGGAAGAGGTCCAGGGTCGCGCCGGCCAGCAGGTCGAGGACCTCGGCCGGATGGTTGTCGACGGTCTCGTAGGCGAGGAGCATGCCGGTCGACATGTCGACGACACCGGAGGCGACGCAGTCGGGGGCCTCGGTGCGCAAGGACTTGACCATGCTGACGACCTGGTCGGAGAAGCTGGCGTTCAGGCGCTTGGTGGCCATGCGGTCACACTCCCTCGGGGGTCTTCGCGGCGAGGATCGCCTCGATCCGGTCGAGGGCGGGGCGGGCCGCCGCGTGCAGGCGCTCCACGTCCAGGCCCTCGTCGCCGAGCACGACCATGAGGGCGGTGTCGCCGACCGCGTAGAAGGCGGCGCAGCCCTGGCTGCCGTACGTCACCGTCCGGCGCAGCGAGCCGCGGGAGGTCAGCTCGGCGGTGCGCCGGGCGAGGCCGAGCCCGGCCGCGGCGACGGCGGCGAGGCCTTCCTGGTCGATGGAGTCGGCGGTGTCGGCCGCGATGAGCAGCCCGTCCGCCGCCGCCACCGCGGTGTCGGTGATACCGGGCACCTGCTCGCGCAGGCCGCGCATTTCGAGCGCGAGTGCGTTGTGGTCCATGAGCTCAACCCCCCGGATGCGCGAGGCATCCGATCGTCACTGTGTGTTCGGACTCTTGTGCTCAACTCGCCCGGCCGGGGCGCGTGTTGAGGGTGTCGTTGATGCCACTGGCGCCGGGGCTCCGGCGCGGCAGGTCGTCCGGTTCCTCCCTGGGCACGGGCAGCGCCCGCAGGCGGCGCCGCACCACCCCGGGACGTACGCCCGGCAGCCGGACCGGCGCGGGCGCGGGAGCGCACTCCAGGAGCCCCTCGGCCAGCATCCGGGCCATCTCGACCGTGACGGCGTACACGCCGCGTCCGGTGCGGAAGGCGAGGTCGCGGGCGGTGCGGCGGCCGTCGGCGTGGGCGAGCAGTTCGCGCCGCAGCGGGGTGAGCCCGGCGGCGCCCGCGACCGGCCGCGGGCGCTCCCGGTCGGGGCGGACGGAGTACGGGAGTTCGGTGAGGGCGAGCACCTGCCCCGCCGCGTCCTGCAACAGGCGTCCGGGCACCTCGCCCACCGGCGACGGGGCGGCGGGGTCGGCCGCGCCGGCGCGCTCGCAGTCCGCGACGCGGCCCGCGATGATCGCGAACGCCGCGTCCCGCATCGCGAGCAGGCAGACCACCCGCAGTTGTGCGGCCCCGGCGTACCCGTGGGCGATCAGTTCGGCGGCCGGCCAGCGCGATCCACCGGCCTCACCGACGAGTCCGGCCCACTGCCCGTCGCTCACCCGGCCGGAGCGCAGCAGCAGCGTCTCGGGCCCGGGGGCGCCCGGGCTCTCCACCGCGACGACCAGTCCGCCGCGCAGATACAGGGTGCCGCCGGGACTCCCGGCGACCCGTACCCGCCCGGTGAACTCCTCGTGCCCGCAGGCGATCAGGGTCTGGGCCAGCAGATCGCAGCCGGCCTGGCCGAGCGGCCCCCATCCGTCCCACCGCATGCCCGGCATCGCACCCCCCGGCATTTCGTACTGACGCCTGATGCGTCGCACTCAAGGGGCATGTTGTATCAGCCACGGCACGCGGTTTCGTGGCGCATTTCCTACCTGCCTCTACCTGACGCGAGTTGTCTCTCCGCACAGCACAACTGCCAGTGTCCGGGGCATATTTGACCGCTTGTCAGATGCTCGCCGAGCCGCCGGACAGCACCCGCACGGGCAGCGGCCGCAACGCCTCGCGCAGCGCCTCGGCCAGCTCTTCGTACTCCGTGGCCCGCGCGGCGCCGGTCCGCATGGCGAGGGCGACCCGGCGCGTGGGCGCGGGCTCGGCGAAGGAACCGGTGAGCAGCTGGGAGCTGCGGGCCGTCTCGACACGCAGCGCCGTACGGGGCAGCAGCGTGCACCCGAGCCCGCCCGCGACGAGCTGCACCAGCGTGGAGAGCCCGGCCGCGGTCGTCGTCACGTCGACGTCGTCGCGCCCCGCCTCGCGGCAGATGTCGAGCGCCTGGTCGCGCAGGCAGTGCCCCTCGTCGAGGAGCAGCAGGTTCAGCTCGCGCAGCGCCTCGCGCGGGATGCCCTCCCGGCCGCCGAGCCAGTGGTCGAGCGGCGTGACGAGCACGAAGTCCTCGTCGAACAAAGGGAGTTCGGTGACGCCGGGCACCCCGAGCGGCACCGCGAGCAGCAGCAGGTCGAGCCGTCCGGCGCCGAGCCCCTCGATCAGCGACGAGGTCTGCTCCTCGTGCACCTGGAGATCCAGATCGGGGTACTTCTCGTGGACGAGGCGCAGCACGGTCGGCAGCAGATACGGCGCGACGGTCGGGATCACCCCGAGCCGCAGCGCCCCGGTGAACGGCGCGCGCACCGCCTCGGCCTCGTCCATGAGCGCGCCGACCTCGCCGAGCACGGCCTTGGCCCGCACCGCGATCCTGGCCCCGGCGGGCGAGAGCAGCACTTTTCTCGTCGTACGCTCGACAAGGGTCACCCCGAGCGCGTCCTCCAGGGCCGAGACGGCGCCCGACAGGGCGGGCTGGCTCATCCCGATCGCGGCGGCGGCATCGCGGAAGTGCAGATGCTCCGCGACCGCGGCGAACGCCCGCAACTGCGCCAGGCTCGGCTGCCTGCGCCGCCCGCCTGCGGGCTTCCCACTCTGTACGGCCACTGATAGCCACCTCCGATCAACACGACCGAGTCTAGCTATTTCCGTAATCAATGCACTCTGTGCCACGATCACTCACAGTCCAACCCAAGGAAAGACCCCCCAAAAGGGGATGTTTCCAAGCTGCAAGGAGTGCGTGTGCTCACTGTCGGTGACAAGTTCCCCGAGTTCGACCTGACTGCCTGTGTCTCGCTGGAGAAGGGCAAGGAGTTCGAGCAGATCAACCACAAGACCTACGAGGGCAAGTGGAAGATCGTCTTCGCGTGGCCCAAGGACTTCACCTTCGTGTGCCCCACCGAGATCGCCGCGTTCGGCAAGCTGAACGAGGAGTTCGCCGACCGTGACGCGCAGATCCTCGGCTTCTCCGGCGACTCCGAGTTCGTGCACCACGCCTGGCGCAAGGACCACCCGGACCTGACCGACCTGCCCTTCCCGATGCTGGCCGACTCGAAGCACGAGCTCATGCGTGACCTCGGCATCGAGGGCGAGGACGGCTTCGCGCAGCGCGCCGTCTTCATCGTCGACCAGAACAACGAGATCCAGTTCACGATGGTGACCGCCGGCTCCGTCGGCCGTAACCCCAAGGAGGTCCTCCGGGTCCTCGACGCGCTGCAGACGGACGAGCTCTGCCCGTGCAACTGGAGCAAGGGCGACGAGACCCTCGACCCGGTCGCGCTGCTCTCCGGCGAGTGAACGGAGCCTTCTGACATGGCACTTGACGAACTGAAGTCCGCGATACCGGACTACGCCAAGGACCTGAAGCTCAACCTGGGCTCGGTCATCGGCAACTCGGACCTCCCGGCGCAGCAGCTGTGGGGCACGGTCCTCGCGACCGCCATCGCCTCCCGCTCGCCGCGCGTCCTGCGCGAGCTGGCGCCCGAGGCCGAGGCGAACCTGTCGCCGGAGGCGTTCAAGGCCGCGAAGTCGGCCGCCGCCATCATGTCGATGAACAACGTCTTCTACCGCACGCGTCACCTGCTCTCCGACGAGGAGTACGGGACGATGCGCGCGGGTCTGCGGATGAACGTCATCGGCAACCCGGGCGTCGACAAGGTCGACTTCGAGCTGTGGTCGTTCGCGGTCTCCGCGATCAACGGCTGCGGGATGTGCCTCGACTCGCACGAGCAGGTGCTCCGCAAGGCCGGCGTCGAGCGTGACGTCGTCCAGGAGGCGTTCAAGATCGCCTCCGTCATCCAGGCCGTCGCCGTCACGGTCGACGCGGAGGATGTCCTGGCGTAAGCCGCACATGCGAAAGCCGGGGCCGATTCGTTCGGCCCCGGCTTTCGCATGTCCCCAGGGCTTTGCCCCGGACCCCGCTCCTCAATCTCCGGAGGGGCTTGAGTGTGGATCCACCGGCGCCACGTCCACGGCGGTCGCCCCCCGAGGGGCCGGCGCCTGCCTGATGGACGCCTCCCGCGACCAGGCCCGCAGATACACGACCACCGTGTTGGTCACGGCGACGAGCGGCACCGCCACCACCGCCCCGCCGATCCCCGACACCATCCCGCCCGCGGCGACGGACAGGACCACCGCGAGCGGATGCACCCGCACCGCGCGGCCGAGGATGAACGGCTGGAGGATGTGCCCCTCGATCTGCTGCACGGCGAGCACGACGACGAGCACCATGACCGCCGCGAACACCCCCTGCGTCACCAGCGCGACGACGACGGCGAGCGCCCCGGAGACCACGGCACCGACCAGCGGGATGAACGCGAACAGGAAGATGAAGACGGCCAGCGGTACGGCCATGGGGACACCGAGGAAGAAGATCCCGAGCCCGATGAAGATGGCGTCGATCAGCGCCACTATCACCGTCCCCCGGACGTACGCCGTCAGCGTGCGCCAGGCCCGCGGCCCCGCGCCCGCGATGCCCGGACGGGCCTGCGCGGGGACGAGCTTGAGCGTCCACTCCCAGATGCGCCGGCCGTCGTAGAGCAGGAAGAGGGTCGAGAACATCGTCAGGAGGATGCCCGTCATCGCCTCGACGATGACGGTGACGCCCTCCAGGCCCGCGGACGTGATCGAGTCCGTGTTGGCGCCGATCGCCTCGCGCAGCGACTTCGCGATGTCGTTGATCTGGTTGTCGGTGACGTGGAACGGGCTGTTGAGGAGCCACTTCCTGAGCTCGTCGATGCCGTCCTGGACCTGGTCGGAGAGGTTGTCGATGTTCTCCTGGACCTGCCAGACGACGAACCAGCCGACGAGCCCCATGATGACGAAGCCGAGGATGGCGGTCAGTGCCGTCGCGAGGCCCCGGGGCACACCGCGGCGGCGCAGCCTGGCCACCGTCGGCTGCAACAGCGCGGTGATGAGCAGCGCCGCGACGAACGCGAACACCACCAGCTGCACCGAGCTGATGATTTTCATCAGGACCCAGACGGTGCCCGCGAGGACGAGCAGACGCCAGCCGGCCTCGGCGGCGACCCGAAGTCCCCACGGCACGGCGGCGACCGGCTCGGGCCGGGGCGCCACGGCCGGTGCGTACGCGGGCGGCGCCGGCACGTGGTCCTGCGCCGACTCGTCCGAACTCATCCGGCCCGCCTCCACGTCGGACTCGTCGTCCTCTGCGCGGCGCTCCTCGAGGCGCTCGCCCACCTTGCTGATCCCGGCGCCGACTCGGCCGAGCCAGCCTGGAACACGCGACATGATCCGTCCTCTTCGTTCCCCCGTGCGCACTCACCACTCCCCCCGGAGCCGTGGACAAGACCGTACATCGAGAAGCGGCGAAAGCCCCCCACCGTAGGACGGTGAGGGGCTTCGCAAGGTTGAGAACCGAGCCGGCTCAGTACCAGTGGTTGGCCTGCCAGAAGGACCAGGCCTCGCACGGGCTGCCGTAGCGGCTGTCCATGTAGTTGAGGCCCCACTTGATCTGGGTGGCCGGGTTGGTCTGCCAGTCGGCGCCCGCCGTCGAGTACTTGGAGGCGGGCAGTGCCTGGAAGAGACCGTACGCACCGGAGGAGGCGTTGACCGCCTTGTAGTTCCAGCTGGACTCGTGGTCCACGATGTTGCTGAAGCACTGGAACTGACCGGACGGCACCATCTGGCGCGCCATCGCCTGGATCTGCGAGACGGAGTACGAGGACTGCGTCGAGAAGCTGGAGGCGTCGCGCGTCGCGGAACGGCTCGCGGCTTCCTTCTTCGCCTCTGCGCGCTCCTTGGCCTCACGCTCCGCCTTCTCCTTGGCGGCCTGCGCGTCCTTCTGCTTGGCGATCGCGTCCTCGGCGGCCTTCTTACGGGCTGCTTCCTCGGCGGACTTCTGGGCCGCGTTGTCGGCCGCGATGGCCTGCGTCTGTGCCTGCTGAGTCAGCGACGCGGTCTGAACCTGCGCCTGCTGACCGGCAGGTATGTCGGCGAGGAGGGTCGCGTCGCCTGCCGTGGCCTCTGCCTCGTTCGAGGGCTGAGCGGTGCTGCCCGAGGCAACACCCACGACGGCGCCGACTGTGGTGACCGCGGTGGCCGAAGCCACTGCGAATCCCCGGACCGAAATCCGGCTCACACGGTTTCCTTCCAGCATCGCCCGCTCTGGTGTGACCCCTCGCGGACGCAATCGTGCCCCTGACACTGGCCTCCCAACTGACGGGTCACGGGAGGCACGGGCCCGGTGGGCAACTCCCGCTGGGAGAGCGCCGCGTGGTGCTCGGGCGGCATACGACGACCTCTATGAAGTTCAGATGCAACCGGGGCTGCGGTGGTGCATGTCCGCTGAGGGGACACAAGTGTCGTATGCGGGGCCTGACAGGACCGTGACTCTGCCGCATGCGAACGCCGCAAGGCAATTCTGCGCTGCGTGGGATACGTCACACCCCGTTTGCCCCAAGGGATTTGAGGAAACGAGCACGCGCCAAGACGCCGCCCGGCTAAGCTCTCTCGCTTTGCCGGACGGCGCCAATTCGGATGAAACGGCCTAGATTTGGCCGTCTTCCAGCATTTCGGTCACCAGGGCCGCGATCTGCGACCGCTCCGACCGCGTGAGCGTGACGTGCGCGAACAGCGGATGCCCCTTCAGCTTCTCGACGACCGCGACGACACCGTCGTAGCGGCCGACCCGAAGGTTGTCGCGCTGGGCGACGTCATGGGTGAGGACAACCCGGGAGTTCGCCCCGATACGGGACAGAACGGTCAACAGGACGTTCCGCTCCAGGGATTGGGCCTCGTCCACGATCACGAAGGCGTCGTGCAGCGAACGCCCCCGGATGTGCGTGAGGGGCAGCACCTCCAGCATCCCGCGCGCGGTGATCTCCTCGATCACCTCGCGCGACGTGACGGACGACAGGGTGTCGAAGACCGCCTGCGCCCACGGCCCCATCTTCTCGGCCTCGCTGCCCGGCAGATAGCCGAGCTCCTGCCCGCCCACCGCGTACAGCGGACGGAAGACCATCACCTTCTGGTGCTGGCGTCGCTCCAACACCGCTTCCAGGCCCGCGCAGAGCGCGAGCGCGGACTTTCCGGTGCCGGCCCTGCCGCCCATCGAGATGATGCCGACGTCCGGGTCGAGGAGCAGATCCAGCGCGATCCGCTGCTCGGCGCTGCGCCCCTTGAGGCCGAACGCCTCCCGATCGCCGCGCACCAGGCGGACGTTGCCCTCCGGCGTGACACGGCCGAGGGCCTTGCCGCGCTCGGAGTGGATCGTCAGGCCCGTGTGCACGGGAAGCTCGGCGGCCTCCGGTACGTACACGCTGTCTTCCTCGAAGAGGAGGTCGACCTGTTCGGCGGGGAGGGTCAGTTCGGACATTCCGGTCCAGCCGGAGTCCGTGATGGCCAGTTCGGCGCGGTACTCCTCGGCGAGGAGACCGACCGACGAGGCCTTGATCCTGAGCGGCAGATCCTTCGACACGACGGTGACGTCGTATCCCTCGGCCTGCAGATTGCGCGCGACCGCGAGGATGCGCGAATCGTTGTCGCCCAGGCGGTAACCCGAGGGCAGGACGCTGGGGTCGGAGTGGTTGAGCTCGACGCGCAGCGTGCCACCCAGCTCCCCGGTGGGGATCGGGGCGTCCAGACGTCCGAAGCGGATGCGGTAGTCGTCGAGCAGGCGCAGGGCCTGCCGGGCGAAGTACCCCAGCTCCGGATGATGCCGCTTGGCCTCCAACTCCGTGACGACGACGACAGGAAGGACCACTTCGTGTTCGTCGAATCGGGTCATGGCGTTCGGATCGGCCAGCAGGACGCTGGTGTCGAGAACATAGGTGCGCCGGTCGGGCTGGCGCTTGTTGCTGGTCACCACGGAAGGACGTACCCCCTCGGATGAGGTCGGGGAGCGACGGAGGGTTCTGGGCCGGTCAACGGCCCCCGTGCGCGGGCCGAGAACCGGCCCTCCAAGTCGTCATCCGTACCCGTCGGCGTACGGTCGTCCTGGTGCAAAGGGCCTCCCGGGCGGACGGCCCCGAGCCGCCCGCTGAGATCCGGCATCCGTGGTTCGGACACCGGCCTGGAAGGCTTATTCCCTCGAACACGCGCAGCCATGCCAGGGCATATGACGACGCG
Organism: Streptomyces sp. NPDC052225; assembly: GCF_040679615.1. Taxonomy (NCBI): domain Bacteria; kingdom Bacillati; phylum Actinomycetota; class Actinomycetes; order Kitasatosporales; family Streptomycetaceae; genus Streptomyces; species Streptomyces sp. NPDC052225. The sequence goes on along the minus strand of NZ_JBFAVD010000040.1, from coordinate 45,893 downwards.
TGCGTTAACTCCTGATGACCAGTGTTCCGCGGTGACTCGGCGTCAGCCGCTCGTCAGCCGCCGAATCTGCGGCCGCGGGCCGCGTAGTCGCGCAGCGCGCGCAGGAAGTCGACCTTCCGGAAGGCCGGCCAGAAGACGTCGCAGAAGTAGTACTCGGAGTGGGCCGTCTGCCACAGCATGAAGCCCGAGAGGCGCTGCTCGCCGCTGGTGCGGATGACGAGGTCCGGGTCCGGCTGCGCGCTGGTGTAGAGGTGCTTGCCGATGAGGTCGATGTCGACGGCCTCGGCGACCGCTTCGAGGGACTCGCCCTTGTCGGCGGCGTCGAGGAGCATCGAGCGGACGGCGTCGGCGATCTCCTGGCGGCCGCCGTAGCCGATCGCGACGTTGACGAGTATCCCGTCGACGTGGGCGGTGGCCTCGTCGGCCTCCTTGAGGACGGTCTGGAGCCCCGACGGGAGGATGTCGGTGGCGCCGACGTGGTGCACGCGCCAGCGGCCGTCGGCGGCCAGCGAGCGGACGGTGTCCTCGATGATGCGCAGCAGCGGGACCAGCTCCTCCTGGGGCCGATCGAAGTTGTCCGTCGAGAGCAGCCAGAGCGTGACGACCTCGACGTCCGTCTCGCTGCACCAGCCGAGGAACTCCTCGATCTTGTCCGCGCCCGCCTGGTGGCCCTGGGCGGTGGTGGATCCGGCGGCCTTCGCCCAGCGCCGGTTGCCATCCATGATGACCCCGATGTGCTTGGGCACCTGGTCATGGTCCAGGTGGCCTTCCACCCGGCGCGCGTACAGCCTGACCAGCAGGCCGCGCAGCCTGTCGCGCAGGTTCACGGTCTTTTTGCCCCTCCGTGCAGATGGCGGTCCCCGAAGGCGAAAGCCTACCGCCGTGAGACGGGGCCTCGGCTGTGGGGTGTCAGTGCACTGACGTAGCTTCGTACCCATGAACGACACCTCTCCTTATGTCGCCGCCTCCGACCGGTACGACTCCATGGAGTACCGGCGCACCGGCCGCAGCGGCCTGAAGCTGCCCGCGATCTCGCTCGGCCTGTGGCACAACTTCGGGGACGACCGCACCCTCGGCTCCCAGCGCGCGATCCTGCGCCGCGCCTTCGACCTGGGCGTCACCCACTTCGACCTGGCGAACAACTACGGACCGCCGCCCGGTTCGGCCGAGTTGAACTTCGGCAAGATCTTCGCCCAGGACTTCGCCCCGTACCGGGACGAGCTGATCCTCTCGACGAAGGCCGGCTACCTGATGCACCCCGGCCCGTACGGCGAGTGGGGCAGCCGCAAGTACCTGATGTCGTCGCTCGACGCGTCGCTGAAGCGCATGGGTGTGGACTACGTCGACATCTTCTACTCGCACCGCTTCGACCCCGAGACGCCGCTCGAGGAGACGATGGGAGCGCTCGCATCGGCGGTCCAGCAGGGCAAGGCGCTGTACGTGGGTGTGTCCTCGTACACCAGTGAGCAGACGGCCGAGGCGGCCCGCCTGCTGAAGGAGATGGGCGTTCCGGCCCTCATCCACCAGCCCTCGTACTCGATGATCAACCGCTGGACCGAGGACGACGGGCTGCTCGACACCCTGGAGGCGGCCGGCATGGGCTGCATCTCCTTCGTGCCGCTCGCGCAGGGCCTGCTCACGGGCAAGTACCTGAAGGGCATCCCGGAGGGCTCGCGCGCGACGCAGGGCAAGTCCCTCGACCCCAACCTGCTGAGCGACGAGGTCGTGCGCCGGCTGAACGGCCTGAACGACATCGCCGAGCGGCGCGGCCAGTCCCTCGCGCAGCTCGCGCTCACCTGGGTGCTGCGGGACGAGCGGATGACGTCGGCCCTGATCGGCGCCTCCAGCGTGCAGCAGCTGGAGGAGAACGTGGCGGCGCTCGCGGCCCCGAAGCTGACCGCCGATGAGCTGACCGAAATCGACTCGTTCGCCGTCTCGACGCCCGGCACGAACATCTGGGCCGGGCGGAGCTGATCCACAGATCAGGCGGCAGCCCCGCGACCGGGGCTTTGTACGGACAAAAAAACGGGCCGGTCCGTGGGGGGGAGACGGACCGGCCCGAGGGGGGGTTTCCACCATAACCCTTCGTAAGTGATGCTGCGCGCATCGGCGTGCCACAACTACTCTCCGGAATCGCCCGGCGACTCCGGGAGGTAGGTTTCCGGCCGCCTCACAGCGGGCCCACAGGCAGCTTCGGCCTCGTGTTCACGGCGGCGCCGCCGGGGGTCCGGCATCCCTCTCCCGTGTCATGCACGCGGTTGACGCACCGCTTCACCCGTGCGGCGCGGCCGCAGATATGGCGCATTCGATTCGGGCCCGAACGGGCGGGACGGCGTGCGGCACCGCGCAGCCCCCTCCACTGCGCGGTACCGCCGCGCAGCTTTGCTCACGCGAATTGCCGTTGGTCTGAACTTACGTGAGGTTTACGTGCGGATCGAGTGCGCATCGATAACGATGCGGAATCGGTTGCCCAGGGCTGCCACCCGGGTGCGGGCGGTCACCCCGTCCAGGCGCGCTCGCGCAGCAGCCGCAGGCCGTTGAGGCCCACCAGGACGGTGGAGCCCTCGTGCCCGGCGACGCCAAGCGGCAGCGGAAGGTGTCCGGCCAGGTCCCAGACCACCAGGCCGGCGATGAAGACCCCGGCGATGACGAGGTTCTGCACGACGAGCCTGCGGGCCCGGCGGGAGAGGGCGACCGTCCGCTCCAGGGCGGGCAGTTCGTCGCGCACGAGGACGGCGTCCGCGGTCTCCAGGGCCAGGTCGGAGCCGCCGCGGCCCATGGCCACACCGGTGTGCGCCGCGGCGAGCGCGGGGGCGTCGTTGACCCCGTCGCCGACCAGCAGGACGTGGTGGCCGCGAGCGGCGAGACCTTGGACGAGCTCGGCCTTGTCGTGGGGCAGCAGGCCCGCGTGGACGTCGCCGGGGGCGATGCCGGTGGCCCGGGCGACGGCGTGCGCGGCCGGTGCGTTGTCGCCGGTCAGCAGGAGCGGGGCCGTGGTGGTGAGGGACGTGAGGGCGCGGGTCGCCTCGGCCGCCGTCGGGCGGAGGCGGTCGGTGAGGGTGAGGTGGCCGGCGGGGACGCCGTCGACCGTGACGGCCACGTGGGTGCCGGGGGCGTCCGGGGCGGGAAGTCCCAGCTGGTGCGGGGAGCCCGCCGTGACCTCGTACGCCGTGTCGCCGTCGGCCAGGACGGTCGCGGTGACGCCCTTGCCGGGGAGCGACGCGAAGGTCTTCACGGGGTGCGGGGCGAGGCCCCGCTCCCCCGCCGCCGCCAGGATCGCCCGGCCCACGGGGTGCTCGCTGCGCTGTTCCGCCGAGGCGGCCAGGGTCAGCAACTCGGTCTCGCCGTACGGGGATTGCGGGGCGACCGTCGCCACGCGCGGGGCGCCCTCGGTCAGGGTGCCCGTCTTGTCGAAGGCGACGGTGTCGGTGCGGCCGATGCGTTCCATCACCACGGCCGACTTGATCAGGACTCCGTGGCGGCCCGCGTTCGCGATCGCCGACAGCAACGGCGGCATCGTCGCGAGCACGACGGCGCACGGCGAGGCCACGATCATGAAGGTCATCGCGCGCAGCAGGGCGTCCGTGAGCGCGTCGCCGAGGGCGAGCGGGACGAGGAAGACGGCGAGGGTGGCGGCGACCATGCCGAGGGCGTAGCGCTGCTCGATCCGCTCGATGAAGAGCTGGGTCGGCGCCTTGGTGCGGGTCGCCTCCTCGACGAGGGCGACGATGCGGGCGATGACGGTGTCGGCGGGGTCGCGCTCGACGCGGACGCGCAGCGCGCCGGTGCCGTTGAGCGTGCCGGCGAAGACCTCGTCGCCCTCGGCCTTGGGTACGGGCAGGGGTTCGCCGGTGATCGTGGCCTGGTCGACGTCGCCGGCACCGTCGAGGACGCGGGCATCCGCGCCGACGCGCTCGCCGGGGCGGATCAACAGGACGTCGCCGATGGCGAGTTCGGACGTGTCGACCGTCTCCTCGGAGCCGTCGGGGCGCAGCCGGACGGCCGTCGGCGGGGCCAGGTCGAGCAGTCCGCGGACGCTGTCCTCGGTGCGGGCGGTGGCGAGGGCCTCCAGGGCGCCGGAGGTCGCGAAGATCACGATGAGCAGGGCGCCGTCCATGACCTGGCCGATGGCGGCGGCGCCGAGGGCGGCCACGATCATCAGCAGGTCGACGTCGAGGGTCTTCTCGCGCAGCGCCTTCAGGCCTTCGAGGGCGGGCTCCCAGCCGCCGGCCGCGTACGCGATCACGTACAGCGGGCCCCACAACCAGGCGGTGGCGCCGAGGAGTTGGAGCGGGAGCGCCAGGAGGAAGGCGACTGTCGCGGCCGCCGCCCAGCGGGCTTCGGGGAGGGCGAGCAGCGGGGTGCGGGCGCGGCGCGCGGGAGTCGCGGGCGCCTGGACCTGCGGGGCGGACGGGGCGGGCGGGGTGACAGGCGTGCGGACGGACATGCGGCCACGATACAGGAACACATGAAGACCTCTTCATGCATGCCATGAGAGAGGGGTCCGTGCTGGCTACGATGGGGTCATGGGTCACGGGATCGACGAGAAGAGCAGCACCCGCGAGCGGCTCGAGGCCGTGGGCGCGGCCGACGTCGCCGCCACACTCCAGGCGCTCGCCACGCCGTCGCGGCTGCGGATCCTGGCCCGGCTCCAGGAAGGCCCCTGCGCGGTCGGCGAACTCGCCGAGGCCGCCGGGCTCGAACAGTCCGCGTGCTCGCACCAGCTGCGGCTGCTGCGCAACCTCGGCCTGGTCAGCGGTGAGCGCAAGGGCCGCTCGATCGTCTACGCGCTGTACGACCACCACGTCGCGCAACTCCTCGACCAGGCACTGTTCCATGTGGAGCACCTGCGGCTCGGGCTGCGCGACGACACGTAGTTCCCTCTTCCGCGTTCTACGAGAGGGGCTTGCGGGCCTCGATCAGGTGGCGGGTGCTGTGCGCCACGAACGGGCCCTCCTTCTCCATCTGCGCGTGCAGGGCGCGGAGTTGGGGCTCGTACGCCTCGACGGTGAAGCCCGGGACCATCCAGACGACCTTGCGCAGGAAGTGGACGACGGCCCCGATGTCGTAGAACTCGATGCGCAGCCGCTCGGCGCGCAGGTCGACGATCTCCAGGCCCGCCTCCTCGGCCCTCGCGCGCTCGGCCCGCGGGTCGCGGCCGCGGCGCACCTCCTCCGGCTGCGGGCCGAGGAAGTACTCGACGACCTCGAACACGCTGCTGGGGCCCACGTGTTGGGCGACGTACGTGCCGCCGGGGCGCAGCACGCGCGCGATCTCCGGGAACGGGGGCTTGACCGGGTGGCGGGCCGTGACCAGGTCGAAGGCGCCCTCGGCGAAGGGCAGCGGGGCGTCGGACGGGGACGCGACGACGACCACGCCGCGCGGGGCGAGCAGACGCGTGGCCTTCTCGACGTTCGGGGGCCAGCCCTCGGTCGCGGCCATCAGGGGCGGCAGCTTCGGGGCGAGGTTCAGGACCTCGCCGCCGCCGGTGTCGAGGTCGAGCGCGGAGTGCACGCGGCCGAGGCGCTCCCCCATCAGGCGCGCGTAGCCCCATGAGGGGCGCTGTTCGGTGGCGCGGCCCTCGAACCAGGAGAAGTCCCAGCCGTCCGTGGGTGCGGCGACGGCTTCGGCGACGAGGTCCTCGTAGGGGCGGCCGGTGTGGGTGGGGCGATGCTCGGGGGTGGGGTGATCGGCGCTGGTCATGGGGGAAATGGTGACAGGGGGGCGGGGCCGGGTTCATCTCCTTTTGCGACGGGCGCCGGCGCGGGCGTTGTCCGTGGGCGCTGCTACTTTTCATGGGACCGGATCATGCGGAACGACGGGGGAGACAGCATGGGCACGGAGCGGATCAGGCACGTCCCGTACAAGGGCGGCGAGAAGGAGAGCCTGCACGTCGCGCTCGACCGGCACCGGGACGTCGCCGTATGGAAGCTGGCCGGCCTCGACGAGGAGCAGGCGCGGCGCCCGCTGACCCCGTCGGGGACGAACCTGCTCGGTCTGGTGAAGCATCTGGCGACGGTCGAGTACGGCTGGTTCTGCGAGGCGTTCGGGCGGGAGAGCGAGCCCTTGTGGTTCGACCCGTACGAGGGTGAGGACATGGCCCCCGCGGACGGCGAGACCACGGCGGACATCCTGGCCTTCTTCGCCCGGGCGCGCGCCGCGGCCGACCTGGCCGTGGCCGAACTCGACCTGGAGACGGTCGGCACGGCGTGGGACGGGCGGAAGGTGTCGCTGCGCTGGGTGCTGGTGCACATGGTGGAGGAGACCGCACGGCACGCGGGCCACATGGACATCCTGCGCGAGCTGATCGACGGGGCCACGGGGGGCTTCCCGGAGCGCGCCTAGGGCAGCCCTGGGGGTGGCCCCCGGGTCGATTCGGGGGAAGTCCCCTCTTCCGTAGACCCCAGGGGGCGCACGTACCCTTGGCGGACCCCACGCCCCGCTCAGCTTTCCCCTCCCCCACGCAAGACCCGTCCGTCCCACCGCCCCACCGCAGAAATGCGAGCACATGTCCGTACGTTCCGCGATAGCGACCTGGCTGACCCGTCTCTACTTCTCCCGGCTGCGGAAGAAGGGGGGAAGCCTCGACCTGTCCGTCCTCTCGAAGCTGCCCGACGGGGCGCTGCTGCCCCTGCGCCGGGAAGGCGTCGACCCGGTTCCCGAGATCGGCGCGCTGCGCGACCGTGAGCCCGTCAGCAAGCTGCCGATCCCCGGCATGACGGTGTGGCTGGTGTCCGGGTACGACCAGGCGAAGGACGTCCTGGGCAACGCCAAGGCGTTCAGCAACGACTTCCGGCACCTCGTCGGCGTGGGCGGCGCGGGCGCCGACCAGAACCCCGGCGGCCTCGGCTTCTGCGACCCGCCGGACCACACGCGGCTGCGCCGCCTGCTGACCCCCGAGTTCACGATGCGCCGCCTGTCGCGCCTCACGCCGCGGATCCACGCGATCATCGAGGAGCAGCTGGTCCACCTGGAGAAGGCGGCCCACGAGTCGCCCGACGGCACGGCCGACTTCGTCGAGCACTTCGCGATGCCGGTGCCGGCCCTGGTCATCTGCGAGCTGCTGGGTGTCCCCTACGAGGAGCGCGACGCCTTCCAGCAGTTCTCGGTCGCCCGGTTCGACGTGCTCGGCGGCGCGGGCGCGTCGTTCGGCGCGGTGTCGCAGTCGCTCGACTATCTGCGCGGCGTCGTCGCCGAGCAGCGCCGCAACCCCGGCGAGGGCCTGCTCGGCATGCTCGTACGGGAGCACGGCGACACCATCACGGACGAGGAGCTCACCGGCCTCGCGGACGGTGTCCTGACCGGCGGTCTGGAGACCACGGCGAGCATGATCGCGCTCGGCACGATGATCATGCTCAAGGACCGCGAGCACTTCGAGGCGCTGCGCGACGCGGCGGACCCGGCGGCGGTCGCGGCCCCCTTCGTCGACGAACTCCTGCGTCACCTGACCGTCGTACAGACGGCGTTCCCGCGGTTCGCGCGCGAGGACATCGAGATCGGCGGGGTGCCGATCGCGGCCGGCGACATCGTGATCGTCTCCCTGAGCGCCGCCGACCGGGACCCGCGGCTCGGCCCCGACATGGACGCCTTCGACCCCTCGCGGCCGCCCGCCGCCTCCCACCTGGCCTTCGGCTACGGCATCCACCGCTGCATCGGGGCGGAGCTCGGCAAGATGGAGCTGCGCGCCGCGTTCCCCCAACTGGTGAGCCGTTTCCCGGAGTTGAGCCTGGCGGTAGAGCCGTCCGAGCTGGAGTTCCGGAAGCTGTCGATCGTGTACGGGGTGGAGCGGCTGCCGGTGCGGGTGAGCTGACCGAGTCGCGCGGCCGGCGATTGCTTAGGCTGGCTGCTGCCGTCGGCGGTTGACCGTTGAACGGCCAGGGGTGGGCACGGGGAAGGGTGGGGAGCGCCGGTGAACGACGCGAGTGGGGTGTTCAAGCCGCTGCAGGCGGACGATCCGACGGTGGTGGCCGGGTACCGGATCGCCGCCCGGCTCGGCGCCGGTGGCATGGGCCGGGTCTATCTGTCGCACACGCAGGGCGGCCGCCCCGTTGCGATCAAGGTCGTACGGCCCGAGATCGCCGACGACCCCGACTTCCGGCGGCGTTTCCGCCGCGAGATGGAGGCGGCCCGCCGCGTCCGCGGCGCGTACACGGCCGAGCTGATCGACGGCGACGCGGACGGCACACCGCCCTGGCTCGCCACCCTCTACGTCCCCGGCCCCTCGCTCGCCGAGGCCGTCGCCCGGCGCGGACCGATGCCGGTGCCCGCCGTGCTGTGGCTCATGGCGGGGGTCGCCGAGGCGCTCCAGGCCATCCACGGCGCCGGAATCGTGCACCGCGACCTCAAGCCGTCGAACGTGCTGCTCGCCTCCGACGGTCCGCGCGTCATCGACTTCGGCATCTCGCTGGCCTCCGGCATCAGTTCGCACACGGTGACGGGCACGTCCATCGGTACGCCGCAGTTCATGGCGCCGGAGCAGGCGGCCGCGGGGGCCGCCGGGGCGGTCACGGCGGCGACCGACGTGTTCTCCCTCGGCCAGACGGCGGCGTTCGCGGCGCTCGGTGAACCGCTGTACGGGGACGGCCCCGCGGTCAGCGTGCTGTACCGGATCGTGCACGACGAGCCCGATCTGTCCCGGCTCCCGGCGCGGCTGCGGCCGCTGATGGCCCGGTGCCTGGCCGCCGATCCGGCGGACCGGGCCGGGCTCGCGGAGATCGTGGAGTGGTGCCGCAGGGAGCTGGGCCCGGACGCCGACGCGGGGGCGGGGCCGGCGGTGTGGCGGGAGGCGATGGGGCCGGAGGTGACGGTGCCGGGGCCGGTGCCCTCAGCCGGTTCCGCGCCGGTGACGCCGTCCGCGCCTTCGCCGACCCGGGCGTACGTCACTGAACCGCTGTCGCCGTGGCGGGCGCCGGACGCGGGGATCACCGGCCCGACGTGGGCGCCGGACCCGGCGGAGCAGCGGGCCCGAAGACGGCGGAACGCGCTGATCGGGGTCGCGGGTGTGACGGCGGGGCTGCTGATGCTGACGGGGCTGGGGTGGACGCTGTACCAGGGGCTTGAGGGGAATGGCGGCGGCTCGGGCGGGGCGGCGTCGCAGTCTTCGTCTTCGGGTTCGGGTTCGTCGGGGACTGACGGAAGCGGGGGGACGGCCGGCGGTACGGGTGGCTCGGACGGGTCGGGCTCCGGCTCCGGCTCCGGCTCCGACGGCTCAAGCGGGTCCGGATCGGGCTCGGGCTCGGGGTCAGCAGGTTCAGGGGCGGACTCCGAGTCCCCGCGTGCCCTCGCGTACCCCATGCAGATGCTGAACGGGAAGAACTCCCTGAGCCTCGACACGGGCAAGACGCCCATCAACCGCAAGCAGGACATCCGTTTCACCTGCGCCAAGGAGACGAGCTGCGCCCTGGAGAGCGACAAGACCATGATCGCGCCGGCGTGGTCACGCCCGAAGGGCGAGTCCCCCCTCGACAGCTGCCGCGCCTACCTGAAGGGCACAGGCGCCGACAAGCGCATGCCGCTGGCGGCGATCACGACGGGCAGCGAGATCTGCTTCGGGCGGCCCGACGGCACGGTCGGCATGCTCGTGGTCGAGACGAAATCGACCGCGATGCCCGACATCGCTTTCCTGACCGGCAACCTGACACTGTGGCCGGCATCGTCCTGATGGCTCGTCCTTATCGCTCGTCCTGATCGCTCGTCCTGATCGCTCGTCCTGATCGCTCGTCCTGATCGCTCAGCGCTCGCTGCCGCGCAGCCCGCGCCGCACCTCACGGTGAACGGCCCACGCGTCGGCGACCGGACCGACATGCCCCAGCTTGTCGGGGTTGATGACGGACCGGATCGCCTGGACGCGCCCCTCCACGATGTCGAGCGTCATGGCGTTGATGACCTTGCCGTCGCGGTCGCGGAAGATCGCGCCCGGCTGGCCGTTGACCTCGTGCTGCTCGAAGGACACGTCGGCCCGGGCCATCCCGGGGAAGGCGGAGGCGAGGAGCCGCGCCACCTTGTCGGCGCCGATGATCGCGCGGGCGAGCTGCGGGGCCTTGCCGCCGCCGTCGCCGACCATGGACACGTCGGCGGCGAGGAGTTCCTGGAGCCCGAGGACGTTCCCGTCGCGCAGGGCGTCGAAGAACTGCGTGGCGAGTTCCTCGCGTTCGCTCCGGTCGGCCTCGAAGCGGGGCCGGCCGTCGGCCATGTGCTTGCGCGCCCGCGCCGCGAGCTGCCGGCACGCGGCCTCCGAACGCCCCACGGCCTCGGCGACCTCCGGGAACCCGAAGTCGAACACCTCGCGCAGCACGAACACGGCCCGCTCCAACGGGCTCAGCCGCTCCAGCAACAGCAGCGCGGCCATCGACACCGAGTCCGCCAACTCGGCGGCGCGCGCCGGGTCTTCGTACGGATCGGCGAGCAGCGGCTCGGGGAACCACGTCCCCACGTACTGCTCCCGCCGCACCCGCGCCGAGCGCAGCACGTCGATCGAGATCCGGGTCACCGTCGCCGACAGGAACGCCTTCACCGAGCGCGGCACGGTCGCCGACGCCTCGAACCGCAGCCAGCTCTCCTGCACCGCGTCCTCTGCCTCGCTGACACTGCCGAGGATCCGGTACGCGATGGAGAACAGCAGCGGCCGCAACTCCTCGAACTCATCGATCCTGCTGCCCACTTCGGCCCCCCGCCTAGATCAACTCCGCGCCCACGATAAGCGCCGCGAGCGCGAGATAGACGGAATTCAGCGCAACGAGCTTCATCTCGCCGCGCCGCCCGTGCGTGACCATGGCCCCGATCATCAGAACGACCCAGCAGCCTGCGGTCACCGGCACCATCACGGTCCCGACCCCGACGAGGGCAGGCAGCACGAGCCCGACAGCGGCGAGCAGTTCGAGCACCCCGAGCCCCCGCACGAACCCGCCCGGCACCTCCCCGGTCCACCCGCCCCCGTGAGCGGCGGCCAGCTTCTCGACGGGCACGAACGTCTTGCTGATCCCACCGGCGAGCGCCACGAGGGCGAGCAGAGCGGTGCAGATCCAGAGTGCGAGATTCACGGGTGATCCCTCCTCGGCCGAAGCCCGGGTCCGGGTCGGTTTCGCTGACGTCCCCTGGGACGAGACAGCGGGCCGGCCTGTGACATCCCCGACAGGATTCGCTGCCGGTTGCGATCGGGAAATCGGCGGTGTGAGGATGCTGGGCATGGAGGGGAACGGGGGAAGCGAAGAGTCGCGTGAGGGCTTGCGCCGTTCGGTGTTCGCGGAGTACGCGGAGTACGCGGATGCGGACGCGGCGGAGACCGCGGGGGCAGAGACCGACGGGGCAGGGGCCGACGCCCCGCACTCTCGCCCCGTCGAGGACGCCGAAGTGGCGGCCGGGCGGCCGGAGTTCGCGGTGTCGGCATTCTCGGACGAGCAGGCGCCGGCCCGCTGGGCGCAGGCGCGTGGTGCGTACCGGCGCGAGTGGACGTATCGGACAGTGCTGGGCGCGAAACTCCTGGATGTCGCGGTGCCGGCGGCGGGGGTGCCGTGCGGCGTGGCGCTGGACTGCGCGGACGCTCCGGAGGGCGGGACGGTGTTCCCGCCGGTGAAGGGGATCGTGCCGGACGCGGCCGCGGTCGACATCGACGTGATCGACGTAAGAGACGTACGCGAGGGGGATGACGCATGACCGGCGGGGGCGGCGGGAGCGGGAAGGACCTCAAGGCGGAGGGCCTGGCCCTGATCACCAAGGGGTTGACCGAAGCGCTGGGCGAGCTCAAGGAGCTCGGCATGGTCGGCGAGGCGGGGGCCGGGCGCGGGTTCGGCGACATCGCGCTGTCCGGGCTGGAGTCGGGCGTGGAGAACGTGACCGCGTCGTTCGGCTCGTTCTGCGAGCGGTGGGAGTGGGGGGTGCGCTCGCTGATCAACGAGGGGAACGCCTTCGCGGAGGGGGTGGGCCTGTCGGCGGGCACGTACTACGAGACGGACCAGTACGTGGAGGGCGCGCTGAAGGTCGGGGCGAACTCCCTGATCGGCAACCCGTACGCCACCGAGGACGAGGTCACCCAGCAGGGCTGGCGCGACATCGCCACGTCCGGGGCGCTGGGCGGCGCGGACTACAGCAAGGAGTCGTGGGACAAGGCCAACGAGAACGTGGTGCAGGGCTACAAGGACGCGGGCCGCGACATCATGACCTCGCGCACCGTGGGCCCGTTGGGCCTCAACCCGCAGAACCTGCACGGCGCGGCCGGTGTCTCGGACGCCGAGTACGACGCGTGGCTGGACGACACCTTCGGCCCCTCCCCCGAGGAACGTGCCAAGGCGGCCGGGCAGCAGGGCGGGGGTGAAGGCTGATGGGCATCATCGGCGACCTCAAGGACGGGATCAACGGCGGTCTGAAGGCCGGCGAGGATCTGATCGACTCGGGCAAGAAGAAGCTCGGCGAGGCCATCGACTACGGCAGCGACAAGCTGGGGGACGGGCTCGACTACGTCGGTCTGGACAAGGCCGGGGACGTCGTCCACAACGTCGGCGACCATCTCGCGGCCGGTCTCGGGGCCACCCCGTCCGAGCAGGGCCTGGGCCACACGGACGTCGCCACCGAACTCGTCCACGGCAACCCCGGCAAGATCCGCGAGTCCGTCAAGCACCTGAAGGACTTCCACACGGCCTTCGACCACGTCGCGTCCGGCATGAAGAAGGTGCACAGCTCCGGCTGGACCGGCCAGGGCGGGGACGCCTTCCGCCGCAAGTTCGAGATGCACCCCACCAAGTGGGCGCAGGCCGCCGACGCGTGCGAGGACGCGGCGAAGGCCCTCGAGGCGTACGCGGAGACGGTCAAGTGGGCGCAGGACAAGGCGCAGGACGCCATCGACCTGTGGAAGAAGGCCGAGCACACCAGCAAGAACGCGGTCGACGCGTACAACAAGAAGGTCGACGCCTACAACGCCAAGATCAAGGCGGACAAGGACCCCGGCCCCAAACCCGAACCGTTCCACGACCCCGGCGACGCGCAGCGCAAGGCGGCCGAGGACCTCCTGGCCGATGCCCGCCGCGCCCGCAACGAGGCCTCCGAGAAGGCGGACACGGCGATCAGGGCGGCCCTGGCGCACGCCCCGGCCGAGCCGCCGCCGCTGAGCCGCCTGAAGAACACCGCCCTGGACATCAACACGGCCCTCGACGTCGAGACGAGCCACCTGGTCGGCGGTGTCATCAAGGGCAGCGCGGGCCTGGTCAACTTCGCCCGCGGCCTCAACCCCACCGACCCGTACAACCTCACGCACCCGGCCGCGTACTACCAGAACGTCAACATGACCCTGGCCGGTCTGGCTTCCACCGCGTCCCATCCCGACCGCATCGTGACGGCGGCGGTCGACGGGTTCAAGAAGGATCCGTCGGAGTTCTTCGGCCGGCTGATCCCGGAGCTGATCGGCACCAAGGGCGCAGGGCTCGCGAAGAGCGGGCTGCGGATGGGGGCCCGGGCCAGCGAGAAGGCCGCGCTGCGGGAGGGGGAGAGCGCGGCGCGCGCAGGTGTGCGCGACAAGCCGAACGGTCACACCGAGGAGCCCAGGGATCGCGTGGAGAACGATCCGAGCGATCCGATCGACCTGGTCAGCGGCAAGATGTACCTGCCGCAGACCGACATCGCCCTCCCCGGCACCCTGCCTCTCGTCTTCACCCGCCGCGTCGAGTCCGGCTCCCGACTGGGCCAATGGTTCGGACCGTCCTGGACCTCCACTCTCGACGAGCGTCTGGAGATCGACGCCGAAGGCGTCATCTTCGTCACCGCCGACGGCCTGCTCCTCACCTACCCGCACCCGGCCCCCAGCGTCCCCACCCTGCCCGAGCACGGCAGCCGACGCTGGCCGCTGAACCGTGTGGACGGCGGCTACGAGATCAACAACCCGCTCACCGGGCGCACTTGGCACTTCGCCGACCGCTCCGACGACCGGGCGGTCCTGGAACAGATCGACGACCGCAACGGCAACTGGATCGCCTTCGAGTACGACGCGGACGGCACCCCGCTCGGCATCGCCTCCTCCGCCGGATACCACCTCAAGGTCACCACGGAAGGCGGCCGGGTCACCGCCCTGCACCTTGCGGGCGCGGGCGCGGACGGCCGCGACGAGCAGATCAAGGGCTACGGGTACTCTCCCGACGGGCACCTGACCGCGGTCACCAATTCCTCCGGCCTGCCACTGCAGTTCACGTACGACGAGCGCGGCCGCGTCACCTCCTGGACCGACACCAACGACCGTTCGTACACGTACGAGTACGACGACCAGGACCGGTGCACGGCCGAGGGTGGCGCGGCCGGGCACATGTCGCTGCGCCTGTCGTACGACGGCGTGGACGAGGCGACGGGCCACCGTGTCACCACGGCGACGACCGGGGACGGCCACAGCCGCCGCTACCTCATCGACCGCAACCATCAAGTGGTCACCGAGATCGACCCGTTGGGCGCGGCCACCCGGTTCACTCGAGACCGCTACAACCGGCTGCTGACCCGGACCGACCCGCTCGGCAACCTCACTCGCTACCAGTACGACGACGCGGGCAACCCCACGACCGTCACTCGTGCCGACGGCCGCGAAATCACGGTGGAATACGGCGAGTTCGGGCTGCCGACCCGTATCCGCGGAGCGGACGGCAACACAACCCACCACACGTACGACGCCCGCGGCAACCGCACATCCACCACCAGCGCCTCCGGCCGGACCAGCCGCTTCACGTACGACGAGGCGGGCCGCCTCACATCGGTCACCGATCCGCTGGGCCACGTGACCACGGTCCGCTGCGACCGGGCGGGGCTGCCCGTGGACATCACGGACCCGCTCGGCGCTGTGACCCGCTACGAGCGCGACGCGTTCGGCCGGCCGCTTTCCCTCACCGATCCCACCGGCGCGACCACCCGCCTGGAATGGACCGTCGAAGGGCACCTGGCCCGCCGTGTCGCGCCGGACGGCTCCAGCGAGTCCTGGACCTACGACGGCGAGGGCAACTGCACGACCCACACCGACCCGCTCGGCGGGGTCACGCGTTTCGAGTACACCCACTTCGACCTGCTCACCGCCCGCACGACCCCTGATGGCGTGCGCCACGAGTTCTCCCACGACAGCGAGCTGCACCTCACCAAGGTCACCAACCCTCAAGGCCTGGAGTGGAGTTACACCTACGACCCGGCCGGCCGCCTGATATCCGAGACGGACTTCGACGGCCGCACCCTGGCCTATCACCACGATGCGGCCGGACGTCTCGCCTCGCGCACCAACGCCCTCGGTCAGACCACCGCCTTCGAGCGCAACCCACTCGGCCAGATCATCCGCAAGGACGCGGCCGGTCAGGTCACGACCTACGCCTACGACCTGACCGACCAGCTCGCCCAGGCCACCGGCCCGGACGGAACCCAACTGACGCTCCTGCGCGACCGCCACGGCCGCCTCCGCTCCGAAACGGTCGACGGCCGCGAACTGACGTACACCTACGATGAGTTGGGCCGACGGGTCGGTCGCATCACGCCGACCGGGGCGACGACCACCTGGTCGTACGACGCGGCAGGCCGCCGCACCGAACTGGTGGCCTCGGGCCGCCCCATCGACATCACGTACGACGCGTCAGGCCGGGAACTCACCCGACGCATAGGCGAGTTCGCGACCTTTGCCAACACCTTCGACCCGCTGGGACGCCTAGCCGCACAATCGGTCACGGACACCGACGGCCACACCCTCCAGCACCGCGCCTACACCTACCGCGCCGACGGCAACCTCACCGCCCTCGACGACCACCTCAACGGCCCCCGGCAGTTCGACCTGGACGCCGTCGGCCGTGTCACCGCCGTACGGGCGGCCGACTGGACCGAGACCTACGCCTACGACGCAGCGGGCAACCAGTCCTCGGCCGCCTGGCCCGCCGACCACCCCGGCCACGAGGCGACCGGCGACCGCACCTACACGGGCACCCGCATCACCCGCGCCGGCAACGTCCGCTACGAACACGACGCCCTCGGCCGCATCACGCTCCGCCAGAAAACCCGCCTCTCCCGCAAGCCGGACACCTGGCGCTACGAGTGGGACGCCGAGGACCGACTCACCCGCACCACCACGCCCGACGGCACCGTATGGCACTACACGTACGACCCACTGGGCCGCCGCACGGCGAAGCTGCGCATGGCTTCGGACGGCACCACGGTGGTCGAGCGCACCACCTTCACCTGGGACGGCACCACCCTCTGCGAACAGACCACGCACACCGCCGAGCTGCCGAACCCGGTCACCCTCACCTGGGACCACCAAGGCCTTCAGCCGATCGCCCAGACCGAACGCATCACCGCACCCGATACGCCCCAAGATGAGATCGACTCCCGCTTCTTCGCCATCGTCACCGACCTGGTGGGCACGCCGCGAGAACTCATCGCGGAGGACGGCGACATCGCCTGGCGCACCCGGAGCACGCTCTGGGGAACCACGACCTGGAGCACGGACTCCACGGCCTACACGCCTCTGCGTTTTCCTGGGCAGTACTTCGACCCCGAGACGGGGCTTCACTACAACTACTTCCGGCACTACGACTCCGAAACCGCCCGCTACGTGACCCCCGACCCGCTCGGACTCACCCCTGCCCCGAATCCTGTGTCGTACGTGGCAAATCCCCACGCCTGGGTTGATCCGCTAGGGCTCAGCCCGTACCCCCCGCGCGTCAAGGACGGGGGATGGGACGTGAGGGGACACAGCCCGCTCAGCATCATTCCGGATGACGCCGAGATGCGCGTACTGAAGCCGGATCCCAACGGCGGCGCCCAAAACGGAGTCGAGTACAAGTGGAAGGATCCCGAGACAGGGAACACCGTCCGCCTGCGCGTTCATGACGCCGACGGAAACGCGCCGGCTGGATCGAATGCCGCAAATGGTGACGTCTACCGGATTTCCATTGGAGGGAAGTATCAGGACGAGGCAGGGAATCTCTACCATCGTAATGTCCATAACCCGAACAGTCCACATCACGATCCGGATGCCGCCAACTCGACACATATCCCCTGGCGAATCCCGTTTCGACTCCCCTACTAAACCCGATCGGCGGTTTCCCGGAATTGAACTCTGAACACCTCATGAAACTCATCCAGCAGATCACTGCGACAACCCCCAACGCGCGTTCACTCGGAGCAGATCAGGCGACTGACTGGATCAGCTCCTATCTCCCCGCCGAGGCAAGCACTCTAGCCACCATCCTCTCCGTAAGCGCAGCCCAAGAGACAGAGACCTCTGTGCTCGAAGCACAGCTGCACGCCATCTTGGAACTCACTTCGACCGGACACGTAAAGGCAGAGAATATTACATATCTTGAGGAGGTCAGCCGAGAATCCCTACCGGCAGAGCTTGACGAATATCTACAAGATCTCCTGGAAGATTGAGCGATCCGGACCTGCGGATCCAGAAATAGGATGGGGCGTGCCGCCATTGGACGAGGCCGTGGCGACTGCAGGGACATTTCTGAAGGGGGTCGCATATCCGGACCGAGCCGGTTCCGCGGCGATGCCGCCAGATACAGCGAATTGAAGCAGAGCATGGGCAGTGAAATCGAAGCGCGGTTGCGGCAGGCTGGACTCGACGTTATCGAATCCGCCGTGATCCATGCGCCGCCCTCGACGCGCGAGGCATTTCAAGTGGTCGTCGGATTCGAAACTGTTCCGTCAGGCAAGGTCGCGAAGCGGTCCGGCGAGGCGATCCAGAAGATCCAGGACATGTGGATTTCGCGAGCCCGCGCGAACGGCATCATCTCTGGCGACGACACCTTCCTTGTCTCGGGAAGTATTGACGGGGATTGGATCAAGGCACGTCTGACTCCATCCTTCTCCCTTGCAGCCCTCAAAGATTCCCAGGGCGATATCGAGTTCATCGCCCGTTCTCGTTCAGGAGATCGGATCTGCGCGGTGAGCACCGACGAAGGCGATTACTGGTTGATCGATGAGCCCTTCCTCCGCCCAAAGCAGCGCTCCTGGTCACGGCCCGAGGACGTAGCGCCGAACACTCACACCGCGCAGCTCCTCTCATTCATCGATACGTACGCCGCCGGGACCTGCAACACGCAGGACTTCGCGCACGGCTGGTGGGGCGCCCGCCGCGCGGCCCAGGCCCACGGGGAACGGGTTCACGGGCGACTGTCCGAGCTCCTCGACCGGGTGTTCATGGCGTTGGAGGAGTATTCGGTCGACCCGAACCTCCGAGAACCTGGCGATCTCACCGATCACGAACTGCGGCAGGCCGTGCGGGCTATTGCTGATCACCACGGATTCAAGGAAGCCAACTGAACCTGCAGATAGGTGCGCCATAAATGCTGACCAAGGATGAGGCCGTGACACTCGCGGAGAAGTTCCTGAAGAATCTCGCGTATCCAGAGCGAGCCGCTTCCGTGGTAATGCTGCCGGATACGGCGAACGACTTCCCGTATGCCTGGACCGTGCAATTCGACTTCCAGGAGCATATCGACTCAGGAGATGTCGCCCAGGCTCCCTTCAGCGCGCTGATCGTCGTCCCTCCCGACGGCTCACCGGCGCACTTCGCGCCGACGTTCCCACCAGCGGAGGAGTACCTGGCCCTACAGGCAGCCGGTAACTGGCCTCCGAGCAAGGCGGGAACGTGAGTCAAGCTGAACGCAGCAAGCTGCAGATCGTCACGGTGGAGGACCGGGACTCCACCGGAGTGATCTGCGTCGTACGTTGCACTGCGGGAACGGTTCGCGTGGGGCAGCATTTCGCGATCGAATCCCCGCCCCTGGCAGAAGGCGTTTCCGCGGCGAAAAAGTGGACACTTTCGTCCATCACCAGGTACGGCCGCGAGGTAGATTTTTTCGACCCGCCACACGGAGCACGAATCTCCTTGTTCGGACCGGAGACAAATCTCCTGCAGGCGCGATTCGACCTGGTTTCCATAGCCTCATGATCCCGAAGAGACTTCCCGTGCGGAGCGGAATCGGGAAGACAATTGACTGCCTATGACGATAGTTTCTGAACCAGTCGAAGCCGCGTGGCACAAGATTCTGACCGCTGCGGGCGAGCCTCGCCTGCCGGAGGAATCGCCGCTCTCGGCTCCGTTCGCCGAGCTGGTGTTGGCGGCTCATGCCGAGCCGCTGCTTCGTCGGCTCTTCCCCTGGACCGGCATGTGGGAGCTGCACTTCAGCAGGTGCACAGAGGCCCGCCTCACCTGGGACATCCCCTATGTCCGAACGCTGGGAGACGGGCGGTACACCGTCGAAGGGCCGAGCCGAAGCAGCCCGCGGATCGCTGAGACGGACAGCGCCCGGGCCGCAGTAGCGACGGTCGTCGATCGCCTGCCGCCGCACTGCGGTCCGGCCTTCATCGGCAATGCAGAGGAACTGGCCGCCTTTGAGCGGCGCGGGGAGGCAGGCGATGGTGGGCACTGACGTCCCTCGGATGTTGCGCTGCGGCTTCTGGAACGGAACTGGCCCGCGTTTCAGCGATTGCGGCGCAGCGGACACCAACTCTCCCTGGATATTGGTGGGTTCTGTGATCACGGAGCGCGGCTCACGCTGTCGCCCGAGCAGGTGTCCCGACTCGCCCGCCTGGACATTCCGGTCACCTTTACGCCCAACCTGAACGACAGATAGCGATGCCGAAGAAGCGAACTGAATGGGCTGACCTCCGTACCGCCCTCGTTATCGCGAAAGACGGGATGGACGCGTGCGCGGTCAGTCGTGCGCTGGAGCTTCCGCCGCCGGGCCATGGGAGGACCTCGTACGGTCCCGGACAGTGGGCTCACTCGTTCACCCACGAAGACGCGCCGCGCCTCTCCGATCAGATCGACTTCCTCGCTCTGATCGTGCTGCCGCGCATCGCCGTCCTCGAGAACCTGCGATCAGAGGGGTACGTCGTCGAGGTCGCCGTCTCCGGGGTCGCCGCCACCGGATGCCAACTGCCGCTCACACGCGCGGCGTTGGAACAGCTCCGCGCGATGACGTTGCCGGTCTCGTTCACCGTGCTGACACCGGACAATCGACCTGCCGAGGACCCGCTCTCGTGGCTGGTCTGAGGCAGGAAGGAGCAGGGAGCAGGAGATGAGAATCGACGTGGCTGTCCGCCGGCTCGATCAGAGTCTGCAACGGCTCGCCTGGCAGGCCGACCGTCAGGTCGAGCACGTGGCACGGTGGCGAGTGGGCCCCGACGAGCTGGCCCTGGAGTTCGACGACGCCTTCCGCGTCGCTCTCGGCCTCGTCGCGCAGGGGCTGCTCCCCGAATCCGTCGGGACGCTCCTGCGGCCGGTGGACCAGATCCTCGCCGAGATGACAGAGGGCTCCGCGGAGGCATGGACGACGGACGCGGTAGCGCACTCCCCGGCGTGGGAACGACTGCGCAGCACGGCTCGGGAGGCACTCGGCACGTTGCGTGGTCTCGGTTTGAGCTCTTCCGCGCAAGACTCCACAGCAGGCCCATAGTGGGTCTATGGCTACGACGACGATCCAGGTGTCTCGCGAAGTCCGCGACCACCTCGCCGAGCTGGCTCGGGAGCGGGGGCTGAGTCTGGGACACCTGGTCGAGGCGCTTGCCGCTGAGCAGCCGACCGCAGCCCAGCGGGCCGAGCGGCTGGCCGCGGACCGTGAGGTCGTTCGCCGCGTGATCATCCTCAGCACCAGCGCCACCCTGGCCCTCTCGGCCGGCCACATCAACTCCCCCGGCATGCTCGGCTTTCACTGACCGAACGGAACGCGCGCCCGCGGCGTCCGAGGTGTATGACACTGTCGCGTCGTGCCGCCGTCCTGCTGTTGAGCGCCGGGCTGTAGGTCTCCGGGTGTTCGTCGTCGTCCGACGGTCCGGAAGAACAGGCCGGGCGCCCAGGGCCCACGCTGCCCGCCCGTACCGTCAAGCACGGCAAGATCCAGAAGGGGCCCGCGAAGCCCCGGGAGCACAAGCCGTATCCGTATGACATCTATACGCATTGCGGGATCAAGTGGGCCCAGTTCGGCGGGCGTTGGTGGGTGCTCGACTCCGTGCACCTCGGTAGCGATCAGGTCCAAGGGGAGCGGCCACCGGGGTACGGGTACGGCCGATGGATCCCCGGGTACATGACCTTGATCGGTCCCGACGCCGCAGACTTCGACGCCGCCGGGATGCCGACCCTACAGTTCGTGCCGAGCGAGCAGGATCCGCCGGGGTGCGACTGAAACCGCGCCCGCGACGCCTGGCGCGGCCTAGGGCGCGCAGAATGTGCGAAAGCTTCAGGAGTCAAGTCTGTGGTCCGTCACCGCGGTTGGACGGAGAGGAATGCGGAGGCGTAGCGGTGGATGATCTCGTGCAATGGCTCGGCGAGCAGCTCGACGTGGACGCCGAGCTTGCGGACTGCGCCACGCGGGAGGGGAGATGGCGCGAGATGGGCCAGTCGATCCTCAGCGACGACAACATGGAGGTCGTCACGTTGTGCGCTCTTGAATTTGCTGACCACATCGCCACCCACGATCCGGCGCGGGTACTCAGCGAGATCGACGCCAAGCGGCGCATCGTCGCCCGGTACGTCGAGGCCAAGGCCGAGCGCATCCGTATCCGCGAGCGCTACCGTGAGGCCTTCTCGGACGGGGACGACGGCCGCAGCGAACGTTGCCGGCGCGAGCTGCATGAGGCGACCCTCCGGCTCCAGATCCACAACGCCGCCGTGGCCGACCTGGCGAGCGTGTACGCGGACCGTCCCGGCTACCGCGAGGAGTGGCGGCCGTAGCCGCACGCCCCTCGGCGGGGTCCCGCGGTTCCGGTCGGGGCCGGTCGCATCACGCCGACCGGCGCGACGACCACCTGGTCGTACGACGCGGCAGTTGGAGCAGTTCTTCGCCGAAGGGTCATGCGTGGTCGACTGGGAAGGATCATGATCCCGTGGGATTTCGTAGGGGAGCTCGATGTCTAACGATCACGCTCGCCTGAAGCAGGCGCTCTCAAGGTTCGACACCATCGCCTGGTTTGGAGCACCCTCGCAGCGGCACCCCTTGTATGGCTACCTTCAAGTCCCTTTCGTTCGATGGCGCTTCAGCAATCCTCAGGAGTCCTGGAAGGGTGCGTTCTCCTCAGTTGTCCGCGATGCACCGTCTGACACTGAGTGGACCTTCAAAGTCGCCAAGAACTGGATGATCGTGCCCACTCGCCTCGTCACAGAGTCAGGGCCCGAAGGTCACCTGTTCAGCGAAGCAGTGCTTTCCATTTCTCGGGACGATGAGGAGTTTTGCGCCAAGGCACAGACCGACATGACACGTATCATCGGCGCGCTCGAGCAATGCGTCCGAGAATAGACTCCTCACGCGAAGCGACGGCAGCGAAGCGCTCATTCAGGATCACGGATACGGGCATTATTACGGTAAATGGAGAATCGAGTCGGCATGCGTTGGACGTCATTGCTGCATAACCCTGAAGGAATCAACGCCCTATATCAGGGTAACCCGCCGGAACTCTGCGGGGTTCGTGTACACGAAGTGACCCTCCAGACTCAAGGCCCGACATTGAAGCTCCGTCTCGATCTTCCCGAATATCCTGCCCAACCGCCACGGAAATGGGCGGACCAGAAGTTCAATACTGTGCAAGTCGAGGTCTCGTTCAGCGGCCTCCGCTCTGCCTCTTTGACCGGATTTAAACGTGACATCTCAGCCGACGTATCCCTGACCGAAGGGGACGGAGTCGGGGTGAGCGTGACAGCTCCCGGAGTGCACCTTCAGGCGAATGCCGCGACGGCCTTCATTTCGACACTGACCGCTTACGTCGACGAAGCCTGACGTTGAGGGGAAGTCGCCCTCGCAGTGATCGGCATCCCGACGCCGCCGACTTCGACGCCGTCAGGATGCCGATGAGTCCCGGGCCCGCAGTGACTCAGGCCTCGCCCGCCGTCTCCCTGCATCTGCCGCAGCCGCATGGGAGCGCCGTCTGTGCGCGGGGTGCCGGGTCGCCGGGGCTTGCCAGTACCTCTTGGACGGTTCCTCGGTCTCCGATGCGGCGGCCCTGCGCGTCCACCCGGTAGACGGTCAGCGTCAAACGGCTGGTGCGGCGCGGGAGTTGAGGGCGTTCTGGCTCTCGGTGGGCTTCGTCGAGGAGTTTCAGGGCGTCCGTCATCGGCGGGTAGTGCGGGGCGCAGTCCTGGCACGCGTAGACGTTGAAGCCGGGGCCCGTCGGGGCGTGGACCTCGTGGACCAGGACTGGGGCCTCCGTTGTGCACTGGCAGCGTGCACACATGCGCATCGTCATCGCGCTCCCCCGTGGATCAGCTCCGGACGCGGTCCTACGTCGATGCCGAGTGTCGCCAGGTAGAGGGCTCGGCGGCGGTCCCGTTGCTGGCGGCGGCGGTGTTCGTGTTCCGTCGGCGTCAGGACGTAGGGGCGTACGAGGTGGGAGGCGGCGCCGTCGAGGCGTTCCGTGAAGCGGGGCGGCGGGGGCGGGGTGGGCGTGCCTGTTGCGCGGTGCCGGCCGGGCGGGGTCGGCGTACAGATCCGTAGGACCCAGGCCAGGGCCCTGAGAGTAGGGTCGAGCACGTTGACGCTCCTTGCAGCGTTGGCCATGCCCCGGGGCGGTCCCAACTACCGTCGCCGGGGTCTTTCTTCCACCTGGCACGGTAGTGGGTGCATGGGCTTGGCGTATAGCGGTTGGGCACACTCCAAAGGTCGGTGCAGCTCAGCGGTGTCGTACATTGTTCGAATGGCAGAAGACTCAGCCCGCAACAGGCCGCCGATCGACCCGAACAAGATCGCGTACGTCTACATGCAGATGGCCGACCACATCGCCGAGCGCATCGCCAAGGGCGAGCTGCGCCCCGGAGCGCGCCTGCCGGGCGAGCGGGACCTGTCCGCCGAGTACGGCGTCGCCCACCTGACCGCCCGCCGCGCCACCCGCGAACTCCGTGAACGCGGCCTCGTCGTCACTCTCCCTGCCAAGGGCACCTTCGTCGCCTATCCGGAGACGGAAGCCGAGACGCCCGACGAAGGCTGATTCGCAGTCCACGCCCAGTGGGCAAAGGCTGAGAGGTCGCCGACTCCCTGGGGAGTTGTCCGGTCGCCCGTCGTCAGGCTGTGTCGGACCGGCAGGGGTGGGTGGCAGGAGTGGGTAGTCCGACTCCCAGCGCGCTGCCGACGAGAAGGCCCACACCGTGGTTGTTGGCGAGGAGGCAGAGGACGAAGCCCGCGGCGGGGATGACGAGAGCCACTCGCCGCAGGGCGACGACGTTGCCCCGCACCGCGTAGGCCGTGGCGAGCGCGCCGACGAGGCCGCAGATGGCCACAGAGTCCCCGCCGCCCTGGGGGCTCCAGCCGGCCATGCTCACCGCCTGCGCCGTCACCCCGCTTGCCATGAAGACCAGCAACATCCGCCAGGAGCCGAACTGCCGCTCGGCGAGCGGTGCGACGACCGCGAGCGCGGCCAGGTTGAACAGGAGTTGGAACCAGCCCGAGGACTGCACCATCAAGGCGGTCACGGCTCGCCACCACGCGCCATGAGGGTGCCGCTCAAGCGCATCGATCATGGCGGGGGCAGCCAACTGGGCCACGCCAAGCACCACCATGGTGGCCCCCAGCCCCGTGGCGGCTATCGGGAGAGGCTGCCGCCACGCCCGCAACAAGGCCAGCGGGGGCGGGAGCCCTTCGCCGTCCTTCGTGGCGAGCGCCGCCAGGAGTTGGATGCCCGACACGATGACGGCCACCGCGCACCCGTAGAGCAACACGCTGTGCATGTTCATGATCGAATCCTGGCAGACGGTGCGGCTACGCCGACAGGCATTGTCGTGCGAGCGACGAACCTATCGAACCCACCGTGCCGTGCAACCTCCTTCCGTAGCTGCTTCTTTGAGGCCATGTAATTCGATGGAAGGTGCCCACCAGGCGTCAGTCGCTCTTCGGGAACGAGACTTCTACTCGGCGGTTCTTCCTTCGGCCCTGTTCCGAGGTGTTGTCCGCGATCGGGTAGTCCTCGCTGTAGCCGCGTACCTGGAACGTGATGTTCGCTCCGTCCGGGCCGAGGGCCGCCGTCAGTTCGTCGTGGACGGCTTCCGCGCGCTTCTTGGAGAGGGTCAGGCCGTGGGCGTACGAGCCCAGGTTGTCCGTGAAGCCGAACACCCTTACCGTGCTTGCCTTTTGGGTGTTGATCTCGTCCGCGATCGCCTGGATTCGGGACTTCGCGTCCGGGTTCAGTTTGGAGCTGTCCTTGGGGAACAGGACCTCTGCCTGGAGGGCGAACGTGACGTCCTCGTTGGTGTCTGTTCGGCGTTCGTCGCCGGAGAGGTCCTCTACGACCGACTTGATGTCCAGGACCTTCGCGGGGGCCAGGGTTGCGCCGTCGGCGAGCTTGAGGCCGGGGCTGT
The DNA here is from genome assembly GCF_040679615.1 of Streptomyces sp. NPDC052225. Classification (NCBI taxonomy): domain Bacteria; kingdom Bacillati; phylum Actinomycetota; class Actinomycetes; order Kitasatosporales; family Streptomycetaceae; genus Streptomyces; species Streptomyces sp. NPDC052225. Next base: position 20,605 of record NZ_JBFAVD010000040.1, on the reverse strand, counting down.
TGGCGTCCACCTTTGGGGGTGCGGGTGTCGTGGTGCTGCCGGGTGGGGCCGAGGGTTTGTCGTCCTCGGCGTGGGCCGTGGTGACGGTCAGGACCAGGACGGTGGCCGTCAGGGCGGCGGTTGTCAGGGGGCGTCGGGGCATGTCATTCGCCCTCGGTGATGTCGATCGGGGCGGGGGGCATGGAGCCGACCTGGAAGGTGACCTTGGATGTGCCTTCCGGCGGGGCCGGGAATTGGGCGTACCAGGATGCCGATTGCCCCGGCTGAACCTGCCCGTTGAACTTGGTGCAAAGGCACTTGCCTTCGGTGTCGCGGAGGATCAGGTACTTCTTCTTGCCCGCCTCATCTACCAGGCTGGCACCGGCCAACGAACCGCCGTTCTTGCGGAGTTCCTGCTCGTCGCTCCGCCAGTTCTCGCCAAGCCACGCCTTGCCTCCGTCGTTCCGCACGGATCCGGACACGGTGACGTAGCCGCCCGCGTCCCGTGTGGCCGAGTTGATCGTGACCGTGATGTCGCCGTCCTTCGACTCCGCCAGAACCTTGTCGCTCGGCGTGGCAGACTCCGACTCCTGAGTGCCACCCTTGTCTGCGGAGGCCGATGTCGCAGAGGTCTTTGGCTTAGCGCCGCCGTCTCCCTCTCCGCCACCCCCGCAGCCGGCCACGGCGAGGACCAGGCCAGTCGTGATCGCCACCGCGGTCATTGCCCGGCGGGCCGTCGTAGTGCGCCGAAGGTTCGTCACTGCGGCTTCCCTCTCTCGTCGTTCACTCGTCAATCGGCCAGGTGGACAGCGAACAAGGCCGACGCGTCGGGCAGGTCGTCCAGGTCGAAGTCATCGGGATCGAAGTCGAATTGCTTTCCGTCGCAGGTGAGTTGGACAGCCTTCTTCGGGTCGGCATCCGCCGGTACCTTGCAACGAGGTTCGATCACCGCTGTGGCGTGCGCCTTCGCCTTCTTGTTCTCAGTTCCGGGAATGATCGTGTCCCCGACCGTGTAGCGGGTCCGCACCTCTACCCAAAAGCCAGGGAAGCTGTTGACCTCAGCCGCGCTCGGGCCGCCGACGACATCTGCGTCGTTCTCAGCCGCCAGTTGAGCAGCCGCCGTCTGAGCGTCCGCGCCCTCGAAGCCCTGCCCGTCCAGCCAGCCGAGCCAATCGTCGCCATCACCCAGGGCCTGCCCCAAGCCGTCCATCAACTCGTCGCGAGCGGACTGTGCCGCCGCCAACGCGGCTGCGTCGGCAGCCGATTGGGCACTGTTGCGGGCAGAGGCCGCTTGGGCGAAGGCGAAGAAGGCAAACGCGGCGAAGAGCAGAATGCCCGTCAGCCAGATGTAGAGGGGAAGCGTGCTTCCCCGATCGCTCCGGAGAGCAGCGGTCAGCCGCCGATGACGTCGTTCACGGCTGTGCCGATCGCATTCGAGATCAACCCGTCCAACCCCAACTGGTCGATCAACGTAAAAATCCCCGCGATCAAAATCATCAACCCCGCATACTCCACGAACCCCGCCCCGGCGTCCCCCCGGACCCTCTCCCCCACCGAAGTTGTCCACTTCACCCACACCCCGAGCAGTCGGTCCTTGATCACGGGAGCCCCCTTCCGCCATGGCAACCAGAACAACACACGCAACGTACGCGAGGTGCGACCGTGTGCACTCGGTTTCGGCAATTAAGGGGGCAGGCTTGACCGGAAGTTGTCGGCTCGTTGGCTCGTCGTACGACATCCGTCTCCCCCGCTGTCGCCGCCTGATTCGCTCGCGCTAAGCACTCGGTGTGACTGACGTTCGGTTGCCGTTCGGTCACTATAGCCAGCCGGGGGCGGCCGGAGGAGGGGAATAACGTGCCATTGTGGGAGGGGAGTTCGCTTACGCCAATGGGTGCGGGTCAGTGCGCCGCGAACTGGGCCCCCGTGCGTTGCACCGTGTTCGGGCTCAGCGCGATTCCGGTGACGGTGAGCTGTTCGCCGTAGATGTCCGTGAGGCGGATCGATGAGGTGCCGCAGCCGTTGCCGTCCTCGGCGAGGAAGTAGTTGTAGTCGGTGCGCGGGAGGCTGCGCCAGCCGGAGGCGGTGCGGACTTCGAGGCGGGCGAGGGGGTTGCGGTGGTCCAACGCCTGGATTCCGCACCAGTGTTGGGAGGAGCCCGTTTTGTAGCGGAGGGCGATCGGTTTCGTCGAGGACGGGCTCACCAAGGACCAGGTGATGGGGATCTGGCCCTTGACCGGTGCCGCGAGTTGCGCGAACGCCTCGGCGCTCAGGTCGAGTTGGCCAGGTGCGCACGGTGCCGGGCATTCGTTGGTGATGCGGACCGTGATGGTCGCGCCCGATGACGCGCGGACTCGTACGTACGCTCCGCAGGCTTTCGACGTCTCGTAGTCGAGGGTGTTCATCGCGGCCGTCATCGTCGTGCCGGCGGGGCCGTACGTGCAGGCTCCGTCGCCGTCCTGGGCGTCGTAGAACGTCGCTGTGCCCTTGTACGTCGCGCCGGGGCGGATGCGGCCCGCGAGTGCCCCCGTCTGCGAGTGGACGGCCGCGGACGGCGGCGTGGAGCTGGGCTTCGGTGCGTTGGTCGTGGGCTTGCGCTTGGTGGGGGTGGGGGTTGCTCGCTTGTGCTTATTGGGCGGCTTGCTCGGGGAGGCGGATGCCGTCGTCTCGCGGTGGGTGGGGGGCGGTGTCGTCGCCGGCTCGGAGGTTGCCGTGGCCACCGTTGCGGCCTTGCCGCCGTCGCCCCCGTTCAGGGCTACGAGGAGGGTGGCGAGGAGGACCACCACGGCGCCCACCGCCAGGAGCGCGTACGGGGTCAGTGCCGCGCGCGGGCTGCGTCGGTGCGAGCGTAGGCGTCCTGCCACTGGGTTCCTCACAGAGTGTCGTACGGGGGTGCCGTCTCTCTGTCGTCGCCGGTGCGCGAAAGGTTGCCGTGGAGAACCGGGAGAATTCAGCGGCCCAGGATCGAGCCGAAGTCCGAGCCCGAGCCGAGGAACATGCCCGTCGCGATCAGGATCATCGTGGCCGGGAGCATGAAGACGAGGGTGACCATCGTGGCCTTGGGGATGGTTTTCGCGGCTCGGCGGCGGGAGTTCTGGGCGTCGGTGCGGCGCATGTCCGTGGCCAGTTGGATGAGGGTGTCGGCGATGGGTGAGCCGAGTTCCTCTCCTTGCTGGAGGGCCGAGACGAATTGGGCGACCTGCTCGGAGGCGTTGCGGCGGCGGAGTTCGTCGAAGGCCTGGCGGCGCGGGACGCCCATGTCCATCTGGCGCAGGGTGATGCGGAGTTCGTCCGCCCAGGGGCCTTCGTATTTTTCCGATACGCGGTCCAACGCTTGGCGGAAGCCCAGGCCTGCCGAGACGACGACCGCGAGGACGTCGAGGAAGTCCGGGAGCGTGCGGTCGATGACGTCCTTGCGGTCCCTGACCGCCTGCCAGATGAGGGCGTCCGCCGCCGCCGCGCCGAAGGCGAGGGTCAGGAGGGCGAAGAGTGGCTGGCCGTTCGTGAGGAAGACCAGGGCCATGACCACGCCGAAGATGCCGTAGACCGCTCTGCGGGCCGCGTAACGGTCGATCGTGAGGCCGCCTGGGTTGCCCGCCATGTCGATCTTGCGGCGCTTGGCGTCGACGCGGCGCGGGCCCATGAGGCGCAGGACGAGGGGCGCGAACCGCATGCCCAGGCGGTCGACCGCCGAGGACGGGGCCGAGACGCGGGTGGCGCCGACTTCCAGGGCGAGCGCGAGGTCGTCGGGGACCTTGGCGTCGGCGCGGTACATGCGGACGCCCGTGAGGATGCCGAGGACCGCCAGGCCGGAGAGGGCGGCGAGCAGGACGCCGAGGAGTGTCGTCGACATGACTCTCACACCTCGATCTTGCCGAGGCGGCGGATCACGAAGAAGCCGATCGCGTAGAGGCCCAGGGAGATGAGGATCAGGGTCTGGCCCAGGCCTGATCCTGTCACTCGGGCCAACGCCCCTTCGTTCGACGAGTTGATCAGGAGGAGTGAGCCCAGGCCCAGGAGCGGGACCGTGAAGGCGGTGGCGTTGACCTCGGAAAGCATCGTGCGGATCTCGCGGCGGGTCTCCTTGCGGTCCTCAAGGGTCTGGGTGAGGTTGCGGAGGGAGGAGACGACTGTGCCGCCTGCCTTGTTGGCCAGGACCAATGTGGTTACGAGGACGATGAGTTCGCGGGACGGGAGGCGGGCCGCCAGTTCGTCGAGGGCGTCGTCGACCGAGCGGCCCAGCGCCAACTGGTCCGACACCCGGGAGAGTTCCTCGCCCGCGGGGGCTTCCAGTTCCTCCGCCGCCATCGCGAGGGACGTGCGCAGGGCCAGGCCGGCTGCCGTCGCGTTCGCCAGGAGGCGGGCGACGTCCGGGAGTTGGTTGATGAATGCCTCGATGCGTTTCTGGCGCTGCCAGTTGAGGAAGATGACCGCCGCCCAGATCGCCACCGCGCCCGCGATCGGGCCGAAGAACGGGGCCAGTGTCGTCGCCGCGAGGATCCAGAGTGCGGCGACGAGGGCAGTGACGTAGACGGAGAATTCGCCTGCTGTCAGGTCGAGGCCGGTGGCCGAGAGGCGCAGGTGGACCGCCTTGCCCAGGCGGGTGCGGCGCAGGCGGCGGTCGACGCCGGTGAAGCGGCGGGACCGGCCGCCGCCCGCGCCCGACGGGCCGTAGCCGCCGGCCGGGTAGCTGTCGAGGCGGTCGACGAGGGCCTGGCGCCGGGCGCGGCCCGAGGCGAGGGCGTGGACGGCGGCCACCGCGACCACGCAGGTCAGGACGGTGGCGCCGAGCGCGATGAGGGCCGGGTTCGTCATGTCCTCTCAACTTCCGCGACAGGTGCGTGCGTTGGGCTTGCGGCGGGGTCCGGAGTCATCCCGTCGCCTCTCTTGTGTTGCTTACGTCGACGGACTCGACGACGCCGAACGCCGGCGGGACCGCCTCCCCCGCCACGTACAGCCGGTCGGCGACCCGGCGCGGCAGCGGGAGGTGCTCGTAGTAGCCGTGGACCCGGCGCTGTTCGAGGTCGGTGGCGCCCGTGACGTACGGCTGCGCGACGAAGCGGGAGACGGTGGCGATCGTGAACTGTTCGCGGCCGTGCGAGACCAGCAGGGCGATCTCGCTGACGCGGCGGGAGCCGTCGGCGTGCCGGGTGAGCTGGACGAGGACGTCGACGGCCGAGTTGATCTGGTCGCGCAGCGCCTCGAAGGGGACGTCGACCTCCGACATGGAGCCGAGGGTCTGGAGGCGGGTGAGGGCGTCCTCGGCGGTGTTCGCGTGGACCGTGGCGAGGGAGCCGTCGTGGCCCGTCGACATGGCCTGGAGCATGTCGAGCGTCTCGCCGCCGCGGACCTCGCCGACGATGATGCGGTCGGGGCGCATGCGCAGGCTGTTGCGGACGAGGTCGCGGATGGTGACCTGGCCTTTGCCCTCCACGTTCGCGGGGCGCGATTCGAGGCGGATGACGTGGTCCTGCTGGAGCTGGAGTTCGGCCGAGTCCTCGATCGTGATGATGCGTTCATGGGGCGGGATGAGGGCGGAGAGGGCGTTGAGGAGGGTTGTCTTGCCGCTGCCCGTGCCGCCGCTCACGATGATGTTGAAGCGGGCGCGGACGCAGGCCGCGAGGAGCATCAGCATGTGCTCGTCGAGCGAGCCGAGTTCGAGGAGTTCGGTGAGGCTGTACGCGCGCGGGAAGCGGCGGATCGTGAGGGTCGCGCCGGTCAGGGCGAGCGGCGGGATGATCACGTTGACGCGTTCGCCGGTGGGGAGGCGGGCGTCGACCATGGGGTTGGACTCGTCGACGCGTCGGTTGACCGTCGACACGATGCGTTCGATCGTCTGCATGAGTTGTTCGGGGGACGCGAAGCGGAGGGGGAGCTGTTCGACGCGTCCTGATCGCTCCACGAAGATGGCGTCGGGGCCGTTGACCATGATCTCGGTGATGGAGGCGTCCGCGAGGAGGGGTTCGAGGATGCCCAGGCCGAGGGCCTCGTCGACCACGCGGCGGATGAGCTGGGCGCGCTCCGTGGAGGAGAGGACGGGGCCCTCTCGGCTGATGATGTGGCCGAGGACGCGCTCCAGGCGGACCCGGCGGTCCGCGGCTTGGAGGGACGACATTTCGGCCAGGTCGATCTCTTCGAGGAGCTTGGCTCTGTAGACGGCTACGAGGCTGTCGTCTCGGGAGGGTTCGCCTGCGGCGGGGTCGCGGGTGGCGACCACCCGGGATCGTAGGCTCATGGTCAACTCCCGTCGTCTGTCTTGTCGTTGGGCATCGTCGCCGTGCGGTGGATGTCCCAGCCGTCGAAGAGGGGGATGATCGCGGGGACGTGGACCGTGACTTCTGCGGTGACCGTGTCTCCCGTGCCGATCGCTGCCGCTGGGTCGAGCCAGGTGCTGGTGGAGGCGGTTGCTGCGGCTTGGCCTGTGCCGGGGGTGAGGGATTCTGCCCGTGCCGCGGCTCGGGCTGCGCTGCCGGCCTGGTTCGCGCCGTAGCCGACGAGGCCCAGTTGGATTGCGGCCATGCCGATGATGAGGAGGAAGGGAAGGAAGCCGGCGAACTCCAGCATGGAGACGCCCTGGTCGCCCTGGGGGCGCCTTTTCGCCGTTGGGGGGTGGGGTTCGGTTCGCGGGTGCGGCTTTCGCCGTGGCTGGTCGCGCAGTTCCCCGCGCCCCTGGCGGGGCTGATCTTCCCCGGCGAGTTCTGGCGTGCCAATGTGGACGCCGCGGGTCGGCAATTCAAGCCCCTGCGGCGATTGAGCAGCGGGGGCCGGGGCGGAGCCCCGTGGCCCGAGCCGTGTCACCGGTCCGCCTCCGTCGCCGCTCCCGCTTCGCCCGTGACGGTCCAGCCCGGGTTCACCCCCGGGAAGAACAGGGGGACCTTGACCTCGACCGTGGCCTTGGTGACGACCCCGGTGTCCGTGCAGCCGATCTGCGCCCCCTGCCAGGCCGACGGGAGGTGGGACCTGCCCGCTGTCGTGCAGGCGCCCTGCGCGTCCCCGTTGCCGGCGGCCGCCGACACCGCCGCCCGCGCCGCCTCGTCCGCCGCGTTCCCGGCCAGGGAGTACGTGTAGCCGTACAGGACGCACTGCCACATCAGCGCCAGGACGACGAGGACCAGGGGGAACATCGCCGCGAATTCGAGGGTGACGGCGCCCTTGTCGCCGCGGCGGCGGGCCCGGCGGCCGGTCTCGGGGGCGGGGGGCGCCACCAGGCCCAGTTCGGCGGCCAGGGTCCACAGGGCCTGTTTGACCGTCGAGCGGTTGTCGAGGTCCTGCATGCGGCCCGCGTCGACCGCGGCCTGGAGTTCCTTGTACGCGGCCGGGATCGAGGTGCCCGCCGTCTTCGTGCCGGTGACCTTCTCGACGAGGGACGGCTGGATCTCGGCCGAGCGGGCGTGCCGGTTGACGACCGTGAGGGTCTCCTCGGCCTTGCGGATCTGGAGGCGGTCCCAGAGGCGGACCATGCGCTTGGCCGCGCGGACCGCGACGACGTCCGGAGTGACCAACAGGGCCGCCTGGTCGGCGAGTTCGACCGCTGCTGCGTTGGCCGCGCCCATCTGCGTACCGCAGTCGACGACCACGACCTCGTAGCGGGCGCGCAGGGACTGGATGACCTGGCGGGCCACGCGGTCGGTGATTTCCTCGCCGCGCTCGCCCTCGGCGGGGGCGAGCAGGAGGTCCATGCCGGTCTCGTGGGTGAAGACGGCGTCCTGGAGGACGCGTGGTGTGATGTCGCGGATCGCGGCGAGGTCGGCGACCGAGCGGCGGAACTGGACGTCCAGGTACGAGGCCACGTCGCCGGACTGGAGGTCCAGGTCGAGCAGGGCCACGGACCGTCCCGACGCCCGCGCTGCCAGAGCGAGTTGGACCGCGCAGAGTGTCGTGCCCACACCGCCCTTCGCTCCCGTCACCGCCACGACGTGGCCGCCGCCGACCGCCGGAAGCAGCTCCGCGCCCGCCGTTCCCGCCAGGTGGCGGCGCATCCCCGACGACCAGGACGCGGCGGCGTGCACGCGCTCCGCGAGGGCGTCGTAGCCGAGCGGGAACGCGACGATGCCGCGCGCGCCGCTGTCCATCGCGGCGGTGAGCAGGGCCGGGCTGGTGTCGGCCGTGACGAGGACGACGCCGACCGCTGGGAAGCGCAGGACGAGGTCGCGGATCAGGTCCAACGCCGGTATGGGGCCGATGCGTTCGTGGACGAGGACGACCTCGGGGAGCTCGTCGAGGGACTCGGCGGCGAGGCGGGCCAAGGTGTCCAGGAGCGATGTGGAGTCGGTGACCGGTGGGGCGGGTTCGGTGTCGGGCAGCTGGGAGAGCAGGGTGACCAGGGCGCGGGCAGCCTCCGGCTCGGATACGGCGGGGAGGATCCTTGTGGTCATCGGCGTACTCCCTTCAGGGGCGCATGCGCACAGGTTGCGGGGCTCTGCCCCGGACCCCGCTCCTCAAACGCCGGAGGGGCTGGGACAGCCGGGCGGGCTTGATTCGCGGCCATCACTTGTCCTCGTCCAAGGTGTACGAGCGGTCGCCGGGTGCGATCGTCCCGTGGTCACCCGGCGCCACCAGGGCGAGGCGTACGTGGGAGGCGAACGACTCGGCGTACGCGACCCGTTGGGCATCCGCGGCGCCCAGGGCGAACGTGATCGGCACGGCCTCGCCCTGGCGGCGCACCGAGCCGCGGTCGTTGCCGCCCTGCTCGTCGATCGGGGTGAGCTTGCCGACGTCGATGACCTCGGCGTTCTCCACGATGACCTTGGACTGGTCCTTCTGCTTGTCGTTCTCGGCCTTGAAGGTGGCGTAGATGTTCACCTTCGAGCCCGGGTCGATCTTCCCGGCGACGCCCGTCTCCGCGTCGATCATGATGGCGATCTCCTGCTGCCCCGCCTTGAGTTCGGGCCGCTCGACGATCATGTCGCTCTGGAGCAGCGAGCCCTTCTTGAGCTGCGTGACGGCGATCTTCCCGCGGATGGCGCTCAGGTCGCGCACGGTGGTGGTCGACATCCACCGCTCGGGCATCTCGACCTTCTCGAACTGGTCCCGCGTCAGCTCCTTGTACGGCGCGATGTCCGTCCTCAGGCGGTACGCGGTCTTCTCCGGGCCCACCTTGGACTGCACGTCCCTGATGACCGACAGGACGCCCGCGAACGCGCCCACGGCGCACAGGGCCGAGACGACCAGGAGGATGACGCCGCGACGCTGACGTGAATTCATGGACCGGACAACCTCGTTGATAGGCGGACGGGAGAGTCGGGAGGTGCGGCGGACGGGGTCACTGCGGGGCCCGGGGCAGGGCCGCGCGGCCCGCTCCGACGGCCGGGGTCAGGGCGGCGCGGCCGCCGGGCAGGCGGTCGGGTGGGGCCTCGGCGGCCAGCGGTGCGTTGCAGAACCCGCAGCGGTCGCCGAGGAGTTCGAGCCCGCACCAGCGGCACTCCTCGCGCCGTACGGACGAGACGAGCTGGTAGAGCACGGAGATGTCGGGGATAGCGGCGGCGAACTCGGCGATGCGGCCCGCGCTCGTGCCCTTGCCGGTGGCCCACCAGCGCGGCGACTCGGCGGGCAGCCGCGCCTCGGTGACCCCCTGCACCCGCCAGGCCGGGGCGAGGACCTCGGTGACCCAGGCGGTGGACTGCTGGCCCGCGGCGTAGAACATCCGCGTGCCGAAGGCGGGCCCGCCGGGCGTCTCGTCGCCGGTGATCCGCAGGACCTGCGGCTGCGGCGAGGCGAGGACGGCGAACTGCGCGCCCGGCGACCACGACTTGGCGTGCGCGCGCAGCGACACGGGGACCCGGTCGAGCTTGGCGACGGAGCCGACGAGGGCGCCCGCGTAGATGTAGTGGGCGAGCAGCCGGGCGGCGGAGGCGAGGACGCCGGGGCTAAAGTCGCAGACCGACAACTGGCGCAATTGCAGCGCCAGGACGGCGAGTCCGAGCGGCGGGAGTTCGGGCCGCAGGATCGCTATTCGGTCGCTTTCGAGCATGGAACGTACGGAATGCAGCCGGTGCACGACCGCGTCCGGCACGGACTGCGGGCAGAGGGCGATCACATAGCCGTGCTGTTCGATCAGCGTGTGTACGTCGACGATCGCGCGGTCCAGCGGATACGCGTCCGGCGCATCGGCCACGGGCAGCACGGCGGCGCTCGGGGTGTGCCGGTCGGGCGAGGTCAGGACCAGATCGGGGTCGGTCACGGCTATGGCGGTCGGCACGCGTGAACCCCCCGGTCGCTCTGTGCACGTACGGTCACCGCGACATCTGGACGCCGCGGCCCTTCTGCCTGAGCACCATATCCACGCGAGCGCCCGGCAACACCCAACTTCGCACTGTTCACGGGGCGATGGGCGGGGCGCCGGCCCGAGTTGGCGCGGAAGCATCGGTGCCAGGACCGGCGTCCGGCCGGGTGCCCTGCTCCCCCGCCGCGGCCTGCGCGCCCGCGATCTCCTTCTCGGCCCACTCGCTCCACTCGGCCTGCATCGCCGCGAACCGCTTGCCCCACTCCAGGGTCAGCCGCCCGTAGACGGAGAGCGGGTCGTCGCCCCAGTCCATCGCGGCGTCCAGTTCCCGCAGGCCGGCCAGGCGTGCGGTCATCACCTCGCCGCGCTCGCGCAGGAAGGCGCGGGCCTCGTGCCACTCCACGGCGCCGAGCAGGAAGACCCGCAGCAGGACGTCGTTGCGTCGGTAGCCGGACGGGGTGGTCTCCAGGAGCCAGTGGCGCAGTTCGGTGCGGCCCTCGTCGGTGATCTCGTACGTCTTGCGGCCGCGCGGGCCCTCGGCCGCGACGCGGATCAGGGCGGCGGCGTCGAGCTTGGTCAACTCGGTATAGATCTGGCTCTGGTTGGCGGGCCAGACGTTCGCCAGGGTGGTGCGGAACGTGCCCAGCAGGTCGTAACCGCTCGCCGGGCCGCCCGCGAGGAGACCGAGGAGTGCGTGTCGAAGGCTCATGGGACCACCGTACCCCTGACGTTCCACTATTGACATGTCGAGATGCGACCTTCTAACTTTGACATGTCAGTTCAGGAATGACTGCCGGGAACGGCTTCCAGGAACACCGACGCAGGGGGATCAGGATCATGGCTTACGTACGGAACTTCTTCCCGTGGATCGCTGTCAGCGTGCTGATCGGCGTCATCGACGTCCGGTACGCGCTGACCGTCGGCCTGGTCCTGGCGGTCGCGCTGGCCGTGGGTCAGCGGCGGGCCGGGTGGGGATGGGACGCGCTGATCATCGAAGTGTGCGCCGCCGTGTACTTCGGGGCGTGCGCGGGCGCCGCGTTCGCCGTGTCCGACACCGCGTTCCTGGAGCGGTACGCGGCGGCCGGCGCCTCGCTGTGGCTGGCCGCCGTGGCCTGGGTCTCGCTGGCGGCACGGCGGCCGTTCACGCTGGGGATCGCGCGGATGCAGGTGGAGCGTGAGCACTGGGACAGCCCGGTCTTCCGGCGGATCAACACCGTGATCACCATGGTGTGGGCGGCGGCGTTCACCGTCGAGGGCGCGGGTTCGGTCTGGCTGCACCACTCGCTGCCGGACGACAGCGGCCTGCGCACGGGCTTCACCGTGGCCTGCATCGTCGTACCGACCCTGTTCACGGTGCGCTACCCGGAGGTCGCGCGGGCCCGCGCCGTCGCCGCCGCCACCAAGGCCGCCTAGAAGACCCTGGAAAAACCTGGAAGAACCTAGAAGAACTCCGACCAGGGCTGGTCCCAGATCTGCTTCACGCACAGGACCACGAAGAGCAGGCCGGCGACGGTGAGCATGCCGTTGCTCAGCCAGCCGTTGCGCCAACTGGCTGGAGTCCGCGACGAGTTGAGCAGCCAGACCAGGGTCAGCGCCAGGAACGGCATGAAGGCCGCGCCGAGAACCCCGTAGAGGATCACGAGGCGGAACGGCTGGCCCTGGAAGAGCAAAATGATCGGCGGGAACGTCAGCCAGAGCAGGTACGCCCGGAACGGCCAGCCCTTCTCGCGCTCGCCGCGCGCCACCTCCTCGCCCGTGACGCGCGCGGCGCGGTAGCGCTCGACGAAGTCGGCGAACATCAGGCTCACGCCGTGCCAGACACCGATGAGGGAGGTGAAGGACGTGGCGAAGAAGCCGACCAGGAACAGTTTGGCGGTCGCCGTGCCGTACTCGTCCGCGAGGATCGCGGAGAGGTCGACAAGTCCCTTGTCACCGGCGGCGATCGACGTGTGCGAGGCGTGGAGCAGTTCGGCGCCGACGAAGAGCATCGCGACGACGAAGACGCCGGTGGTGATGTACGCGACCCGGTTGTCGAGCCGCATCACCTTCATCCAGGAGGCGTTGGTCCAGCCCTTGGCGTTGACCCAATACCCGTACGCGGCAAGGGTGATGGTGCCGCCGACGCCGCCGATCAGGCCGAGCGTGTTGAGGATCGAGTCCTTCTCGTCGGGCAGGACGGGCAGCAGTCCCGCGAAGGCGTCGCCGAGGTTCGGGGTGACCCGGATCGCGAGGTAGACGGTCACCAGGAACATGACGCCGACGAGGACCGTCATGACCTTCTCGAAGACCGCGTACTTGTTGAACCAGACGAAGACGAGGCCGACGATGCCGCAGATGATCGCCCACGGCTTGATCGACCAGTCGGCCGGGAAGACGTCGGGCCACAGCGCCTGGAGCGGCAGCGCGCTCGACGACATCGCGGCAGCGCCGTAGACGAAGCCCCAGATCACCACGTAGACGACGAAGAAGTACGTCGTCCAGCGGCCGAGGCTCGCCCAGCCGTCGAAGAGGGTGCGGCCGGTGGCCAGGTGCCAGCGGCCCGCCGCCTCCGCCAGGCTGATCTTGACGACGCAGCCGATGACCGCGGCCCACAGCAGGGTGTAGCCGAAGTTGCTGCCGGCGATCAGTGTCGCGACGAGGTCGCCCGCCCCGACACCCGTCGCGGCGACGACGATGCCGGGGCCGATGTACTTCCAGCTGGACTTGCGGGGTCGGTCGGGTTCGGTGGTTACTGAGGTGCCCGTGGTGTCCGCCATGAACACCAAGGGTGCGTAAAGCGGCCCGTCTGGCAAGGGGGCCTGCGCGAACTCAGTCCTCGAAGTAGGCGTCCAGCGCCTTGTCGAGGGTCTCGGACCACTCCTTGAGGCGGGCCTTGTCGGGGGCCTCGACGTCGTTCGGGTACCAGCGGCTGTTGGGCGTGTGGACCGTCACGATCAGGCGCTTGCGCGCCGTGCCGACCTCGACCGCGCTGATCTCGTCCCAGGTGAAGTCGGCCTCCTGGTCGTCCAGCGTGAAGCGGACGCCGGTGTGGTCGACGGTGATGGAGCCCCGGCGGTCCTTGGCCTCGAGGACCGGCCCGTCGACCTCGGCGTCGGCTGCTGCCTTTTCCTTCGGCTTCGGCGTCGACTCCTTGTCGAGTACGGGTTCGAGTACGGGTTCGAGTACGGGCTTCTGCGCGGACTCCTTCTCCGTCTCCGGCGGCGTCACCTCCTTCGCCACCTCGTCGACGGGCTCCGTGACCGTGTCCTCGACGGGCGCCTCCGGTCCGGGAGACGTCAGGCCGGGGACGTACGCCGGGTCGAAACCGGCACCGGTGACGGGCGTGACCTTCTGACTCTCCATACGCTGCTCCACGGGCCGAAGTATGGCGGACGAGCCTGTGCGGCGCCTCCCCCGGGCTCTCACACCTTGGTCACGAAGCGGTCGGCAGGGTCCGGCGGCGGCGCCGATCGCGAGGGCGCCCTTGGAGAGGGGCGCCGCCGTGGCCCCGGTCGTGGCGCTGCCGGTGCCGCGCCGTGTGGGCGCACCCAGTCCCCCGTGTCAGCCCTGTGCCAGCCCCGTGCCGTCGCCGCGGGCACCATGCCACAGATGCTCTGCGCTGGTCAGCGGGGTTCGCGGATGCCGTCGACGATGCGGGTCCAGTTGTCGCCGCCGTGCCCGTCCTCGATGGCGCGCCGGTAGTGGGCCTGCACGGCCAGCGGGAGCGCGAGGTCGAGGCCGAGCGCCGTACTGGTGTCGACGATGTGGTCGGCCGTCGCGCCCATCATGGTGACGGTGCTGAGGTCGCCGGGGTGCTCTCCGGCATCGAGCGCGGCGCCGGGGGTCTCCTCGCCGGCCCGCAGGATGGCGCCGATCGCGTCGGCGGAGGCGAGCAGCTCCGGCAGCGCCCGTGCCGCCTTCATCCCGGCGCTGCCGAGCATCGCCGTGGCGTGCATCAGGGACGACAACGTGGTGAGGAACACGGTGAGTTGGGCCTGGTACATCATCTGTGCCAGCCCCGGGTCCGCGCCGAGGTACTTCGGTGCGCCGAGCCGCGCCAGCGTCGTGCGGTGGTTCGCCAGCACGTCTTCGGGGCCGCTGTAGTAGACGTGGGCCGCGTCGGTGCCGACCATCGGCGCCGGGACCATGACCCCGCCGGTGAGGAAGGCGGCGTCGTGCTCCGCCGCCCAGGCCGCCGCCTCGCGCGTCCGGTCGGGGGTGTCCGAACTCAGGTTGACCAGGGTGCGGCCGGCCAGCGATGGCGTGGCCGCGCCGAGGATGTCGTACATCGCCCGGTAGTCGGTGAGGCTGAGGATCACGAGGTCACCGGCCTCGACCGCCTCGCCGGGTGTCGGCGCGAGCCGCGCGCCGGCGGCGACGACGTCGTCCGCCCGGGCGGCGGTGCGGTTCCAGACGGTGACGGGGTGTCCGGCGGCGAGGAGCGTGCGGGTCATCGCCCGGCCCATCGGGCCGAGCCCGATCACGGTGACGGCGGGGCTGTTGCTGGTGGTGTGGTGCCGAGGTCCGTTCATGCCTCGATGATCAGAGAGCGCCGTTAATCTCGGAAGTACGCACTGTTTTCTGCGGTACTCACCTTTTGGTAAGCGGTACTGACGCATCAGCAAGGGGGCGGGGATGGCCAGGGCACCGAGGAACGGGCCGTACATCTGCGGCATCGACGCCGCGCTCGACGTGGTCAGCGGCAAGTGGAAAGGGCTGATCCTCTGGGAGCTCGACGCCCATGGGGTGCGCCGCTTCGCCGAACTGCGGCGGGGGCTGCCCGGGGTGAGCGAGAAGATGCTCACCCAGCACCTGCGCGAGATGGAGGAGGACGGCCTCGTGCACCGGAAGGTGTACGCCGAGGTGCCGCCGCGCGTGGAGTACTCCCTGACCGAGCCGGGACGCACGCTCAACCAGGCGCTCGGGGCGCTCGGCGCCTGGGGCACCGAGCGGATCCGCCGCGAAGGCTTCGCGAGGGCCGACGCGGGGGACGTGGCCGAGGCGGCACGGGGATAGCCGCCCGGTGGCCTGACGGGTGTGCGCCGCCCCGCGAGAGGACGGCGCACAGGACGCCGCTAGACGAACAGGCTGACCACCGCCGCGACCGCGAACCCGGCCACGGAGAGCACCGATTCGAGGACGGTCCAGGTGCGCAGGGTGTCGCGCTCGGAGATGCCGAAGTACTTGGACACCATCCAGAAGCCGCCGTCGTTGACGTGCGAGGCGAAGATCGAGCCCGCCGAGATCGCCATGATGACGAGGGCGGTGAAGGCCTGCGAGTAGTCGCCCTCGGACAGGAGCGGTGCGACGATGCCGGCCGTGGTGACGATCGCGACCGTCGCCGAGCCCTGGGCGACCCGCAGGACGAGCGAGATCAGGTAGGCCAGGACGATCACCGGGAGGCCCACGTCGTTGAAGGTGTCCGACAAGGCCTGCGCGATGCCGCTCGCCTTGAGGACGGCACCGAAGACACCGCCCGCACCGACCACCAGGAGGATGTTGCCGACCGGCTTGAGCGAGGCCGTCGACACCGTCTCCAGGGACTTGCGGGACCAGCCGCGGCGGATGCCGAGCAGGTAGTACGCCATCAGCAGCGCGATGGTCAGCGCCACGAACGGGTGGCCGAAGAACTCGATGACCGAGCGGCCCGTGGACGGGTCGAAGGCGATCGAGGAGAACGTCGCGAGGAGGATCAGGATCAGGGGCGTACCGATGATCGTGAAGACGGTGGTGAGCGGGACCGGCTTCTCGGTGGGGGTCACCCCCGCGGCACGCTGCTCCGCCTCAAGGGCGGCCTTGGCCTCGTCGGCGGCCTCGACCATGTCCTGCGGTACGGGGACGAAGATCCGCTTGCCGATCCAGGCGGCCCAGCCCCAGGCGGCGAGCACGGCGGGGATGCCGCAGACGATGCCCATGAGGATGACCCAGCCCAGGTCGACCTTGAGCAGGCCTGCCGCGGCGACCGGGCCCGGGTGCGGAGGCAGGAACGCGTGGGTCATCGACAGACCCGCGAGCAGCGGCATGCAGTAGAGGACGATCGACTTGCCGCCGCGCTTGGCGGCCGCGTACACGATCGGCGCGAGGACGAAGATGCCGACGTCGAAGAAGACCGGGATACCGAAGATCAGGCCGGTCAGGCCCATCGCGAGGGGCGCGCGCTTCTCGCCGAAGAGGTTCAGGAGGCGGGAGGCCAGCACCTCGGCGCCGCCGGAGACTTCGAGGACCGCGCCCAGCATGGTGCCGAGGCCGATGATGATCGCGACGTGTCCGAGGGTGCCGCCCATGCCGGACTCGATGGTGGAGACGGCGTCGGACTTCTGGACGGTGCCGAAGAGTTCGGTGACCGAGAGCCCGGCGCCCAGGCCGACGGCTATGGAGACCGCGAGCAGCGCCACGAAGGGCTGTATGCGCGCCTTGATGATCAGGAAGAGCAGCAGGACTATGCCGAGGAACGCGACGGTCAGCAGACCTGCGGTGCCGTCGACGATCGTGAGGATGCCGCCGGTGTGGGGTGGTGGTGACACAGGGGCGGCGGACGCGAGCGGAGCGAACGGGGACATCGTTGACCTCGTAAGTGCATGGTGCTTTCGGGCAGGGGGGATCGCGGCACGGCGACCCCCACTGCGAGGGGGTCGCCGCACCGTGACGACGTACGGGTGGAACCAGAGGCAGAACGCGCTCAGCTCAGGACTGCGAGCGCGTCGATCTCGATGAGCAGGCCCGCCGGGAGACCGACGTAGACCGTCGTGCGGGCGGAGGCGGGAGCCTTCAGGCCCTGCTCCTCGAAGTACTCGTTGTAGATGGCGTTCATCTCGGCGAAGTGGTCGACGTCCGTGAGGTAGACGCGCATCATCATGACGTCGTCCCAGGTGGCGCCGCCCTCTTCGAGGATCGCCTTGACGTTGGCGAAGGTCTGGAGGGTCTGCTCGCGCAGCGTCGGGCCTGCCGGGGTGGGCGCCTTGCCCTCCTCGGCCGGGAGGAAGCCGACCTGGCCGGCGACCTGGAGGATGTTGCCCTTCTTGACGCCGTGCGAGAACTTCGCGGGCGGCGTGGTGTGCGTGGCGGGGGTGAGCGCGATCTTCTCGGTGCTGGAGGTCATGAGTCTGAACTGGCTTCCTTGGTAGGGGTGTTACCGGCTGCCGTGCCGGTACCTGAGTAGTCCCTGCTGATGGCTTCCGCCGTGCGGCGCACCAGCGGGAGCAGGGTGAGGAGTTCCTCGGCGGTGACGACGACGTTCGGCGCGGAGACCGACATGGCGGCGACGACCCGGCCGTCGGCGCCCCGGACGGGCGCGCCGACGCAGTTGATGGACTCCTCGTGGCCGCCGAGGTCGGTGGCCCAGCCCTGTTCGCGCACCGTGGCCAACTCCCGCAGGAACGCGGGGGCGTTGGGGGTGGAACGGGCCGTGTACATGGGGTAGTCGAGCTTCTCCGCGACGGCGCGGCGCTCGGGTTCGGTGAGGTCGGCGAGGAGGAGCTTGGCGACCGCGGCGACCGTGATGGCCACGGGCTTGCCGATGCGCGAGTACATGCGCACCGGGTAGCGGCTCTCGACCTTGTCGATGTAGAGGACCTCGCCCTCCTCGTAAACGGCGAGATGGACGGTGTGGCCGACCTTCTCGTTGAGTTCGACGAGGTGGGGGTGGGCGATCTCGCGGACGTCGAGGTTCTCGACGGCTTCCTGGGCGAGGGCGAAGAGGCGGGCGCCGAGCCGGTAGCGCTGGTCGGACTGGCGGAAGACCAGGCCGTGCTCGTGCAGGGTGCGCAGCAGGCGCAGCGCGGTGGACTTGTGGACGCCGAGGCGGTCGGCGACCTGGCCCAGGTCGGCAGGGCCCTCGGCGAGCAGCGGCAGGATGCTGAGCGCGCGGTCGACGGTCTGGCTCATGGCGTACGTACCTCCTCGGCGGGCCTCTCCGGGAGGGGTTCGGTCGCAGTCCACCCGGGGCCGAGGTGCAGTGTCTCCCACGCGGCGGGCTCCAGTGCGGCCAGGCGGTCGGCGTGGGCGCGGCTCGGTGGCACGGCGAGGTCGCCGGGGACGGTGAGGGTGGACGCGGCCCACAGGTGGCCGTGGCGCAGGCGGGCGGCGACGGGCAGGGCGCGCAGGGTGGCGGAGAGGAACCCGGCGGCGAAGGCGTCGCCCGCGCCGACGGCGGCGACGACGTCGACGCGCGGGGCGGGCTCCTCGTACCGGCCGCCCTCGGCGTCGTACGCGACAGCCCCCTCGGCGCCCCGCTTCACGACGAGCAGGGCCGGCTCGGGAAGCGCGGCGCGGATCGCGTCGGGGCCGCCGGTGATCCCGAACGCCTCCTCGGCCTCGTCCTCGCCGACGAAGACGAGGTCGGCGCTGCGGGCGAGGTCGAGCAGGACGCGCGCGTCGGCCGGGTCCGCCCACAGGCCGGGCCGGAAGTTGACGTCGAAGGAGACGACGGGGGCCGTCCCCATCACCCTACGGAGCAGGTCGAGGCAGTCGGGCGACAGGGCGGCGGTGATGCCGGACAGGTGCAGGACGCGTCCTGAGCGCAGCGCGTCGAGGTCCGTGTTCGCGGCCGACATGGCGGAGGCGGCGGACCCGGCGCGGTAGTAGGCGACCTCGTGGGCGTCGGTGGCGCGGTCCCCCGCGGTGCGGAAGTAGATGCCGGTGGGGCGGGCGGGGTCGCGGCGGACGTGGCTCACGTCGACGCCGTACGCGCCGATCGCCTCCACCAGGTGGTCGCCGAACCCGTCGGCGCCGACCCGGCTGACCCAGCGGGCGCGGTGCCCGGCGGCGGCGAGGACGCAGGCCACGTTGGACTCGGCGCCGCCGATGCCGCGGTCGAAGGAGGCCACATCGGCGAGGCGGCCGGCCGTGGCGGGCAGGAACGTGACCATGGACTCGCCGAGTGCGACGACGTCCGTCGGTGCCTGTTCGCTGCTGGTCACGGTGGGGTGTCCTCCTCGCGGCTGGGGGTCAACGGCTCCGTTGACCCGGCGTCGGCTCGGATGTTAGACAGCAGTAAGCGACATACGCAATGACCGTTGCACATGCTGCAACCGTCGGCCTGGAGGAGGCTCCATGACTCTTGAGGACCTGGCGCGGGAGCGGGTGGACTTCCGCTTCAAGGGACTGCCGCCCGAGGCCGAAGGACTGACGGTCGCCGAACTCGCGGCCCGCCGCCTGAACCTCTTCACGGACGGCTTCACCACGCCCGTCCTCGCGCTCTCCGCCGAGCGCCTGGAGCACAACCTCGCGCTCATGGAGACGTACTCCGCCCGGCACGGCCTGGACTTCGCGCCGCACGGCAAGACGTCCATGGCCCCGCAGCTCTTCCAGCGCCAGATCGAGCACGGCGCGTGGGGCATCACCCTCGCGGTCCCCCACCAGGTGCGCGTGGCAAGGGAGTTCGGCATCGAGCGGATCTTCCTCGCGAACGAGCTGGTGGATGCGGCGGCGCTGCGCTGGCTCGCGGAAGAACTGGACTCCCACCCGGACTTCCGGTTCATCTGTTACGTCGATTCCGTACGAGGCGCGCGGTTGATGGACGCGGCGCTGACCGCCGCGGGCGCCTCCCGGCCGGTCGACGTCGTCGTCGAACTCGGCGCGGGCGAGGGTGCGCGCACCGGCGTCCGCACGGAGGAGGAGTGCGGGGCCGTCGCGGACGCGGTGGCGTCGGCGCCGGCACTCCGCCTCGTGGGCGTCGCCGGGTACGAGGGCGAGGTCCCGCAGGCCGACACCGAGCGCGTACGGGCCTGGCTGCGCCGGCTCGTCGCGCTGGCGGCCGACTTCGACAAGGCGGGGCGCTTCGCGGGGCTCGACGAGATCGTGGTCAGTGCGGGGGGCTCCGCGTGGTTCGACGCGGTGGCCGACGTCTTCGCCGAGATCCCTGAACTGTCGCTGCCCGTACGGAAGTTGCTGCGGTCCGGCGCGTACGTCTCGCACGACGACGGCCACTACCGGCATCTGACGCCGTTCAACCGGGTGCCGGAGGAGGGCGCGCTGCATCCGGCGTTCCGGCTGTGGGCGCAGGTGGTCTCGCGCCCGGCACCGGACCAGGCGTTCACGAACGCGGGCAAGCGCGATGCGGCGTACGACCTGGATCTTCCTGAGGCCCAGGTGGTGCGGGGCGCGGACGGGGAGCGGCCGGCTGAGGGGATCTCGGTGACGGGCCTTTCCGACCAGCACGGGTGGCTCCGCCTGGAGGCGGGGGCCGAGGTCGAGGTGGGCGACTGGGTCGGCATGGGCCTGTCGCATCCGTGCACGTCGTTCGACAAGTGGCAGCTGATTCCGGTGGTCGAGGCGGACGGCACGGTCGTGGACTACGTCCGGACCTTCTTCTAGGCGCCGTGGGACATCGGTTCGCGGAAGGCCGCGGACCGGTGGGGGCTGGTCGCGCAGTTCCCCGCGCCCCTGGGGAGGCTGCGCGCAGCGCATGCCTCAGGGGCGCGGGGAACT